>JAFVWL010000027.1 GCA_017501695.1 Oscillospiraceae bacterium
ATCTGCAAATGTATCTTAGTGAGTTCTGCTACAGATTCAACCGCAGATTCTTTAACGGTGCCATATTCGACAGGCTTTTAGTTGCTATCGCTGGATAACACTATATTTTGTGTCTTGCTGACTAAAGCCGATAACCACAACTGGAGAAACGAAGATGGGACATCTGCGGGGAAATGGAAGACTAAAATCCAAAGCATAGCAACGCCCAGCCACACTTGACGATGATTCAAACACTCTCTAGAAAGCATTTCTTTCTACCCCTATCAAAATAATTATAGCAATATTATACTAGGAAGATAAATGTTTCGCAAGATTATTGCAACGAATGCATCGTTTTTTGTCAGGAAACACACCCGGCTCTGTATGGAGCCGGGTGCGTTGTGTTATGGACTGTTTTTACTTGTGCTCATTTTCCAGCTTTTTGACAAACTTGCCGCCCCGGCTCTGGCACTTGAAGAAGTCCACGATGAGCCGGCCCAGGCCACGGAAGAAGTGACCGTTGGCCAGGAACACCACGTCCTCGGCCATCTTCATATCCATGAAGGCACCGGCCATCTTGGGCAGGGCCCGGAAAGGCATATTGTACACGAACATGATATTCAGATCCGGCTTGCCGCTGGCATCGGCCTTTTCCTTCATACCCTTGAGCATATTGCCCAGCCACCGGGCGGGCAGGGATTTGGCGTAGGTGAGCTGACAGATGGCATCGTTGAGCCGCAGGTCCCCGGTCCAGGAGCCGTCGGGGATGGGCCGGCCCAGAATGGCCTCAAACTCGGCATCGGAGACGGCTTCGATATGGCCGCTCTCGTAGCTGGGAAGGCTCTCGTAGGGGTTAGGAGCGTCGGTGCCGAAGACCCGGATGGTCTGGGTCAGCTTCACGTCGCTGACGCTGGCGGCCACGCAGATGTCGTAGTTGGCGGTTTCTACTTCCCACTTATTGGTCTTCACGTTGAAGTACCGGAAGGCCTTGTCGTCCAGCTCCACGGTGACGGTTTTGCGCTCGCCGGCCTTCAGGAAGACCTTGGCGAAGCCCTTCAGTTCCTTCCTGGGACGGAAGACCTGGCCGTTGCGGCAGGCCACATAGACCTGCGCCACTTCCGCACCGTCCATCTTGCCGGTATTGGTGACGGTGAAGGTAACGCTCTTGGCATCGGCCTTCAGGTCGGAGTAGGCAAAGGTGGTATAGCTCAGGCCGTAGCCGAAGGGATACCGGACGGGAACGCCCACGGTATCGTAGTACCGGTAGCCGATGTGCAGGCCCTCCCGGTGCTCGCTGGTCCGCTCCTTGCTGGGATAGTAGGGGTAGGAGGGGTTCTCCTCCAGGGCGTTGGGCCAGGTTTCGTTGAGCTTGCCGCTGGGGTTGATCTTGCCCACCAGGGCATCGGCCATGGCATCGGCGCCGGCCTGACCGCTGAGATAGCCATGGATGGCGGCGCGGTACTTGGACCGGTCAGGCATGACGAAGGGGGAACCACCGGAGAGCACCAGGACCACGTTGGAATTCACGGCGCAGACCGCGTCGATGAGGGCGTACTGGCTTTTGCTCAGGTGCATGGTAGTCCGGTCCAGACCCTCGGACTCGGCAATATCATCCAGACCCACACACAGCAGCACCACGTCGCCGGTCTTGGCGACCTGCACTGCCTCGTCGATCAGGTCCTGATGGGGGTTGGGGTCCAGCCGGTCGAAGCCCTGGGCAAAGCCGGTGACCGTCAGGCCCGTGCCATCCATGCAGTCCAGCAGATGGTCAAGCTTCGTGGGATTGACCTGGGAGGAACCGGCACCCTGATACCGGGATGCCTTGGCAAAATCGCCTACGATGGCCACCCGGGTCTGGGGGGCCAGGGGCAGGATGCCGTCGTTGTCCAGCAGGACGATGGCGTTCTCCGCGCACTTCCGGGCGATGGCGTGATGGGCTTCTGCGTCAAAGGTCTTGGGCGCGTTCTTTACGGCCTCGGTGGTGGAGAAAACCACGCCCAGCAGCTCCCGGACCCGATCCTCCAGGACGGATTCAGCGATCCGGCCGGACTTCACCGCGTCCACCAGATCCGCGGCGCAGCAGGGGCCGGGTGCGGGCATTACCAGGGCAGAACCGGCGCGAACGCCCTCCACATGGTCGTTGTCTCCGCCCCAGTCGGTCATGACGAAACCGTCGAAGCCCCATTCCCGCTTCAGGATGTCCGTCAGCAGGTGGGCGTTCTCGTTGGCATATTCCCCGTTGACCATGTTGTAGGAGGTCATGATGGTTTTTGCCTTGCCCTCCTTCACGGCAATCTCAAAGCCGGTCAGATAGATCTCCCGCAGGGTCCGCTCGTCCACCACGGAGTCCATGGCCATGCGGCGCAGCTCCTGGGAGTTGACGGCGAAATGCTTGGGGCAGGCGGCTACGCCGTTTTCCTGGATGCCCCGGACGCAGGCAGCGGCCATTTTGCCCGCCAGGTAGGGATCCTCGGCGTAATATTCAAAATTCCGGCCGCACAGGGGGCTGCGCTTCATGTTCAGGCCGGGGCCCAGGACCACATTTACCTCATGGGAAGCGGCTTCCGTGCCCAGGGCGCGGCCCAGCTCCTCCGCCAGGGAGGGATCCCAGGTGTTGGCCATGGTGGCGGCAGTGGGGAAGCAGGTGGCGGGGACGGAGGCATTCAGGCCCAGATGGTCCGCGGCACCCTCCTGTTTCCGCAGCCCCGTGGGGCCGTCGGACAGGAAGATCTCCGGGATCCCGGCGTGTTCGATCTTCCGGGTGGTCCAGGTGGTCCAGCCCTGGAGCAAGGCGGCTTTCTCTTCCAGTGTCAGCTTGCTGATGTAGGTATCCACGTTCATAAGTATCGCTCCTTCTTTGGTAAGGTGTCCGTCAGCGGAAAGACCCGCAAAAATCTAACTCTAGTATAGCACAGAAAAGGCGAGTTGCAATAAAAAATACGCAAACAGTTGTTTTTTTACATAAATTGCACAATAGCCGTGTCCAGCAGCGGCGCGCAGGCGGCGTAGATCTCGTCGAACTGTTCGATAGGCAGGGGGTTGACCCCTTCGCCTACTTCGATGGTATAGCCAGGCTTGCGGAATTCCTGGATGAACCAGTCCTTGTACCCGGCGAAGCTGGAATTGTAGGGAGTTTCCGACAGGGTGTAGCCGCTGGCGGCGGCCATAGCTTCCCCCAGTTCCCGGGCACCGGGGACCTCGATGTCGTCAAACTGCCAGAAGATCAGCTTCCCCTGGCTGTGGAAGGCGATAACGATATCCGGGTCCAGGAATTCCGTGTAGCCTGCCATGGCCCGGCTTTCAAGCTGGTTCAGGGGCGCCCGGCCCACATAATCCCGGGGACCGGGCCGGGTGAAGCCCTGGCTGAATTTGATTTCCCGGGCCCGGAGCCACCCGGCGGGGTACTGCAGGTTCAGGTCCACCCCCAGCAGGTTGGCCTTCCAGCCGTCGGGGAAGGGGATGTCGGGGTAGCTATCCGCCATGCGGATAGCGGCTTCGTAGGGAATGGACCCGGGGACGATGGCCCCGGTGACCAGGTCCACTCCGTCGGGATTCACCATGGGCACCATGTACACCGTGGCGCCTTCCAGAATATTTCGGGCCTTTTCCTCCCCGGCAGTGAAGGCGGCGCACAGATCCTCGGCGTATTTCAGGAGCACCAGGGTGGTGATCCATTCGTTGGCGTGATGACTGGCGGACAGCAGGACCTTCCGGGGTCCCGTGCCCAGCACCAGGGTTCGGATGGGCCGCTCATAGGCGGTGGTGGCGATGACCTCGGTCCGGCAGAAGGGATAGGCTTCCACCAGCTCCAGGATCATCCGGTCCGCGCTTTCCGCGGTAATGGGGACGGTCGTGTTGACAATTGACATGAAAAAACCACCTCCGGTTATCCTATGCCGCCGGAGGTGGGATCGTGACAGGGGTTGGCAAGAAAAATTGTAGTTTATATCAGCACCGCACCCCTTGCCCCCCGCATTTATGAGGGGGGTGGCCCGAAGGGCCGGGGGGAGAAACAAGAACTCCCCCAGTCAAAAATCGGTTCCGAAGAGCCGATTTTTGCCAGCCCCCTCTTGAAAAGCGGGGGCCGAGGCGGCTTCGCCGCCGGGCGACCGCAAGGGTCGCCCCCTATGCGGACATATTACGCGAAACTACAATTTTCCTCACGAAAAGGGACAAACAGCAAAAGCGAGGCGGTATGCCTCGCTTTTGTCAGACTTCCTTGTACATGGCACCGGCGTCATCCTTGCGGACATTGTCCGCCACCTGGACGACTTCCACAGCCACGGTCCGGGTGCCCAGGGCGATCTCGATCCGGTCGCCCACCTTTACCTCGTAGCTGGCCTTGACCACCCGGCCGTTGACGCTGATGCGGCCGTTGTCGCAGGCCTCGTTGGCCACGGTCCGGCGCTTGATCAGCCGGGATACCTTCAGATATTTGTCCAGCCGCATTTTACTTACCTACCAGGTCCTTCAGCGCCTTGCTGGGCTTGAAGATGGGGGTACGGGTGGCGGGGATCTCAATGGCTTCCTTGGTCCGGGGATTCCGGCCCACCCGGGCCTCCCGTTCCTTGGCCTCAAAAGCACCGAAGCCGGAGAGCTGCACCTTGCCGCCGGAGACAAGGGTAGCCGTGATGTGATCCAGAGCGGCGTTCAGGACCCGCTCCGCGTCCTTTTTGGAGACACCGGCACTCTGGGCGGTGGCGGCGATCAGCTCCGTTTTATTCATGGTGATTCCTCTTTTCCAAACAGATGGAATAATAACCTATCATATTTTTTGCCAAAATGCAAGGGAAAATCCTGGAAAAACCCCGGGAAATTATAGTTTCAACAGCCGGGCAATGGTCTCGCCCTTGGGCAGCAGCAGGCAGTCCTCCCGGGTGATGGACTTGAACAGCACCATGCAGATCACATAAGCAACCACACCAACCACGATGGGCACACCGCACAGAATCAGATTGCTGCCGATATGCAGCACCTCCGTCAGGCAGAAGTAGCAGCCGTAGACCAGAACACCCATGATCACCGCCGGCAGCAGGGGCCGCAGGAAATTGCTCAGCAGGGCGGGCTTTTCCTTCACCACCCGCTTCAGGGCGAAAACGTTCAGAATGCTGATGCACAGGTAGCACAGCACCGCGCCAATGGCGGCACCCAGAATGCCGATCTCCGGATTGCCGGACAGCACATAGACCACAGCCAGCTTCATCAGCCCTGCCAGCAGCATATTGATGACGGGGATATGAGCGTAGCCATGGGCCTGAAGCAGGGAGTTGGTAAGCTGGATGGTGGAGTAGAAGAAGATGCTGACGGAAAGCAGGGCCATGAGCTGAGCTGCCAGGTCCAGCTTTTCACCGCTGTAGCCGCCCAGCAGGCCCATGACGGGCCGGGCCAGTACCAGCAGGCCCACGGCGCAGGGCAGGCTGATGAGGCCGGTGATCCGGGCGGAGGATTCCTCCGTGGCCTTCACGGCCTGGTTGCTGCCCAGGGTCAGATGGGCGGCAATGGCGGGGATGATGCTGGTGCAGATGGGGATGATGAAGGCGCAGGGCATATTGAAGATGGTCTGGGCCATGTTGTAGATGCCCTTACGGGTGTCCATGAGGAACTGGATGGCATCCCCCCGGGCCAGGGCCTCGCCGCTGTAGCCGTAGGCCTGGAGCCAGGTTTCCAGTTCCGCGGCGCTGAGACTGGCATCCAGGGAGGTCCGAAGCTGGCCCATGTACAAATTGGTCTCCAGGATGGTCAGCAGCTGCAGACCCGCGGAGCCGATGGTAATGGGGATGGCGATGGCCAGCAGGCTCTTGACCGTTTCGGCATAGGGCTGGGGAGTATCGTCGGTCTGGGGGAACTGGGCATAGGCAGGCCGGAACTTGGAAAACAGATAGCCTACGGAGGCCATGCAGCTCACCGTGACGCCGATGATGGCACCGGCGGCGGCCAGAGCCACGCTCTGGGTGAAGTACATGATGGCAAAGGCGGCAGCCAGACCCACCACCAGTTTGACCACAGCTTCCAGCATCTGGCTGTTGGAGGTGGGGCGCATATCGCCCTGGCCCTGGAAGAAGCCCCGGTAGGTGGAGATAATGCCCATGAACAGGGCACAGGGGCCCAGGCAGGCGATGGCGGCCCAGGCATCGGGCTGACCCTGGAACTGAGCAAGCTGGTGGCAGAACAGCACCATAAGCAGGGTGCTGACTACGCCCAGACCCACAAAGATGGCCCGGGCGGTTTTGTACACCCGGCGGACCTGATTGTTATGGTTCAGGGCGTTGGCCTGGCTGATCATCCGGCTCATGGCGATGGGCAGACCCGCGGTGGAGATCATCAGAAGAACGGTGTAGATGTCATAGGCGGTGACGAAATAGCCGTAGCCCTGGTCCCCGATGATCATTTTCAGGGGGATCTTGTACAGGGCGCCGATGACCTTGACAATGGCGGTGGCCATGGCCAGCAACGCCGCGCCATGGAGGAAATTCTGCTTTTTCGGTGTCTGGGACATAGGATTCTCCTTCACTATGCACGTCATTGCGAGGCGTGTAGCGCCGTGGCAATCCCGTAAGCTTTCGCCATATCCACGGGATTCCCACGCCAGTGTACGCACTGGCTCGGAATGACAGATTTATTGTTCGTCAAACAGGCGGGGGATGGCATAGGTGGTCAGCTCCTCCACCACTTCCTTCAGGTCGATGGTGGGGAATTGGCCGTTGCGGTACAGAATCTTACCCCGGACCATAGTCATGGCTACATCGCCGCCCTTGGCGCTGAACACCAGAGCGGAAAGCACATTGTGGCAGGGCAGCAGATGGGGGGCGGAGAAGTCTACCAGGGCGATGTCCGCATCCATGCCCTCCTTCAGCATACCGCATTCCCCGGCCCGGCCCTGGGCCCGGGCACCGCAGACGGTGGCCATCATCAGGGCAGCGGGGGCGGGCAGAGCATCGGCCTTGCCGGCGGCGGTCCGGGCGGAACCCGCGGCGGCACGGAGGACCTCGAACAGGTCCAGATTACCGCTTTCGATGGCACCGCCGGTGCCCAGCGCCACATTCATGCCCGCCTTCACAGAGTCCAGAATGGGCATGGGAGGCCGTCCGGCTTTCATGTCCGCCAGGGGAGTGGCCACAGCGGTGACCTTCTTCTTGCCCAGAATCTTCCGGTCCGTTTCCGTCATACAGTTGCAGCCTGCCACGGTGGCGGGGACGGAGAACACATTGTGGCAGCTCAGCAGCTCTGCCTGGGTCAGGCCGGTCCGGTCCTGACAGTCCTCGGCTTCCACCTGGGTCTGGCCCAGATGGAGCTGGAAGCCCAGTCCCTTGTCCAGAGCGCAGGCTGCCAGGCCCTCCCACAGGGGGTAGTTGCCGGTGTATTCGGCCCAGATGCCCGCGTCGATCTTGATGCGGCCGCTGTCGTGATTGTGCCATTTTTCAATCAGCCGCTCCACTTCCTGACACTGCTCGTCGGTATGGAAATCGAAGGGTTCGTTCTCATCCTGGAACCGGTAGGCAGACAATGCCAGATTGGCTTTCATGCCCACCTCGTCAGCAGCCTGAGCCGTGGCTTCGGGATAGTAGTACAGGTCAGAAACGGAGGTGATGCCGAAGCGCAGGCATTCGGCCATGGCCAGCTTGGCCGCGGCCTTAGCGGCCCGGGAGTCCATCCGGGCTTCCTTCTGGAGCTGCTGCTCCAGGGCTTCCTTTGCGCCCAGGTCATCCAGGTAGCTGCGCAGGGAAGCGGTGGCCAGATGGGTGTGGCAGTTGATCAGACCGGGGATGGCTACCATGCCTGTGCCGTCGATGATGGTGGCGGGCTGCTCCTTGGGAGGAACCTTGGAGATGTGGCTGATCTTGCCGTCGGTCACGCCTAAGTAAGCCCCGAAGAGTACCTCCATCCGCTCGTTCATGGTCACAACGGTCACGTTGGAAATCAAAGTGTCCAAATAGAATACTTCCTTTCGTTGGGGAAAGATAAATTGTAGTTGTGGTTATCGGCTTTAGTCAGCAAGACACAAAATATAGTGTTATCCAGCGATAGCAACTAAAAGCCTGTCGAATATGGCACCGTTAAAGAATCTGCGGTTGAATCTGTAGCAGAACTCACTAAGA
>JAFVWL010000028.1 GCA_017501695.1 Oscillospiraceae bacterium
AACTCCCCCAGTCAAAAATCGGTTCCGAAGAGCCGATTTTTGCCAGCCCCCTCTTGAAAAGCGGGGGCCGAGGCGGCTTCGCCGCCGGGCGACCGCAAGGGTCGCCCCCTACGCGGACATATTACGCTAAACTACAATTTCTCTTCCTATCAATTCTGTTTTCATTATAGCCCTCCGGAGAAAAAATAGCAAGAAAAAACAAAGGACCGTTGCAATTTTGAACCGGGTGCGGTAAAATAAAACCAAATCAAACAGGAGGGCGTTTTCATGAATGTGCTTGTCACCGGCGGTGCCGGTTATATCGGTTCCCACACCTGCCTGGAGCTTCTGGAGCGGGGCTACGGCGTGGTAGTCATCGACAACCTGTGTAATTCCAATCCCAAGAGCCTGGACCGGGTCCGGGAGCTGACGGGAAAGGATCTGGTGTTCTACGAGGGCGATGTCCGGGACGAGACTTTGCTGCGCCGGATCTTCGCCGAAAATGACATTGGATGCGTCATCCATTTCGCCGGCCTGAAGGCCGTGGGTGAGAGCGTTGCCATGCCCTGGGAATACTACGACAACAACCTGAATTCCACCCTGGTCCTGACGAAAGTTATGAAGGCCGTGGGCATGAAGCGGATCATTTTCTCCTCCTCCGCCACGGTGTACACTGCTGACAATGAGATGCCCCTGCGGGAAACCAGCCGCACCGGCGGCTGCACCAACCCCTACGGCTGGACCAAGTACATGACCGAGCAGATCCTCTCCGGCATGGCCTACGCCGACGGCGACTGGTCCATTGCCCTGCTGCGGTATTTCAACCCCATCGGTGCCCATGAAAGCGGCCGCATCGGTGAGGATCCCCGGGGCATTCCCAACAACCTGATGCCCTACATCACCCAGGTGGCCGTGGGCCGCCGGGAATTCCTCAGCGTGTACGGAAACGATTATGACACCCACGACGGCACCGGCGTCCGGGATTACATCCATGTGGTGGACCTGGCCAAGGGCCATGTGGCGGCGGTGGAATATGTGGACAGCCACCAGGGCTGCGAGGTGTTCAATCTGGGTACCGGCGTGGGCTACAGTGTGCTGGATATGGTCCATGCCTTCAATGAGGCCAACGGTCTGGAGCTTCCCTACAGGATCGTGGCCCGCCGCCCCGGCGACATTGCCACCTGCTATGCGGATCCCGCCAAGAGCCGGGAGGTCTTGGGCTGGACGGCGGAGAAGACCCTGCAGGATATGTGCCGGGACTCCTGGCGTTGGCAGAGCACCAACCCCAACGGTTACGGAGAATAAGCAAAAGGGCCGCGGACGCGGCCCTTTTCGTTTGACAATTGACACGGTAATAATCAAAATATTGTGGTATTTCTGCAAAAATGACACCTACATCTTGTGTTTCGACAGCATTCGTGGGAAATGTGTGGTATTATGTAACCACGGGCTCCGGTTCCAGCGTGATGATCACCGCGGTGGCGTCGTCGGTCCCGTCCTCCTGCTCCAGCAGCCGTGTGGCCAGCTCCCCGGCCCCGGTGTCCGCTGCTCCGTCCCAGTGACGGCGGACTTCCTCTCCCTCCACCCCATCACTGAGCATCAGCAGCGTCTCTCCCACCCGAAGGGACAGCCGTGATACCGTTTCCGTGGCCTCCTGCACCGACAGGCCCGGGGGCGGTCCGGCTGTCCCGATTTTTTCCGCCCCGGTCCGCTTCAGCAGGAAGGAGGGGGCGGCTCCCCATTTGTACAGGGTCACGCGGCCCGTGTCCAGACGGATCCGGGCCAGATCTACGGTGACTGCCCCTGCCCGGTCCCGGAGGGCACACAGGCTGTTCAGACTCCGCAGGGCGTGTTCCGGGGGGAATCCGGCGGCCAGCAGGTCCCGAAGCATCCCGGCGGCGGTGCGGCCTTCGTCGATGGCTCCCAGGCCCGTGCCCATGCCATCGCACAGCAGCACAAAATAATCCTCGCCCACCCCCGGGAACCACAGGCACCGGTCCCCGTTGTCCCCGGCCTGCCGGTTGGCGTAGACGGATACCCGGACACTGTAATTCCATCGGGGGATCCGGTCCCGGCGGGACAGACTGTCGGACAGGTCCCGCAGGTATTGGGACAGAAAGCTGTATTGCTGGATCATGGCGGACCGGTATTCCGCCTGCCGGTCCCGGCTGGCCCGGATGGACCGGAGCTGCTCCTGACTCCGGTGGAGCTCTCCCAGGACCCGGCTGCTTTTCCGGCAGGAGGCCGTCAGGTCCATGGGGCTCAGCAGGGTCCGGTGGAGCAGCAGGGGACTCATGGCTGCCATGCTGTCCCGGTCCCGGCAGTGCTTCCGGGCGGGACAGCTTCCGCAGGCCCGCTCCACTGCCCGGAGCACCAGGGCTTCCTCGTCAATATCCGGCTCCGGCGTTTCCAGCAGCAGCCGCTGGGTTTGTGCCAGGACCTCCGCGGCCATTTCCAGCCGGACCTGGGCGCCGCCGGTTTCCCCCCGCCGGTGGGCCAGCCGGGGCTGACCGGGCAGGAACCGGCTCAGCAGCCCGCCCAGGAACAGGGCAGGCACCGGTGCAAGATCCCAGGTGCCCGTCAAAGCACACACCAAAAGATACAGAAATGCCGGGGCGATCCGCAGCAGGGTATCTCCGGTGCCGGGTATCAGCCGGACAAGGTAGATCAGGCACAGCACCGCGGTCATGGGCACCCGGGCCACCTGGGCCAGATCCAGGGCCAGCCCCGCCATGGCCGCGGCGGGAAAACTGCCTGCGGCGGCAATGGCTGCCGCCGCGGCACAGCCCAGATTCAGCCAGGGCAGGGGCAGGATCTGGGCCAGCGCCAGAACCCCCACACCACCCAGAAGCCACAGGGCAAAGGGCTCCTTCTCCGCTGCCGCGGGAAACAGCCAGGCACTTCCGGCAGCTACGGCCATCCGAAGTAAGTAAAGGGGAAGCCCGCCGTCATCCAGTCCCCAGATCTGAAAAGCCAGACCTGTCAGGGCCGCAATCAAGGTTCCCAGGGCACTGGGCAGCAGGGGGATCTGCCGAACCGTGGGCCATTGGGCCGGACCCAGAGCCAGTACCAAGCCCAGAAGCATCCAGACCGCGCCCTGGAGTCCGTAAGCGCCCCAGAACAGCAGGTAGCCTCCCAATCCGCCGGCACAGACCGATACTGCCTCCCAGCCGGAGGTCCACAGCAGCAAACCCAGGGCCAGGGGAATGGGGGCATGGCTCAGACTGGCGGCGCTGAGCAAAAACGCCCCCAGGGCGTAAAGCGCCAGCTTCCCGGCCCGGTGCCACCGGGGATTATGGGACAGGGTTTCCAGGATCTGCCGCCACCGGCGAAGCTGTGACGGAATGGTCATCATAGGTATCACGGCCTTTCGTAATCGTTCATGGAAAAATCCTACCACGAACCGGGAAATTTTCCTGTCGGAAACCGTTGCCTGCGAAAGATTCTTGCGTACCGGACAGAAAGGATGTATAATGTTTTCACGGGGGCGTCCTTTACGGGTGCCCGGTGGAAATTGTTTCAATTTCCGCGAAGTCAGGATTTGCGATTACCGAAGGATCTTGTGGACATTTTGCGGCGCAAAATGTCCGGGCGATTGGGAAATAGGGAGGCCGTTATGGGCATTGAGTTTGAACTGAAATACCGGGCAGATGCGGGGGCCCAGCGGGCTTTGCTGGCCCATGTGGGCGCGGATGCCCGGGTCATCGCCATGGAGACCACCTACTACGATACGCCGGACCGGCTTCTGTCCGCCCGGAAGATCACCCTCCGCCGCCGTATGGAAAATGAACGGTCCGTCTGCACGGTCAAGACCCCCGCCGGGAATGGGGACCGGGGGGAGTGGGAATTTCTGAGCCCGGATATCACGGCGGCGGTTCCGGAGTTATGTAAACTCGGCGCTCCGGAATATCTGATCCTGTTCTGCGCCCAGGGCCTGGAGCCGGTCTGCGGTGCCCGTTTTACCCGCCGGGCGGTGGACATCGTTACCGCCGATTTTGCCGCGGAGCTGGCCCTGGATTCCGGGCTGCTCCTGGGCGGTGGCCGGGAAATCCCCCTGTGCGAGGTGGAGCTGGAGCTGAAATCCGGCAGCCGCGCCGCCATGATCGCCTATATGGAAGACCTGGCCGGGAGATTCGGCCTGGTTCCCGAAAAAAAGAGTAAATTCCGCCGGGCCATGGACCTGGCAGAAGGAGTATAATATGGCCCGTTTGGAGAAATTGTTTGAAAAATATGACCGGCTGGTGCTGTTTGACACGGAGACCACCGGCCTGCTGTACAGCCGGGATGAGATCATTGAATTCGCCGCCATCGTGGTGGAGCGGCGGGACGGGGTTCCCGTCATCCTCCGGGAATATGATGAGCTGGTGAGTCTCAGTCCCGGGGGCTTTGTGCCCGCCAAGATCGAGCAGCTCACGGGCATCACAACCCAGGCCATCCGGGAGCGGGGCCTGTCCAAGGCCCGGGTCTGCCGGGATATTGCGGAGATGATCCGGGGCAATACTCTGCTGCTGGCTTACAATGCCCATTTTGACCTGAGCTTTCTGTTCTATATGCTGCTGCGGGACGGGGACCCGGCCATCCTGAAGGGCAAGGACAAGCTGGACCTGCTGACAGTGTACAAGGACCGCCACGATTATCCCCACAAGCTGTGCAATGCCATTGAGGTCTACGGCCTGTCCGGTCAGGTGGTCAATTCCCACCGGGCGGTGGATGATGTGGTGGCTACCCTGGCGGTCATGGAGGCCATGGAGCAGGAAAAGGATGATTTGGAACGTTATGTAAACATGTTCGGCTACAATCCCAAATACGGCATCGAGGGCAAGCCCATCGGTTCCGTTACATATAAGCCCCAGCCATACCACCCCAAGGCGGCCCTGTACGAAATGTAAAATCAGCACGTCATTGCGAGCCGGTTCTCAGACTGCGACTCGCCAAGAGCCGCCCTTCGGGCGGTTGCTCGCTTGCATGGCGCCTGCGGGCGCTCATGGCGTGGCGATCCCGTGGACATCCCGGAAACCTTACGGGATTGCCGCGTCGCTTTGCTCCTCGCAATGACGAGATAAAGGAGGACTCCCCATGATTAATGAAAATGCCTGCGCTCTTGGCTCCAACCGGTCGGTGATCCGGGAGCTGTTTGAATATGGCCGCCGCCGGGCGGCGGAGGTGGGACCGGAAAATGTCTTTGATTACAGCCTGGGCAATCCCTCCATCCCCGCCCCGCCTCAGGTCAACGATGCCATCCGGGCGGTGCTGGCGGAGCTGGATTCCCTGACAGTCCACGGCTATACCTCCGCCGTGGGAGATTTCGATACCCGCAGGGCCGTGGCGGAGGATCTGAACGCCCGGTTTTCCGCCGGAGCAAAGCCGGAGGATCTGTTTATCACCTGCGGCGCTGCCCCCGGTCTGACCGCGGCTCTCCAGGCTGTGACCCGGCCCGGTGAGCGGGTGCTGGTGGTTGCGCCCTATTTCCCGGAGTATGCCGTATTCATCGCCGCCGCCGGGGCGCAGATGGATGTGGTCCCGGCCTGTAAGCCTACCTTCCAGATCGATCTGAAACGGATGGAGTCCATGATCGCCCCGGATACGGCGGCGGTGATCCTCAATTCCCCCAACAATCCCTCCGGCGTGATCTATGCCCGGGCGGTGCTGGAGCGGCTGGCGGAGATCCTGGAGGCCAAGAGCCGCCAGTTTGGCCACCCCATCTATATCATCTCCGACGAGCCCTATCGGGAGCTGACTTACGGCGGCCTGACTGCCCCCTGGCTCCCCCATATCTATGGGAATACGGTGGTCTGCTATTCCTGGTCCAAGTCCTTGTCCCTGCCCGGGGAGCGGATCGGCTATGTTTATGTGCCCGGGTCCGCGGCGGACCAGGAAAAACTGATTGCGGCGGTGGCGGGTGCTGCCCGGGCGGCAGGTCATGTGTGCGCCCCCAGCCTGATGCAGAAGGTCATCGCCCGGTGCGCCGGGGTGCGGCCCGACCTGGAGGCCTATGACGAAAACCGCCGGATGCTTTATGACAGCCTGACGGCTATGGGCTACGAGATGGCGGAGCCCGACGGTGCCTTCTATCTGTTCATCAAGGCCCCCGGGGGAGACGCGGTGGCCTTCTCGGAAAAGGCAAAGCAAAAGGACCTGCTGCTGGTTCCCGGGGACGGCTTCGGCTGTCCGGGGTATTTCCGCATCTGCTATTGCGTCAGCCCGGAGATGATCCGCCGGAGCCTGCCGGTGTTCCGGGCGCTGCTGGAAGAATAACATGAAAAAACCGCTGCCTGGTGGCAGCGGTTTTTTCGCTTGGGTTTGGAAAGAAGAGAGGTAGAAAAGAGGATCTACGGAGGTGAAAGGTTCGGCTCACGGCTTCCGTCCCTTTCGTGGTTTTATCGTATAATTCGCTTTTGAACAGCCAATAAATGAAAGGTAAATAAAAAATGACGAAATTGTGAACAAATCACAGGGCCGGGAAATTGTAGTTTACAGTTTTATACGTCATTGCGAGGAGCCGCCCCAAAGGCGGCGACGTGGCAATCCCGTATGGCGACGCAGCACCTATCGTTGTTGAAAATATAGCGTAGTTCCAGGAAAAAGAACGGATTTCTTCTGGCGAAAGATTCCGGAAACCTGAAGGGGATTGCCACGCCAGTGTGCGCACTGGCTCGCAATGACGTGGTTCTTTTCGGTGCGGCAATTACGCTAAACTACAATTTCTCTCACCCAGCCGGGAGGGTCAGGGAAGCCTTAAACAGGTCGCCGTCGATGCTGAGGGTCAGCCGGCCCTGCTGGACCTCCATCAGGCTCCGGGCGATGTTCAGACCCAGACCGCTGCCGTCGGTGTTCCGGGACACATCGCCCCGGACGAACCGCTCCATCAGCTCCTCCGCGTCCATATTCAGGGGCTGAGCGGACACGTTCTTCAGGGAGATCCGCACCGTGTCCCCGGACCGGGCCACATCCACATACAGCCGGGTCCCCGGCAGGGCGTATTTCACCGCGTTGCTCAGTAGATTGCTCAGGACCCGCCAAACCAGCCGCCCGTCGGCCAGCATGGTCACGGGCACCTCCGGCAGGGTGACCACCGGGGTCAGGCGGCAGGCATCCAGCTTGTCCGCGAATTCGCCCAGGGCCTGATTTACGGCTTCTCCCGCGTCCAGGGGCCGGATGTCCACGGCGATGTTGCCGGTGCTGGCCTTGCTCATTTCCATCAGGTCCTGGATCAGCTTCTTGAGCTGTTCGGATTTCCTGCCCAGGACCTCCAGATATTCCAGCTCCTCCTCCGGGGTATGAGGCTTTTGCAGCAGGTCCACATAGTTGATGATGGAGGTCAGGGGGGTCTTGATATCGTGGGATACGTTGGTGATCAGCTCGGTTTTCATTCGTTCGGACCGCATTTCCTTCTGGGCCGCCAGCTTGGCGCTGCCGCCCAGGGCGTTCAGGTCCTCCGCGAAATCCCGGAAAGCACCCAGCAGGAAGCTGTCCGCTACTTTGGTATCCAGATCGCCCCGACTCATGCGCCGGGCAGCTTCCATCAGCACGCCGAAGGCATGGGCACCGTAGAGCACCGCGGCGAAGAAAATGCCGAAGCCCACCAGCAGCCAGCCGGTTTTGTAGGACCGCAGGCAGATATACAGCATCAGCACCAGGACAAAGCCCACCAGCAGCCATTGCCAGGTCAGGGGCAGCAGGGACAGAGCCCGGTGAACCAGGTCCCGGACCCAGCGGCAGAATTCCAGGAAGGATGCCCACAGGGCCCGCGCCGCTTTCACCAGGACACCCAGGATCTTGACGAAAATGCCCCACAGACCCAGGAAGAACCATTGAAGCACCCCGGAAATCTCCGTGGCCAGGAACACCAGGATTTTCCGGATGCCCCGGTACAGCCGGACGATGGACCGGCCCAGCCAGCGGAAGAAATTGGGGATGTGGGTGGTGACGGCCTCGCTCAGGATTTTGATCAGCTCCAGAGCGGTCCAGCCCATGACGCTTTTCCGCCACCAGCGTCCGTTGCCTTCCTTGATCTGGGCGGCCCAGGCAAAGCACCAGGCCACGAACAGCAGGCAGCAGAAGAACCCCAGGAACAGGAAGAACATGAAAAACACGATCTGACTGGCACCGAACCAGTAGCCGATTTCCTGGGCCACCTCGTAGGCCAGGAACAGGCAGAAGGCGCAGCCCAGGGTATACAGGTCCAGGGGCAGGGCGTTGAAGCCCCGGGCTCTGATTTCTTCGGACCCGGGCTTCCGGCCCGCGGCGCAGCACAGGTATACCGCGCCGATGGCAAACAGCAGCAGGCTGCCTGCCAGAATCACGAACAGGTTATACCGTTTCTGCCACAGCAGCAGAGCCAGGTCACACAGCTCCGCGTCCAGCCGGGCGTCGGGCAGCAGGTGCAGGGTTACAGTTACCGTGGGCATGACTTCCCGCTGATAGGTGTAGGCCATGTAGATGCCCAGCTTCTCCACAAAAATGTGGACGGTATCCGCGGCGGGATTTTCCGTGGGGGCGGAAGGATCCGTGGGATGGAAGACCGGGTTCCCTTCGAACTGGTCCTCCACATCCGAAGCGGTGACCGCAAGCTGCCGGTAGTAATAGCCGGAGGTCACCCGGACCTCGATATTTTCCGTCTGTGTGACACCGTTGTAGTCGGTGTACAGGACCTCGCCGTCCAGGGCCCGGATGGTGTAAAAGTAAGCGCCCTGGCGGAAATGTTGGTCCAGCCAGTCTTGCGTGTCCAGGACATCGAGCAGGGCATCGTCGCAGCCGCCCAGATGCCGGGAAAGCTGCCGCCGGGCCAGCTCCGTGGCGGCCCGTTGATTGAGGGTGTCGTAGTGGCTTTGGTATTGGGCCTGGTAGTCCTGCTCGTACAGCTCCGCCTTTTCCAGCGCCGCGATGCCGATGATGCTGAGGATCGAGGTGAGCAGCGTCAGGGCGCAGACCAATACCGCCAGGAATTTCAATGCGATGTTGTTTTTCATATCCTACCGGACGCCTCCTTCCAGCTTGTAGCCCTGGCCCCAGACGACTTTCAGATACCGGGGCTCGGAGGGGTTGATCTCGATCTTTTCCCGCAGGTGGCGGATATGGACGGCGACGGCACCCTCGCTGCCCAGAGCCGCTTCCTGCCAGACTTCTTCGTAAAGGGCCTTGGTGGAGTAGACCCGGCCGGGGTTTTTCATCAGCAAATGCAAAATGGCATATTCGATGGGGGTCAGGGACACGGGTTCTCCGTCCACGGTGACGGTTTTGGACTTGTCGTTCAGGGTGATGGCTCCCACGGTCAGATCATCCCGGTTCTGGGGCTGGCTGCCCAGCCGGGCGTACCGCCGGAGCTGGCTGCGGACCCGGGCCAGAACCTCCACAGGCACGAAGGGCTTGGTGATGTAGTCGTCAGCTCCCACATTCAGTCCCAGGACCATATCCTCGGTTTCAGATTTGGCGGTCAGAAGGATGATGGGGATGTTGGAGATCTCACGGATCTTTGCCGTGGCGGTGATGCCGTCCATCAGGGGCATCATCACATCCAGCAGCACCAGGTGGACCTCCCGGGTCTTTACCAGCTCCAGGGCTTCCAGGCCGTTGCGGGCTTCCAGAAGCCCGTAGCCCTCGGGCTTCAGATAAATTTTCAGGGCATTGACAATGTCCGGCTGATCGTCGCAAATCAGGATGTTGTACATGAGGACACCTCCTGTTGATTCGGTAAATTGTAGTTGTGGTTATCGGCTTTAGTCAGCAAGACACAAAATATAGTGTTATCCAGCGATAGCAACTAAAAGCCTGTCGAATATGGCACCGTTAAAGAATCTGCGGTTGAATCTGTAGCAGAACTCACTAAGATACA
>JAFVWL010000029.1 GCA_017501695.1 Oscillospiraceae bacterium
CCCTTCAGGTTTCCGGGAACTTTCGACAGAAGAAATCTGTTCTTTTTCCTGGATCTACGCTATATTTTCATCAATGATAGGTGCTGCGTCGCCATACGGGATTGCCACGTCGCCGCCTTTGGGGCGGCTCCTCGCAATGACGTATAAAACTGTAAACTACAATTTATGACACCATAAACCCCATCTGTTTTATTATGGAGGTATTCAGAATGTTTGTTGATAAAGTACGAATCACGGTGGTGGGCGGACGCGGCGGCGACGGTGCGGTGGCCTTCCATCGGGAAAAATATGTGGCCTCCGGCGGTCCCGACGGCGGCGACGGCGGCCATGGCGGCAGCGTCATTCTCCGGGTCAACGACAATATGACCACCCTGCTGGATTTCCGCTACAAGCGCAAGTACACCGCCGGTGCCGGTCTCAACGGCGGCAGCCGGAAGATGAGCGGCAAACGGGGCGAGCCCCTGGTGATCCAGGTGCCCCGGGGCACCGTGGTCCGGGACGCGGAAACCAACCAGATCATCATCGATATGTCCACCGGCGAGGACTTCGTCATCGCCAAGGGCGGCCGGGGCGGCTGGGGCAACCAGCACTACGCCACCGCCACCCGTCAGGTTCCCCGGTTCGCCAAGTCCGGCCGGAAGGGCGAGGAACGGGACATCATTCTGGAGCTGAAGCTGCTGGCCGATGTGGGCCTGGTGGGCTTCCCCAACGTGGGCAAATCCACCCTGCTCTCCGTTACCTCCAACGCCCGGCCCAAGATCGCCAACTACCACTTCACCACCCTGTTCCCCAATCTGGGTGTGATCTATGTGGACGAGGGCGTTTCCTTCGTCATGGCGGACATCCCCGGCATCATTGAAGGTGCCGCCGAGGGCGCCGGTCTGGGCCATGATTTCCTGCGGCACATTGACCGCTGCCGTCTGCTGGTCCATGTGGTGGATGTTTCCGGCAGCGAAGGCCGGGACCCCGTTGTGGATTTTGACGCCATCTGCGCGGAGCTCCACGATTACAGTGTGGACCTGAGCAACCGGCCCATGATCGTCGCTGCAAACAAGTGTGACCTGCTGCCCCCGGATTCCGACAATTTGGAGCGGCTTCGTGAGCACTGCGCAGAGCTGGGCATCGAGCTGTATGAGATCTCCGCCGGCACAACCCAAGGCACCCGGAATCTTATGCGTACCGTGGCGGACAAGCTGCGGACTCTGCCTCCGGTGACCATTTATGAGCCGGAGTACGTGGCTCCCGTTGTGGAAGCCGGCGACCCCAACGCCCTGGAAATTGAGCACTACGGCAGCACCTGGCTGATCACCGGCACCTGGCTGGAGCGGCTGATCATGGATATCAATTTCGACGATTACGAAGCCCGGAACCATTTCGATCTGTTGCTTAGAAAGTCCGGACTTTTCACCCGTCTGGAGGAAATGGGCATCCAGGACGGCGATATTGTGGATATTTATGATATGCAGTTCGAATATCAGCGATAAAGCATTTGCCAAAACCGATTATTTCTGATATAATAAAGAGGTCACGAACCGTGACCTCTTTATTATCTTTTTCGGAGGTAGCGCCCATGGAGCGGACCATTCATATTGACTCTGTGGACAGTTTTGTCTGCCGGGAAACCGAGCCGGGCTTCGTCTTCCCCGGACAGGTCCACCACGCCCCGGAGCTGATATATGTGGATCAGGGACAACTGCACAGCGTTGCTGACGGCAAGGATCTGGTACTGGAAGCCGGAGAGCTGGTGCTGTATGCCCCGGGGCAGTTTCATATGCAGTACGCTGATGCGGGCATAGCGCCCCGGTTTCTGTCCATCGTATTCCGGATCCGCGGCACAGATCTGGCCGAGCTGACCGGGCGGAAGATCCCGGCACCCCAGATGGTTGCCGAAATGCTGCAGCTTGTGCGGCGGGAATGGGAGCGGGGCGACCGGTATTCCGGCAGCTATGTGATCGCCGCGTTGGAGCTGCTGATCCTGACCCTGCTGCGGGAATCCGCCGCCCCTGCCCCCAATGCCCGGCCCGTCCATGCCATTCACACGGAAAACGAGGTGATCCGCCAGGCCCAGCAGTACGTCAGCACCCATGTGCGCGAAAAGCTGTCGGTCCCTCTGGTGGCCAGGAAGGCAGATGTCAGCCCCAGCTATCTGACCGCCCTGTTCCACAAGCACCTGGGGATTTCCCC
Source organism: Oscillospiraceae bacterium (assembly GCA_017501695.1). Taxonomy (GTDB): domain Bacteria; phylum Bacillota; class Clostridia; order Oscillospirales; family Oscillospiraceae; genus Faecousia. The sequence goes on from JAFVWL010000029.1 coordinate 2,185, forward strand.
CGGCGACTATATCCGCCGGGTCAAGCTCCAGGAAAGCAAGGAACTGATCCGGGAGGGTTCCATGAACTTCACCGAAATCGCCGCGGCTCTGAACTATTCCACTGTCCACCATTTTTCCAGACAGTTCAAGGACAAATTCGGCATCACACCCACAGAATACGCAAAATCCATCAAATAAGCTATTTACGGGATTCCCACGCCATGAGCGCCCGCAGGCGCCATGCAAGCGAGCAACCGCCCGAAGGGCGGCTCTTGGCGAGTCGCAGTGTGAGCACCGGCTCGGAATGACGTGGTTTTTAGACAGTCTAACGGGCGGACCCTGCCGGGTCCGCCCGTTTCCAGCGTGTCAAAAAAGTATCGAAACAAGAATGTCATTGCGAGGAGCCGCCCAAAAGGCGGCGACGTGGCAATCCGCATCCCCTAAAACCTGCGGTTTTAGGCGTACTTTCAGCAAAAACGAAACATTTTGGAGAACGGATTCCCACGCCATGAGCGCCCGCAGGCGCCATGCAAGCGAGCAACCGCCCGAAGGGCGGCTCTTGGCGAGTCGCAGTGTGCGCACTGGTTCGCATGACAGGTTTTTCGACAGTCTGTAACGGGCGGACCCGGCAGGGTCCGCCCGTTTCATATTACAGATTCTCCGCTTCTTCCAGCCAGAGGCGGGCAGAGGCATCGCTGGGCATCCGCCAGTCGCCCCGGGGATTCAGACTCACGGAGCCTACCTTCACACCGTCCGGCATGGCGTTGCGCTTGAACTGCTGGGTAAAGAACCGGCGGTAGAAGCTTCTGAGCCATTTTTTGATGACCTCCGGGGTAAATTCTCCCCGGAAGGCCCGGCAGGCCATGGTGTATATCTTCGCGGGGCTGTAGCCCATCCGCAGCACATAATACAGGAAGAAATCGTGGAGGGCGTAAGGGCCCACCAGGTCCTCGGTCTGCTGGGAAATGTTGCCTGAGGAGTCCGGGGGCAGCAGTTCCGGACTGATGGGGGTGTCGATAATGTCCTTCAGCACCGCCCGGGCAGGGGCAAAGGCGGACTCCGTCACCGCCTCGATGATCCAGGGGATCAGGGTCTTGGGCACTCCGGCATTGACACCGTACATGCTCATCTGGTCACCGTTATAGGTACACCAGCCCAGGGCCAGTTCGCTGAGGTCGCCGGTGCCCACCACGATGCCGCCCACGGTGCCGGCGTAGTCCATAAGGATCTGGGTCCGTTCCCGGGCCTGGGCATTCTCATAGGTGGCGTTGTGAACGCCGGAGTCATGGCCGATGTCCCGGAAATGCTGGGTCACCGCGTCCCGGATGTTGATTTCCCGGGTGGTCACTCCCAAAAGCTCCATCAGGGTCCAGGCGTTGCGGTAGGTCCGATCCGAGGTTCCAAAGCAGGGCAGCGTCACGCCGTACACATCCGTCGTAGGCCGGCCCAACTGTCGGTTGGCCTCCACTGCCACCAGCAAGGCCAGGGTAGAGTCCAGGCCGCCGGAAACACCCACCACTGCCGCGGCCCCGATCACCTCCATCCGGCGCTTCAGGCCCGCCACCTGGATGGCGAAGATCTCCCGGCACCGCTCACGGCGGATATCTCCGTCAACGGGCACAAAGGGCATCCTGGTCAAGGGGTACATGACACCATCCGAACGCAGTTTTGCGTCCTCACATTCCACCACCCGCATGGGCTCCACGTGGCTGTAGAAGGACACCGCGTCCCGGACGCTCTTATTCTGTCTTCGTTCCGCCCGGACCGCTCCCAGGTCCGCATCCCGGACCAGCAGATAGTCCGTTTCAATAAAACTGTCATTTTCTCCCAGAATATAGCCGTTTTCCGCCACCAGGCTGTGACCGGAAAATACCAGGTCCTGGGTGGATTCGGTACAGCCGGCGGAGCAGTAGGCATACACACAGGTACACACGGAGGACTGGTGTCGCACCAGGTCCCGGCGATGGCTCCGCTTGCCCACGGTTTCATTGGAGGCGGAGAGGTTCACCACCACCTCCGCGCCGTTCAGGGCCATGAGCGTAGAGGGCGGCATAGCGGTCCACAGGTCCTCGCAAATCTCCACACCCATCAGGGTCCCGTCTCCCAGACGGAACAGCAGGTCCCTGCCCACGGGGCAGGTTCCCTCCCACCCAAAGCCCAGTTCCCGGGCCCGGACCTGGCTGTGGGGCAGGTCCGCGGAGGAAGAAAACCACCGGCGCTCATAGAACTCGCCATAGTTGGGAAGATAAGTCTTGGGGACAATGCCCAAAAGCTGTCCCGCCCGGATCACCACACCGCAGTTATAAAGCTGGCCGCCGATGGACAGGGGCGCGCCCACCACCGCCGTCAGCCGGGGGTAATGGACAGAATGGGACAGGATCCGGTCCAACCCCTCCACCACTGCCTTGCGCAGAGTATCCTGGAAGAACAGATCCGCACAGGTGTAGCCGGTCATGGCCAGCTCCGGAAAAACCACCAGGTCCGCCGCCGCTTCATCGGCCCGGCCCAGATAGGCGCAGATGTCCCGGGTATTGGCTTTTACATCGCCCAGCTTCACCGGGGGTACGGCGCAGGCGATTCGGATATACTCCAACATAGAGATTCCTCCGTGATCTGTTTTTGTTTTTCTATATCATACCACATTTTCCCCCGGTTGCAATGAAATTGTATGGGTTTTCTTTATTTTTCCAATTACCTGTTGACAATTCAACATCTATCGTGTAGAATACACCTCGTTGATTTATCAACGTTTTTATCAAAAGGAGTAACCCCATGCTTGACCGTTTTGAACGTTTCTCATCATCAATTTTTGAAATCTACCGCTACTGGCACAAGATTGCCACGGACGAGATGGAGAAGTATGGCCTGAAAGGAACCCACTGCATCTACCTCATCACCATGCTCCAGCATCCCGACGGCATTACCGCCGCCAATCTCTGCGAGATCTGCGGCCGGGACAAGGCCGATGTGTCCCGGATGATGTCCATTATGGAAAAGAAAGGCCTGGTCGAAAAGGACGGACAGCAGTCCAGCCTGTACCGGTGTCTTCTGAAGCTGACAGAGGAAGGTGCCGCCGCGGCGGAGCAGGTCTGTCAGCGGGTCCTGGTGGCCGTAGAAAATGCGGGCAAGGGTCTGGACGAATTCAAACGTGTAATTTTTTACGAAGCCCTGGATCTGATCTGCGGCAATCTGCGCCAGCTCAGTCAGGACGGACTCCCCTCCGAATCCAAGCCCGGCACCAACTTAATCTGAAAGGAATTTGACCATGTCTGTTCGTATTATTGTTGATTCCACCGCAGATGTCTCCCCTGCTTCCAAGGCCCGGCTCACCGTGGTGCCTCTGACCATCCATTTTGGCACCGAGGAATACGTGGACGGCGTTACCATTTCTCACAAGGAATTCTATGACAAACTGGTGACCAGCGATGTGCTGCCCACCACCAGTCAGCCCACCCCCGCCGCCTTTGCCGATGTCTTTGAACAAGCCGCGGCGGAAGGTGACAGTGCGGTGGTCATCACCATTTCCTCCAAGCTTTCCGGCACCTATCAGAGCGCCTGCATCGCCGCGGAGGATTTCGACAATGTATATGTGGTGGACAGCCGCAATGCCGCCATCGGTTCCGGCTGTCTGGTGGAATACGCCCTGAATCTGGTGGACAGAGGCATGGGGGCCGAGGAAATCGCCCGAACGCTGACCCAGGAACGGGAAAACATCCGCCTGTTCGCCGTACTGGACACTCTGGAATACCTGAAGAAGGGCGGCCGCATTTCCAGCGCCGTGGCCTTCGTCGGCGGGATGCTGTCCATTAAGCCCGTGATCACCGTGGCAGACGGTTTGGTGGGTGTCGCCGCCAAGGCCCGGGGTGCCCGCCAGGGCATCACCACCCTGATGAACCTGGTGGAGGGCACCGGCGGCATCGATACCGTCAAGCCCTTCCTGCTGGGCTACAGCGGCAACGATGCCGCGCCCCTGGGTGCCTTCGCGGAAAAGGCAGCGGACCTTTGGAACGGTCAGGACGCGGCCCAGACCCAGATGTGCAGCGTCATCGGCACCCATATCGGCCCCGGTGCCGTGGCAGTGGCCTACTTTACAAAATAAGACAGTGCAAAAAAGGAACGGTTTTTGTCAAACCGTTCCTTTTTACATTAAATGTCGTCCTGGCTCAGGATCTCGCCGTTCATGACCCGCTGGATCAAGCTCTTGGCATAGGCCACCGTGTCCCAGTCCGGCCGCATGACCCACAGGTCCATGCCCGGGGCGGAATAAGTCTCGGTCATATCACCGGTGCCGCTGACGGCATAGGAGACGATATTCCAGCTTGCCAGATCCTCCAATTGCATCCGTACCAGTTTGCTGATGTCCGACATGGACATATCCGTGGCGAACATACCCTCCAGGCTGTCCAGGATGTCCGCGTAGCGGGTGATGACGGTGGTGCCGGAGGTCAGCTTGTCGATGACACCCCGGATAATCTTCATCTGATGCCTGCCCCGGGCGTGGTCGCCATCGGCCAGGTTATACCGTTCCCGGGCAAAGGCCAGGGCCATTTTTCCGGTCAGGTAGTTTTCTCCCCGCTGGATGGGATAGATTCCGGCGGTAAAGGCCACGTCGGAATAGACCGTCACGCCGCCAATGGCATCGATGAAGGTCTCAAAGCCCCGGAAGTTGATCTGACCGTAGAAATCTACGTTCAGGTCATAGACCCATTCCAGAGCGGCCATGGAATTGTAGATACCATAATTGCCGCAGTGGGCCAGCTTATCCCGGGCTCCGCCGCCGGCGTAATTGGGCACATAATAGTCCCGGGGAGTATTGACCAGCAGGATCTGCTTGGTTTTCGGGTTCACCACCACCAGGATGTTCACATCATTGCGGCTGCTGCTCAGGCGGCTGCTGCGGGTATCGGAGCCGGCCATATAGAACACGAAGGGATCCTCCGTCACATCCACCGGCTCCGTAGGGGGCTGCGTAGGCGGCTCCGTGGGAGGAACCGTGGGCGGTTCCGTAGGCGGCTCCGTAGGAGGAACCGTGGGGTCTGTAGGATCCGGACCGACAGGGTCAGTGGGCGGCTGTGTCGGCGGGTCCGTGGGAGGAACCGTGGGCGGATTCGTGGGAGGCTCCGTCTGAGCCTGGAACTCCACCTCATGGAGGAGCCGTGCCCGGTCCTGGAAATCCCCAAAAATCTCTTCCAGGACGCCCAGGTTGGCGTCGCTGAGCAGGATCACATCCGCTTCGCCGTCATACAGGCCCTGGACCAGGTCCTGCAGATTGGCAAATTCCTTCCGCTCCAGAGTCAGGCCCGCAGTGTGTTCCAGCTCCGCCAAGGCCTGGGCCGTATTGGCCCGGTCATAGCCCGCCACCAGGCCCACAGTGTGGCCCGTCAGCTCCGCCAGTGTCCCGGCGGGATTGTCTCTGCGGACGTACAGGGACCGGGTGGTCAGGTTGGTGTCCCGGGGCGGGTTGTCCGTCACATTCTGCAGCGTCTCATACACATCGGACACCACTCCGGCCACAGCGGCGCAGCCCAGGCAGATCACTGCCGCCAGCACACAGGCGATGCCCCGGCGGATCCGGCCCTTATTGGGCTTCCGGCCCGGCAGAAGAAGCAGGCCCGTCACTGCCAGCAGCAATGCCATAGCCGCCGCCAGAAGCAGCAGGTACTGGTCCGGCAGCATTTCCAGCCGCCACACCGTAGCCAGGGTCAGGCCCTCCACGCCAAGCTGCAGCAGCCACAGCACCGTCAGCAGAAGGCCAGTCAGTTTCGATTGTTTCATAGGATCATCTCTTTATCGGGAATATGCTCTAGGCAACCTCTAGTATAATACCAAAGGAGTGGGTTTATTACAGGCCCGCCAGTTCCTTCAGGGATGCCGCCAGGTCAGTGCGCTCCCAGGGATAGCCCTCCACACCGAAATGGCCCTGGGCCGCGGTGGGGGCATAGATGGGACGGCGCAGCTCCAGCTTGCGGATGATGCCGCCGGGGGTCAGGTCGCAGACCTTCCGCAGGTACTCGGTCATCTTCTCGTCGGAGACGACACCGGTGCCGTAGCTGTCCACCCGGACGGAAACAGGCTCCGCCACGCCGATGGCGTAGGCAAGCTGGACCTGGACCTTTTTGGCCAGGCCGGCGGCCACCAGATTCTTTGCCATATACCGGGCCATGTAGGCAGCGGAACGGTCCACCTTGGCGGGGTCATTGCCGGAGAAGGCACCGCCGCCATGGGAGAAGTAGCCGCCGTAGGTGTCCACGATGATC
>JAFVWL010000030.1 GCA_017501695.1 Oscillospiraceae bacterium
ACTTCCAGCAAAGATGAAACATTTTGGAGAACGGATTGCCACACCATGAGCGCCCGCAGGCGCCATGCAAGCGAGCAACCGCCCGAAGGGCGGCTCTTGGCGAGTCGCAGTGTGCGCACTGGTTCGCAATGACAGGCTCCGGCGGCGATTGTGGTGGAATGCGCTCCTTTCGATGGGACACCCCCTCAGTCAGCTTCGCTGACAGCTCCCCCTGTGGGGGCGCCAGGGCTCCGGCGGCAAAAACTCTTAACTCTCAACTTTCAACTCTCAACGAAAAAAACACGCCCTTTCGGGCGTGTTTGTTATCCGTTGTGGCCGCCGCAGCCATGATGGCCGCAGCCGTGGTGACCGCACTGGTGGTCATGGTCGTGATCGTGGTGATGGCCGCAGTCATGGCCCTCGCCGTGATGGTGGTCATGGTGGTTGCACCGCACATCGGGATTCCAGGCCAGCTTGCCCGCCACCAGGGCCTCCGCCGCCGCGTCGGCATTGCCGGAGACACCGCCGAAGAGCTGGATACCCGCCGCCGCCAGAGCCATCTGGGCACCGCCGCCGATGCCGCCGCAAATCAGCACGTCGGCATTCAGAGCCGTCAGGACCCCAGCCAGGGCACCGTGGCCGCTGCCGTTGGTATCCACCACCTCAGAAGCCACGATCTTGCCGTTCTCCACGTCGTAGACCTTGAACTGCTGGGTGTGGCCAAAGTGCTGGAAGATTTCACCGTTGTCGTAAGTTACCGCGATTCTCATAAATTGATCTCCTTTCGGTTTTTCGTATTTTTCATGGTACTGCCGCTTGAAGCAGGGCTCCTGCTCACAGGCTCCGGTGCCGTCGCACAGGGAAAAATCCCCGCCCCGGATCCGCAGGGCCATGCCCTCCACCAGGGCATCCGCCAGCTTTTTCCGGGCGCAGGCATAGATCTGCTGGACCGTGGTCCGGGCGACCCCCATCCGGGCGGCACAGGCCTCCTGGGAAAGGCCCTCCCGGTCGATGAGACGGAGTGTCTCGTATTCGTCCACAGCCAGCACCACGGTGCCCCCGGAACCCTCGTCCCCGGCAGGGTCAAAGCCCCGGGCGGTGGGGTAATGGCAGACCTTCCGGCATTTTCTGGGTCTGGACATGGGAGTCCTCCTTTCCTTGGGTTACTGTTATTATACCCCATTTCCGGCATATGTCAATAATCCAATTGACATATGCAAACTTTCCGGATATAATGATAAAAAACAAAGGAGGCAGTTCTATGGAATTCGCTGAATATCTACCTATTTGGGACAAGCTGACCACCGATCAGCAGCAGCGGATCGCCCAGGTGATCCGGTTTCACCAGGTCAAAAAGGGAAAGCAGATCCACGACAGCAGTACCGAATGTCTTGGGCTGGTGCTGATCAAATCGGGACAGCTCCGGACCTTTATCCTGTCCGAAGATGGACGGGAGATCACCCTGAGCCGGCTGTTTGAATACGATGTGTCTTTGCTCAGCGCCTCCTGTGTCCTGCCGGATATGCAGTTCAACGTGATGATCGAGGCGGAAAAGGACACGGAGTTTTGGAGCGTCCCCGCCTGTCTGTTCAAGAATCTCATGGAAGAGTCTCTGGCGGTGTCCAATTACGCCAACAGCCTGATGAGCGGCCATTTTTCCGAGCTTATGTGGCTCATGGAGCAGATCATGTGGAAAAGCCTGGACAAGCGGCTGGCGGCTTTTCTGCTGGAGGAAGCCCGGCTGGAGGGCACAAACGTACTGAAGATCACCCACGAAAAGGTGGCAGCCCACATGGGTACCGCCCGGGAAGTCATCACCCGGATGCTGCGGTACTTCCAGAGCGAGGGGCTGGTAAAGCTGGCCCGGGGCACCATTGAAGTCGCAAACAAAAAGAAATTGGAACAATTGCAAGGCTGAAATCGACCCCGCCCAAATGGGCGGGGTTTCGTATGTCTAGAAAACGTCATTGCGAGGAGCAAAGCGGCGTGGGACTGAAGGGAATGCCTGCGGTGCAATCTCCTAATGACAGACTTGATGGGTCATTTGGCGGTCTATGCATTCCGTATTTTGCATTTACCCCAGCGCCACATCCAGGACCATCATCAGCGAGAAGCCCACGGCGAAAAACACGGTGCCAATGTTGGAATGCTCCCCCTCGGACATCTCCGGGATCAGTTCCTCCACCACCACGTACAGCATGGACCCGGCGGCGAAGCTCAGCAAATAAGGCAGCACCGGCACGATCAGATCCGCCAGCAGGATGGTCACCACCGCGCCGATGGGCTCGATAACGCCGGACAGGGCCCCGTAACCGAAGGCCCGGCCCCGGCCCATGCCGTTGGATTTCAGAGGCATGGAGATGATGGCACCCTCCGGAAGATTCTGCAGGGCGATGCCCAGAGCCAGGGCCAAAGCCCCCGCGGCGGTGATGCTTTCATTCCCCGCCAGCCAGCCCGCGGCCACCACGCCTACAGCCATGCCCTCGGGCAGATTGTGCAGGGCCACCGCCAGGACCATCATGGCAGACTTGCCCAGGCCGCAGGGCATACCCTCCGGGCAGTCGCTGTTCAGGTGCAGGTGGGGGATCAGCTTGTCCAGCGCCAGCAGGAACAAAAATCCGCCCCAGACCCCCACAAAGGCCGGAAGGAATGCCAGCTTGCCCATATGGGCCGACTGGTCCATGGCGGGAATGATCAGGCTCCACACGGAAGCCGCCACCATGACGCCAGCGGCGAAGCCCGTCAGGGACCGCTGGAGGGTCCGGTTCATCTGACCCTTCAGGAAGAATACAAAGCCGGAACCGAGGACGGTTCCCAGAAACGGCAGGATCACTGCCCACAAAACTTCAGCTTTCATACGATTGCTCCTTTCAGAATATAGCATACCACACCGGACTGCTTTCTTCCGTGACATGGTCACCCTCTTGCGATTCCCGGGATGCTGTGATATGATTATAGCATACAATCTCATCGGGAGGAAGTATTATGAAAAAAATCGTTTCCATCCTCATGGCCGCGGCTATGGTTTTCGCCCTGGCGGGCTGTACCCCGCCCGAACCCCCCACAGAACCCACGAACCCCACTCCCGCGCCCACAGATCCCCCCACGGAGCCGCCTACCGATCCCACGGATCCCCCCATTGTGATCCCCGCGGTGGAAGGCAGCGCCAATGTGTTCTACCAGATTTTCGTCGGCTCCTTCTCTGATTCCAACGGCGACGGCATCGGTGACCTGCGGGGCATCATCAACCGGTTCGACTATCTCAACGACGGGGATCCCCTGTCCGAGACCAGCCTGGGCATCGAGGGCATCTGGCTGACCCCCATTTTTGACTCTCCCTCCTACCATAAGTACGACGCCAAGGATTACTACACCGTGGATCCCAAATTCGGAACTGAGGAAGACCTGAGGGAGCTGATCGACCTGGCACACAGCCGGGGCGTGAAGATCATTCTGGACCTGGTGATCAACCATACCGCCTCCAGCCACCCCTGGTTCACCGAATTCCGCAAAGCTCACATCGCGGGGGATACCGAAAACCCCTATTACGATTACTACTCCTGGACTGACAATCCCACCAAGAACAAGTTCGGTCCCATCGGCAACTCCGGCCATCATTACGAATGCAATTTCTCCGGCAGTATGCCCGAGCTGAACTACGACAACCAGGAGGTCCGGCAGGCCATGGTGGACCTGGCAAAATACTACCTGGACCTGGGTGTGGACGGCTTCCGCTTCGATGCCGCCAAGTACATCTACATGGGCGATGAGCCCCGGAACGCGGAATTCTGGCAGTGGTATATGGCACAGCTTCGGGCCATCAAGCCGGACATCTACACCGTGGCGGAGGTTTGGGACGGAGACGGCGTGACCATCCCCTACTTTGCCGCCACCAACTGCTTCAATTTCTCCATGAGCCAGGTCAGCGGCCAGATCGCCAACACCGCCAAGGCCGGTGATGTAAATGTCTTCACGGACTACACCCAGCTCTATCTGAGCCGCATCAAAGAACAGAATACCGATGCCATGCTCATCAGCTTCATCGCCAACCACGATATGGACCGGGCCGCGGGCTTCCTGACTGTGGCCAGCGGTCAGGCCAAGGTGGCGGCCAATCTGCTCCTGCTGTCCCCCGGCTCCCCCTTTATCTATTACGGCGAGGAGATCGGCCTGAAGGGCTCCCGGGGCGGTGCCAACACCGATGCCAACCGGCGGCTGGCTATGAACTGGGGCGACGGCGACACCGTGGCTAACCCGGAGGGCACCACTTACAGTTCCGGCCAGACCAACGGCACCGTGGCGGAGCATCTGACCAATCCCGAAAGCCTGTTCCACCACTACCGGAAGCTGATCCTGATCCGCAAGGCCAACCCGGAGATCGCCTACGGCGAATATCAGGCCCTGACGGTGCCGGACAGCAAGGCCGGCGGCTTCCTGAGCACCTGGAACGGCAATACCGTGGCTGTGTTCCACAACACCACCACCCGGACCATGACCATCGACCTGTCCGCGGTCACCGATGTGGAACTGACGGCGCTGGCCGCTGTCGTCGGTGCCGGTGCCAGCCTGGAGGGCAATATCCTGACCATTGAGGGGCAGACCTCCGTGGTCCTGCGGTAAGTACATACCCCACCCGGGAAGGGCGTTGCCCTTCCCGGGTTTTTCTGTCCCGCCCCGCGAACCTCCGATTTATAGGGGAGGGTCAAGACCCTCCCTTGCGCCGCAGACGCAAAAACCTTCCCCTTTGGGAAAGATTTCAGACTGTCGAAAAACCTGTCATTGCGAACCAGTGCGCACACTGCGACTCGCCAAGAGCCGCCCTTCGGGCGGTTGCTCGCTTGCATGGCGCCTGCGGGCGCTCATGGTGTGGCAATCCGTTCTCCAAAATGTTTCGTTTTGCTGAAAGTGCGCCTGAAACCGCAGGTTTTAGGGGATGCGGATTGCCACGTCGCCGCCTTTGGGCGGCTCCTCGCAATGACATGACGGGGGCTTGTCGAAAAATCCACGGGATTGCCACGCCAGTGTGCGCACTGGCTCGCAATGACGTGTTGTTTTAGGGCCTCGCAATGACGTGTTGTTGACGTGTTATTGTGGGGGTACGGAATGACATAACGGGGGAGGGGGTTTGGGGATTTGGAAAATAACTATTTACAATTTGGACATTTTGTGCTATGATGTATTTGGTGAAGATTGGGGTTTTGGGACAAATTTTGGCAAATTTGCTTGAAATCCTCACCAAAAACCCTGCTTTTTACCAGTTTTCCTTTGTCGTTTTTTACCAACCGCGTTTTCCGTTGGTCGAAAATAGAAGGGCGGCACAAGAATATTATCCAAAACTTTGCCGCCCGCAAAATCCATCTATGGAGGTTATCAAATCTTATGGCAAGAAAAGTTCAGTTTGTGGAGACTGTGCTCCGTGACGCCAACCAGTCTCTGATCGCCACCCGTCTGCCCTTCGAGAAGTTCCAGCCCATGCTGGAGACCATCGACCAGGCCGGCTTCTACGCTGTGGAGTGCTGGGGCGGCGCTACCTTCGACGTCTGCCTGCGCTACCTGAACGAGGATCCCTGGGAGCGTCTGCGCAAGATCCGCGCCAGCGTGAAGAACACCAAGCTGCAGATGCTGCTGCGTGGTCAGAACGTCCTGGGCTACTCCCACTATCCCGATGATTTCGTGAAGCTCTTCGTCAAGAAGGCTGTGGAGAACGGCATCGATGTGATCCGGATCTTCGACGCCCTGAACGACGTGAACAACCTGAAGGTCGCCATGGAAGCCACCGTCAACGCCGGCGCCATCGCTTCCGGCACCATCTCCTACACCACCAGCCCCGTCCACACCCACAAGAAGTATGTGGAGATGGTCAAGGAGCTGAAGGAAATGGGCGCTTCCACCATCTGCATCAAGGACATGGCCGGCATCATGGGTCCCCAGGAGGCTTACGACATGGTCTCCGCCATTAAGGACGCCGTGGACCTGCCCATCGACCTGCACACCCACTCCACCACCGGTCTGGCCTTCATGACCTACCTGAAGGCTGTGGAAGCCGGCGTGGACATCATCGACACCGCCATCTCTCCCTTCTCCGGCGGCACCAGCCAGCCCGCTACCGAGACTCTGGCCTACGCCCTGCGCCAGCTGGGCTACCAGGTGGACCTGGACGACAAGGCCACCAAGGCTATGGCCGACTACTTCAAGGGCATTCGTGACGAGTTCGTTGCCGACGGCACCCTGATGCCCAAGGCCATGGCTACCGATACCCAGTGCCTGACCTACCAGGTTCCCGGCGGTATGCTGTCCAACCTGCTGAGCCAGCTCAAGCAGATGAATGCCCTGGATAAGTTCGACGAGGCTCTGGCCGAGACTCCCAGAGTCCGTGCCGACATGGGCTATCCTCCCCTGGTTACTCCCACCAGCCAGATGGTCGGCGTGCAGGCAGTCCGCAACGTGCTGGACGGCCAGCGCTACAAGACCGTCTCCAAGGAGATCAAGGCTTACTGCCGCGGTGAGTATGGCCGTACCCCCGCTCCCATCGATCCCGCCATCCAGGCCCAGATCCTGGGCGACGAGAAGCCCCTGACCGGCCGCTATGCCGATACCCTGGAGCCCATCGTGGAGCCCACCCGCCAGAAGCTGGAGGGCATCGCCAAGTCCGACGAGGATGTGCTGAGCTACATCGCCTTCCCCAACCTGGCTGAGAAGTTCTTCGACGCACGGAAGGCCAAGGAAGAGAACGAAGTCACCTACACCATCGTCGAGTGCTGAGGAGGCTTTGAATTATGGAAAACATCAGTATCCTGGACGCGGGCATTATCGCGCTGCTGGGCTACGCGGTGGTGTTCTTCGGCATTATCCTGCTGATGGGCGTTGTGACCCTCATGGGCAAGATCTTCGTTGCCATTGAGAACAAGAACAAGCCCGCCGCTGCCGCCGCTGCCCCTGCCGCTGCCCCCGTGGTGGCTGAGGCCCCTGTGGCTCCCGGCTCCGCCGGTGCCCTGAAGCTCCATGACGTGGAGCCCAAGACCGCTGCCATGATCATGGCCATCGTAGCCGACAAGCTGGGCAAGCCCCTGAACGAGCTGCGCTTCATTTCCATCAAGGAGGTCAAGTAAAACATGAAGTATAAGGTAACTCTGAACGGCCGCACCTACGAGGTGGAGGTCGAGGCCGGCAAGGCTATGCTGCTGGCTGAATATGAGGCTGTGGCTCCCGCCCCCGTGGCTGCCGCTCCCGCCGCTGCCCCTGTGGCTGCTCCCGCTGCCGCTCCCGCCGCTGCCCCCGTGGTCACCGGTGCCGGTGAGGCTGTGAAGGCTCCCATGCCCGGCAACATCCTGAAGGTCAACGTTTCCAACGGTCAGGCCGTGAAGGAAGGCGACGTGCTGGTGGTGCTGGAGGCCATGAAGATGGAAAACGAGATCATGGCTCCCAAGAACGGCACCGTGACCCAGGTCCTGGTGCAGAAGGGCTCCACCGTGGATACCGGCGCTCCTCTGGTCGTCATCGGCTAAGGAGGCAGACCCATGATCGATATCGGTGAAATTCTGCTGAACCTGTGGAACAGCTCCGGCTTTGCCTACCTGTTCGCCGGTTTCATGGACGGCGGCTGGCAGAACCTGGTGATGCTGGCCATCTCCTGCGTCCTGCTGTACCTGGCTATCGTCCACAAGTTTGAGCCCCTGCTGCTGTGCGGCATCGCCTTCGGCTGCCTGCTGACCAACCTGCCCGGCGCGGGTCTGTACAACCAGGAGCTGTGGACCAACTTCATGACCGAGGGCCATGAGGCATACCACTCCTACGGCACCATCCTGCGGGAGGGCGGCCTGCTGGACTTCTTCTACATCGGTGTGAAAACGTCCATTTACCCCTGCCTGATCTTCATGGGCGTGGGTGCCATGACCGACTTCGGCCCCCTGCTCAGCAACCCCAAGAGCCTGCTGCTGGGCGCCGCTGCCCAGATGGGCGTGTTCGCTGCTTTCTTCGGTGCCATTGCCCTGAACGGTCTGAATGACCTTTTCGGCTTCACTGTGGGCTTTACCGGTCCCGAGGCCGCTTCCATCGGCATCATCGGCGGCGCCGACGGTCCTACCGCCATCTTCCTGACTTCTCAGCTTGCTCCCCATCTGCTGGGTGCCATTGCCGTGGCGGCTTACTCCTACATGGCTCTGATTCCCCTGATTCAGCCCCCCATCATGAACCTGTTGACCACCCCCGAGCAGCGGAAGATCAAGATGGTCCAGACCCGTACCGTGTCCAAGGCCGAGAAGATCATCTTCCCCATCGTGGTCACCCTGTTCGTGGCTCTGCTGCTGCCTGACACCGCTGCCCTGATCGGCTGCCTGATGTTCGGCAACCTGGCCAAGGAGACCGGCCTGACCGACCGTCTGTCCGACACCATGCAGAATGCCCTGATGAACATCGTCACCATTCTGCTGTCCACCTCCGTGGGTGCCACCATGGTGGGCACCAACTTCCTGACCGTGCAGACCCTCAGCATCGTGGTTCTGGGTGTCATCGCCTTCGGCCTGTCCACCGCCGGCGGTCTGCTGGGTGGCCAGATCATGTGCCGTGCTACCGGCGGCAAGGTCAACCCCCTGATCGGCTCTGCCGGCGTGTCCGCGGTTCCCATGGCTGCCCGTGTGGCCAACACCGTGGGCCAGAAGAACAACCCCTCCAACTTCCTGCTGATGCATGCCATGGGTCCCAACGTGGCCGGTGTCATCGGCTCCGCCATCGCCGCAGGCTTCCTGCTGAGCGTGTTTGGTTAATGCCAATCCCCTGCCAAAAGGCAGGGGATTATGCATTTTCAAGAACAAAGGTGGCTTGTCGGATTTGAAATCAACTCTGCCTTTTGGCAGGGGATTATGCATTATTTAAGTCACAGCGTGGCAGGAAGAATGCGGCAGCAGGCTTCCTGCTGAGCGTGTTCGGTTAATGTACAGCCCCTCTCCGAAAGGAGAGGGGTTTTGTGTTCGTAGGGCTTACGTCTGACCCCGCCGACACCGCTGCGATTCCGGAAACGGAACGACCAACCCACCCAAAGAACGAAACCCGTGTCATTGCGAGGCCGTCAGGCCGTGGCAATCTCCAGCATCGCAGTAATACGACAAAAATCCGATTAACATTGAACATTTACGATGGACATTGGACGACGGATTCCGCAACATACCACCAGGAGATTCCCACGGGCTTCGCCCTCGGAATGACATATCTGGGGGATAGTGCGTGTTCGCATTGGATTTCGTGTAATCCATACTGCCTGCGGCCCTCATCCACCGCTTCGCGGTCCCCCTTCCCCAAAGGGGAAGGTTTTCCCGGCGGCTCTGCCGCCGGAGCGGGCGACCGAAGGTCGCCCCTACGCCGGGAACGGGAGCAATTTCTCCGGCGGCGGGGCTGGAAAAATTTCGCAAAACCTGTTGCGTCCCGGGATGGATTGTTGTATAATTAACCTGTAATACTACGGGCACTGCCCGCATAAATTGGAGGAGATTCACATGTTTCAGGCAATGATCGAAACCTTGAAGGCCAATCCCCGGAAGATCGTGTTTACTGAGGGCCATGACGCCCGTATTCTGGAAGCTACCGCCCGTCTGGTGGAAGGCGGCTTCCTGACCCCCATCCTGATCGGCAACGTGGACGTCGTCAAGGAAAACGCTGCCAAGGGCGGCTTCAACATCGAGGGCGTGGAGATCATCGATCCCCTGACCTACGAGGGCATGGATGCCATGGTCGAGAAGATGGTGGAGCTGCGCAAGGGCAAGATGTCCCCTGAGGACTGCCGCAAGGCTCTCAGCAAGGGCAACTACTTCGGTACCATGCTGGTGAAGATGGGCTACGCTGACTCCCTGCTGGGCGGCGCCACCTACTCCACCGCCGATACCGTCCGTCCCGCTCTGCAGCTTGTCAAGACCAAGAAGGGCGCTCACCTGGTGAGCTCCTGCTTCATCATGGTCCGCGGCGAAGAGAAGCTGGCTATGGGCGACTGCGCCATCAACCTGAGCTACGAGGACAGCGTGGACAAGGAAGGCAACGTGACCATTTCCGCCGCGCAGAAGCTGGCTGAGGTGGCCATCGAGACCGCCAACACCGCCAAGGTCTTCGGCATCGAGCCCAAGGTTGCCATGCTGAGCTTCTCTACCAACGGCTCCGGCAAGGGCGGCACCGTGAAGCTGTCCCATGACGCTACCCAGGTTGCCAAGGAAATGGCTCCCGATCTGCTCATCGACGGCGAGATGCAGTTCGACGCCGCCGTGGCCCCCGAGGTTGGCCAGCTCAAGTTCCCCGGTTCCCCCGTGGCCGGCTACGCCAACACCTTCATCTTCCCCACCATCGAGGCCGGCAACATCGGCTACAAGATTGCCCAGCGTCTGGGCGGCTTTGAGGCTTACGGCCCCATCCTGCAGGGTCTGGCCGCTCCCATCAACGACCTGTCCCGTGGCTGCAACGCCGACGAGGTCTACAAGATGGCCATCATCACCGCCGCAATGGTGTAATTTTTCCCTACATAAAAAACACGCCCGCAAGGGCGTGTTTTTTAGTTGAAAGTTGAAAGTTGATAGTTAAGAGTTTTTTCCGCAGGGCGCTGGTTGATTCCTCTGACCGGGCAACGATTATTGCGTGGCAACAACCAACGCACCGGTGCATTTATCTATCGGGGAAACCGGTTTCACGGATTGCATAACATCGGTTTCCATAACAACAGCTTTCGACAGGTTGTTTCCCAGTTATGCACGGGGTTTTCCACATTGTCCACAGGTTTTTCCACAGGGATAATTGAAAAACCCCCTGGGAAATCCGGGTTTCCCTAGGGGGGTTGCTTGCGTCAACATAATTCTGTGCACAGGATTTAGTTTACATAATGTCGTATACCATTTTCGCGGCGAAGACCCGGTCGCCCTGGCGGCGGAACTCAGTCTGGAGGGTCTGCTCCTCCGCATTCCAGATCCGGTCAAGCTCCAGAACCTGGCCCTCCCGGGCCTCGCTCAGGTACACCACGGTCATCTCCCGCAGGCGGCGGGCCCCATGGAAGCCGCTGTCCGACAGGTCCTCCACCCAGTCCAGATACCGGGCGTTGTTCAGGTGGCCGTTGACATCCAGGTCCGTATAGGCCACGGCGCGGCAGGTACGGCAGTCGCCCTCCCTGGGGGGGATCCCCGCCGGGGGCTTCAGCTCGGTGCCCAGGTCCCGGCCGTCCACATCCACGCCGCTCTTGCCCGGCAGGATCATGGTCCGCTTCTCCATATCCATCAGGACCCACAGGCTCACGGTCCGCAGGAGCAGGTTTCCCTCCCGGTCGTACATAGCCATGGCCCGGGGGAAGGCCACCCGGGTGGTCTTCATGGGCCAGGTCTCCACGGTGATCTCTTCCCCATGGCGGGGCAGGCGGTGGATCTCCACCCTGGTCCGGGTGACGGCCCAGAACATTCCCTTGGCGGCCATGGAATCCCAGTCCAGGCCCAGCTCGGCGCAATGGCTGGTAGCCGCGTCCTGGGCATAGAACAGGACCATGGAGGGCTTCAGCCGGTCGTAGCGGTCTGTGGCGTTGTCGGTGACGGTGTAGGTCTTGCGGAAAATATGTGCCATAGATTGCCTCCGTGCGTAATACTTATGTAGGGCGTGGTCATGACCACGCCGACCGGGTAACGATTTTTGAGCTGTAACGACCTGTGAAAAAAGTAAGGAGAAGAATGTCATTCCGAGGGCGACAGCCCGTGGGAATCTCCAGCACCGTCCGAATTGACTGTCGATTCAATTAACATTGAACATTTACGATAGACTTTGGTCGACAGCTTTCGCAACCATCCACCAGGAGATTGCCACGTCGCTTCGCTCCTCGCAATGACATGACGGGGGATGTCGGAAAATCCACGGGATTGCCAGGAGGTGAATTGCCCGAAGGGCAAGAGAGACCACCCTGGGGTGCGTCGCTTCGCTCCTCGCAATGACGTATATTTTTGGTGCCCTCGCAATGACGTGTATTTACATTCTGCATTGATCAGGCGCCGGCTTCGCCCACGGTGAGCTTCAGCTCGTACTGGCGGCCGTTGCGGTAAATGACCACGGTGACCTCCTGGCCCACGGTGCAGGCGTAGAGCTGGGCCTCGTATTCGTCGCTGTTGGTGACGCGGACGCCATTGATGGACACCAGCACGTCATCCTCCCGGATGCCCTTGGCGTAAGCATCGCTGTCCTCGTCCACCTGGGTCAGGTACAGGCCGCTGGGAAGCCGCCCGTAGAGCTGGTACAGCAGGGACACCGCCTCGCCCTCCATGCCCAGGTCCGGCCGTCCGGACACATAGCCCTGGCCGATGAGCTGGTTGGCGATTTCCTGGACCGTGGTGCTGGGGATGGCGAAGCCCAGGCCCTCCACACCGGCGGTGGACATATAGTCGCCGATCTTCATGGTATTGATGCCGATGACCTGGCCGTAGCAGTTGATCAGGGGACCGCCGGAGTTGCCCTCGTTCAGGGCGGCGCTGGTCTGGATCAGGGTCATGGTCCGGCCATCCACGGTGATATCCCGGTTGATGCCGGAGATGATGCCCTCGGTCATGGTGCCCCGCAGAGCCACACCCAGGGGATCACCGATGGCCACCGCCGCGTCGCCCACCCGCAGGGCCGCGCTGTCGCCCAGCTCCGCCGGGGTCAGGTTCTCATAATCCACCCACAGCACCGCCAGGTCCGAAACCTTGTCCATACCCACCAGGTCGGCGCTGAGCACCGTGCCCCCGGTGAGGATCACCTGGATGGTCATGGCACCCTCCACCACATGGGCGTTGGTGACGATGTAGCCTTCCCGGCTCAGTATCACGCCGGTGCCCGTGGAGGTGCCGCCGTAATACTCACAGGAGATGGATACCACCGAGGGGATGCACTTGGTATAGATGTCCTGGAGGGACAGGCCCCCGGCCTGGGGGATATTGTCCACACCCTGCTCACTGCGGTTGATGGTGATGCTGTTGGTGCCGATCTGGGGCGGATTGGTAATGTCGATGTGCATGGTGCCGGGATCCCGGACGATGGCCGGGGGATCCGTCTCCTTGGGAGTCTGGATGGACAGGGGAGAGGTATCCCCGGTGGGATCCTCCGGCGTTTCAAAGAGGGGCACCTTCATCAGCGCCAGGATGCTGACCATGCCGCTGAGGCAGATGGTCAGGGCCAGGAGCATGGCGATGATCCCGCCGTGGTTCTTGGGCGGGGTGGTGGAGCCGGTCTGATAGGTGTCCCGGTCCCAGGGATCGGGAGAATTGGTCCAGTTGTCGTGATTCATAGGGGTACCTCGAAATAATTCAGGTTGATGATGCGTCACGTCATTGCGAGGAGCCGCCCCAAAGGCGGCGACGTGGCAATCCCGTTAGGTTTCTGGAATGTCCACGGGATCGCCACGCCAGTTTGAGAACTGGCTCGCGATGACGCAGTATTTTTAATTCACCAGGGGCAGGGTGAAGGTAAACTCGGTTCTGCCGTTTTTGCTGCTGACGGAGATATCCTCTCCGTGGCTGCATACGATGGTCTTGACGATATACAGGCCCAGGCCCCAGCCGTCCCGGTTCTGGGACCGGGATTTATCCAGCTTGTGGAACCGGTCGAATACCAGGGGCAGTTCCTCCGGGGGGATGGTCTCGCCGCCGTTGGCTATGGTGACGTAGATCTTGCTTCCCGCGGGCCGGATGTACAGGCCCAGGTCCCCGCCCTGGGGACAGAATTTCACCGCGTTGTCCAGCAGGTTGTAGATCACCTGGGTGATATAGTCCTGGCAGGCATGGGTATACACCGGGAAATCCGGGATCTCCACATCCACATTCAGGTCCTTGGCGGTGATCTTCTGCTCGAAGGTGATG
Source organism: Oscillospiraceae bacterium (assembly GCA_017501695.1). Lineage (GTDB taxonomy): Bacteria > Bacillota > Clostridia > Oscillospirales > Oscillospiraceae > Faecousia. Next base: position 13,815 of record JAFVWL010000030.1, read on the forward strand.
AGCACCTGTCCGGCGCACTCCTCAATGTCGAAGCGGGTCTTCTTTTCCTCGGGGATGCCCCCGTCCTGGAGCCGGGAGATATCCAGCATGCTCCGGACCAGCCGGGACAGGCGTTTCGTCTCGTCGGAGACGATCTTCATATAATGGCGGCTGCGCTCCGGGGGGATGGTGCCGTCCAGGATGCCGTCGATATAGCCGCCGATGGTGGTCATGGGGGTCTTCAGCTCATGGCTCACATTGGCCACGAACTCCTGGCGCTGGTACTCGCTTTTCTGCAGGGACAGGGCCATATTGTTGAAGGCCAGCGCCAGCTCCTCGATCTCCGTGGGATAGGAGCCTTCCAGCTCCACCCGGGCGGTCAGGTCGCCGTGGCCGAAGGCCGTAGCCGTTTTCGCCATCTGCTGCAGGGGCTTACTTTGCTGCCGTGCCACGATGCTCATGACTACCACCGCCAGCAGCACCACGATCAACGCCACCATCAGGTAGATGTCCGTCAGCCGCTGGAGGACCCGGGTGGTATCCTCAATGGGCAGCGAAACCATGACGATGCCCAGGAAAAGGGTATTTCGCGCGTCGTACATGGGCACGGAGACCACATACCGCCGCTCCGCGTACAAGCTGACGCGCACACCGATATCCACAGCCTGGCCCTGGGTACGGACCCGGTTCAGGTATTCCAGGTTCACCTCGGACCCCTGATGCTCGCAGCCGAAGGGGGCGGCGGAGCACATGATCAGCTTTCCCTGGTCATCCCAGATCACCGCGTCGGCGTTGGATACCTGGGAGGCCACGCTGAGATTCAGCAGGAAATCCTCATGGGTCAGGCCGTCCTCCGAATAGTAGGCACCGGCAAGCTGGGAGATGACCCCGGCATCGGATTTCAGCCGGTCCAGGGACTGCTCGATAAGGTAGCCCTCCACCAGTGCCCGGAAGGACACGCCAACGAAGATCAGGGCGCACAGCAGGATGATGGCCGCGGGGACAAATGTCCTGCTGAAGGTCGTTTTCACTTTTCCGTTACCTCAAACTTGTAGCCCACGCCCCAGACGGTCTTCAGGCACCAGCTCTCGCTGACATCCTCCAGCTTTTCCCGGAGGCGCTTCACGTGGACGTCCACGGTGCGGCTGTCGCCGAAATAGTCGAAGCCCCAGACCTCGTCCAGGAGCTGGTTGCGGGTATAGACCCGGTTGGGAGAGGAAGCCAGGTAGAACAGCAGCTCCATCTCCTTGGGAGGCGTGTCGATTTTCTTGCCGTCCACAGTCAGCTCAAAAGCGTCCATATCGATGACCAGCTTGTCGAAAACCAGCCGGCGGGACTTCTTCTCGGTGGTGACACCGGAGCTGCGGCGGAGCACCGCCTCGATCCGGGCCAGGACCTCCTTCATTTCGAAGGGCTTGGTGATATAGTCATCGGCGCCGGACTTCAAACCGGCCACCTTGTCGTCGGTCTCGCCCTTGGCGGTGAGCATGATCACGGGGGTGGTGCTTTCGGCACGGATGGCCTTGCAGACACTCCAGCCGTCCATGACGGGCATCATCACATCCAGCAGCACCAGGTCCGGCTTGATGGCCCGGAACTTGGAAAGGCCCTGACCGCCGTCGTTGGCGGTGGTCACCGCGTAACCCTCTTTTTCCAGGTACATCTGCAGCAGCTCCGCGATGTTGCGGTCATCTTCCACGATGAGAACAGATACAGCCATGATAGTTACCTCCAAAATCCAATAAATTTGCTTTTACCATTATTATAGTCATTATTTGGAATTTCGGGTGAACAAATTGTAAAGATATTCTCCAAATTTGTGAACAGCCAAGTTTTTCTTGCATTGGGGGGTGTTTCGATGTATGATAAAGATAATATAGATTGGGTGACAGTTCGCAAGACGGAATGATATATCAAACCGGAAAACGAACACCATGTCATTCCGAGGGCACTTCGTGCCCGTGGGAATCTCCTGGTAGATGACCGGGATATTTGCCGTCCATAGTTCATCGAAAATGTTCGATGTGAATCGGTCCGACATTTTACATACATCGATGCCGGAGATTGCCAGGAGGTGAATTGCCCGAAGGGCAAGAGAGACCACCCTGGGGTGCGTCGCTTCGCTCCTCGCAATGACATACTTTTCGGTGGCTGGCTGCGCCGCACAAATAATACTATAAAAGGAGTCCATTATGTTAGAAATCTTAAAGGCCATCCTCTTTGGCATTGTGGAGGGCATTACGGAGTGGCTTCCCGTATCCTCCACGGGGCATCTGATCCTGCTCAACGAATTCGTGAAGCTGGACGTATCCGCGGATTTCCAGCGGATGTTCGATGTGGTGATCCAGCTTGGTGCCATTCTGGCGGTCATCGTATTATTTTTTAACAAATTAAACCCCTTTTCCCCGAAAAAGAGCGAGAAAAAGAAGAAAAAGACCTGGGAGCTGTGGTTCAAGGTCTGTCTTGCCATCATCCCCTCCGGTGTTGTCGGCATTCTCTTTGACGAATGGATGGAGCAGACCCTCCACGGTGCCGTCCCCGTAGCCATCGCCCTGATCCTCTACGGCGTGGCCTTCATCTGGGTGGAGCGGCGCAACGCCGGAAAGACCCCGGCCATCCGGAGCGTCTACGACATTGACTGGAAGACCGCCCTGTACATCGGCTGTTTCCAGGTGCTCAGCCTGTGGCCCGGCACCAGCCGGTCCGGCTCCACCATCCTGGGCGCCATTCTGCTGGGCGTCAGCCGGGGAGCCGGCGCGGAATTCAGTTTCTTCATGGCAATCCCCACCATGCTGGGGGCCAGCCTGATCAAGGGCCTGGGCTTCGTTCTGAAGGGCGCCGCCATGACCGGCATCGAGTTCGGCGTACTGATCACAGGTCTGGTGGTCAGCTTTGTGGTGAGTCTGCTGGTGATCAAGGCCCTGATGGAGTATGTGCGGAAGCACTCCTTCTCCGTCTTCGGTGTGTACCGGATCGTGCTGGGCGTTGTGGTGCTGGTGTATTTCCTGATCAAAGGAATGATGCCCTGACCAGGTAACGAAAAATATGTCATTCCGAGGGCGACAGCCCGTGGGAATCTCCAGCACCGTCCTAAGCGACCAACGATCCAATTAACATCGAACAGTTACGATGGACTTTGGTCGGCAGGTTTCCATACTTTCCACCAGGAGATTGCTACGGCCCTGCGGGCCTCGCAATGACATGACGGGGGCTTGTCGGAAAATCCACGGGATTGCCACGCCGCTTCGCGGCTCGCAATGACGTAATAATATCAAATTTACAAAAGGAGGAATTCCCATGGAATACATCATTGAAAACGAGTACCTGAAGGTCACGGTGACCACCTGGGGCGCCCAGGTCAAGAGCGTCATCCGCAAGTGTGACGGCGTGGAGCACGTCTGGCATGCGGACAAGGCGGTCTGGGGCTACCACGCGCCCATCCTGTTCCCCTTCTGCGGCAAGCTGAAGGACGGCAAATTTGAAACCGACGGCAAGACCTACGAATTCCCCACCCAGCACGGCTTCGCCCGGACCTCCACCCACAGCTTCGTCAGCCAGACGGAAAACCAGGTGATCCTGGAGCTGACGGACTCCCCGGAGACTCTGGCCATCTGGCCCTGGAAGTTCCGGCTGCTGAGCATCTTCACCCTGGAAAACGACACCCTGCACCATACCCTCACCGTGGTCAACGAGGACCGGGACCCCATTTCCTTCGGCATCGGCTACCACCCCGCCTTTACCGTCCCCTTCGATTCTGAGCATACCTACGCCGACTACGAGCTGCGGTTCTCCGAAACCGAGTCCCCCCTGTGCGTGGGCACCGCCCCCAAGGGTCTGGTCAACGGCACGGCCTACTATCTGGGCAGCAACATCCGGTCCATTCCCATTGAGGCCGGAATGTTCGACGCGGACAGCCATTGTATGGTGAATCTCCAGTCCAAGACCCTGGGCATCTACGAGAAGGGCACCGGCCGGGGCGTGGTGTGCAGCATTGAAAGCTTCCCCTACTGCCTGATCTGGAGCAAGCCCGGTGTGCCCCATTTCATCTGCATTGAGCCCTGGAACAGCCTGCCCAGCCCGGAAGCCGGGGATCACAAGTGGGCCAATAAGCCCCACGCCGCCACCGTGGCTCCCGGAGCCCGCTGGTCCACCACCCTGAGCACCTCCTTCGTCCGGTAATATCCAACCCCCACCCGCCCGGGTGGGGGTTTTGACTTATAGGGCGTTTTGAATTGTAGGGCGTGGTCATGACCACGCCGACCAGGTAACGATTTTTGAGCTGTAACGACCTATGAAGCCATGTAACGAAAAGTATGTCATTCCGAGGGCACGAAGTGCCCGTTGGAATCTCCAGCACCGTCTTAAGCGAACGGTTATCCGATTAACATTGAACATCTATGATGGACTTTGGACGACTGGTTTCGGTAGCTGGTTGCTTTTTATCGGTTCTGCACCCTGTTTCGGTTCTGCCGCCATCCCTCATCAGTCACCGGAAATGGTTCCGAAGAGCCATTTCCGGTGACAGCTTCCCCCCGGGGGAAGCCAAGGGCGCTGCCGCGCCGTTGCATCCATCCACCAGGAGATTGCCACGGCCCTATGGGCCTCGCAATGACAAAACGGGGTCGCTGCGAAAAAAAATAAAAATATTTTTTCAAAAAGTTGCACTGATCGGTGCAACTTTTTGCCTTTTCGGGACTAAGGGTGTGGAAGGAACTGTTTACAGGGTGTGAAAGGAGGGAGAAATCCACAGCGGCCGGACCGGAGTTTTCCACAGGGAAGGGCCGGATTTTCGGGAAATCTTTATTTAGATGTATACCGGAAAAATCCCTTGTTTTTTCCACAGATTTATGATAAAATTTACGGTGAATAACTATGCCTGTTCCGGTGGTTATTTTCCGGAAATTTCCACCTGTTTTCATAAAGAAAGGAGCCAAAATCTTATGTTTTCATCCGCCTTTGTATGGGCGAAGATCCTGAACTATCTGGAAGAGCGGCTGACCCCCACCATCGTCAACAACTGGTTTGACGACGCGGAGGTGGTGGAGCTGAACGAGGAGCAGCTCATCCTCTACTCTCCCTCGGATTTCCGCCGGGAGCTGATCATCAGCCGCTGCACCGAATACATCCAGGACGCCCTGAAGCAGATCTTCAATTCCAGCGCCAAGCTGGTGGTCTTCGGGGACAAGGAGCTGGAGGCCTACCGTTCCCGGGGCAAAAACTCCACCTCCATGGACTTCAATCCCCAGTTCACCTTCGACAATTTCGTGGTGGGCCCCTCCAACCGGTTCGCCCATTCCGCCGCCATTGCCGTTTCCAAGACCCCCGGTCAGGTGTACAACCCCCTGTTCATCTACGGCCCCCCCGGCGTGGGCAAGACCCATCTGCTCTACGCCATTGCCAACGGCATCCGCAAGCAGAAGCCCGACGCCAACATCGTCTACATCAAGGGCGACCAGTTCACCATTGAGCTGATTGAGGCCATCCAGAACGGCAAGAACATCGAGTTCCGCAGCAAGTACCGGGAAGCGGACCTGTTCCTGATCGATGACGTCCAGTTCATCGCCGGCAAGGAAGCCACTCAGGAGGAATTCTTCCACACCTTCAACAAGCTCTACGAGGAGCACAAGCAGATCGTCATGACCTCCGACCGGAAGCCCGGAGATATGTCCACCCTGGAGGACCGGCTCCGCAGCCGGTTCGAGTGGGGCCTGATCGCGGACATCCAGCCCCCGGACTATGAGACCCGCATGGCCATTCTGAAGAACAAGGCCAAGCAGTTGGGTCTGGAGCTGAGCGACGATGTGTGCAACTACATCGCCATCAACGTGACCAACAACGTCCGGCAGATTGAGGGCACCGTGAAGAAGATCCTGGCTTACCGGGATCTGAACGATATGCCCCTGGACCTGCCCCACATTTCCCGGGCCATTGAGGATATGTTCAAGAGCGAGGGCAACGCCCTGCCCACTCCCGCCCTGATCATCTCCCAGGTATGCAAGTTCTACTCCATGGACGAGGCGGTGCTCCGGGGCACCCTGAAGAACAAGGGCACCACGGAGGCCCGGCAGATCGCCATTTACCTGATCCGCAAGCTGACCAACCTGAGCCTGCCGGACATCGGCAAGGAATTTGGCCGGGACCATTCCACCATCCTCTATGCCATCCGCAAGGTGGAGGTAGCCCTGAAGGGCGGCAATTCCAACCTGCAGAACAATATCCGGGATATTACCGCCAATATCAACTCTTGTTTATAAAACCTCCGGTAGGGCGGCTTGACCTCAAGCCGCCGTCTGGAAAAATTGACCTCGATGGGCAATTTTTTCAGAATAACCAAGTGTTTTATTTTCTCAGTTTTCGTCCCATCGAGGTCCGAAAACTGAGACGGCCGGTTGAGGGCAACCGGCCCTACTGAAAACTTGTCTGTAACAGTTGAGAGTTGAGAGTTGACAGTTGAAAGTTATGTTGTTTCCGAATGGTTTTTAATAAATCGCTAAGCGATACATTCACTTTCAACTTTACACTTTACACTTTCAACTTTATCAACAGGGGTTGTGGAATGTGGAAAAGTATCTGTGGACAAAAAGTGTTAAGAAATTCGTTTCACAGCCCCTGTTGAGGACTGTGGAGAAATCCACACAGGGGGTGTGGAGAAAAAAGTGTTGGGGCTCTAAGCAAAACCCCACTTTTCCACATAACTTTTCCCTACTGAAACAAAAACTACCTAAAATATCTATGAATATACAGATATATCTTTATTTCAAGAAAGAAGGATTTCGCCATGCGTTTTACCTGTGAAAAAAGTATGCTGGTCACCGGACTGAATATCACCGGCCGGACCGTGGCCCAGAAGAGCAATCTCAGCGTCCTGGAAGGCATCCTGTGCCAGGCCGCCACGGGCCTGAGCCTGACGGGCTACAATATGGAAACCGCCATTACCTACCTGATCGATGCCGAGGTTACGGACCCCGGTGCCTGCATCCTGCCTGCCAAGCTCTTCGGCGACATCGTCCGCCGGCTTCCCGAGGGTCCCGTCACCGTGGTGGTGGATGACAATTACAAGGTCTCCATCCGCAGCGGCTACGCCTCCTTCACCATCTCCGCCGAGTCTGCTGACGACTATCCGGACCTGCCCGATGTGAGCACCGGCCGGGCCATCCGGATCCCCCAGACCGCTCTGAAGGAGCTCATCGGCGGCACCATTTTCGCCGTGTCCGACAATCTGAGCCGGCCCATCCATACCGGCGTGAAATTCGAGGTGGCCGACGATGCCATTTCCGCCATCGCTGTGGACGGCTTCCGGCTGGCCCGGCGGACCTACCACCTGGAGGATCCCACGGGCCGGAATCTGAGCTTCGTGGTCCCCGCCCAGGGCCTGAAGGAAGTGGAGAAGATCCTGACCGACGGCGACGAGGACGTGGGCTTCACCCTGGGCAGCAAGCACATTCTGTTCCAGATGGGCGGCGCCACCCTGGTGTGCCGGCTGCTGGAGGGCGAGTTCCTGGATTGGAGAAGAGTGGTGCCCACCAACTGCCCCATCAAGCTGACGGCCCATGTCTCCGACCTGGCCAGCTCCATTGAGCGTGTGGGTCTGATCGTCTCCGAAAAGTACAAGAGCCCGGTGCGCTGCGTGTTCAGCAACCAGGTTCTGAATATGCGGACCAACACCACCATCGGTGAGGCCCAGGACCGCTGCGCCATCGCCGGCGACGGCAAGGAGCTGGAGATCGGCTTCAATGTGCGCTACCTGGCCGATGCCCTGCGGGCCATTCCCAGCGAGGAAGTGGTGCTGGAGCTGACCAACGGCCTGAGCCCCATCGTCCTGACCCCCGCCGAGGAGAAGTACGATTACGCCTATATGGTCCTGCCCGTGCGGATCAAGAACGGCTGATTGATTGTATCGATTACGCCTTGCCCCCCGCGTTTACGAGGGGGGTGGCCCGAAGGGCCGGGGGGAGTATATGAAACACAATCCTAAAAACGAGGAACACGCAAGACAATTGCGTAAAGATATGACCCCCTGGGAACGGAAATTGTGGTATTGTTTTCTAAAGGATTACCCGATCCGGTTCCAGCGTCAAAAATGTATCGATGAGTATATCGCGGATTTCTATTGCTTTCGGGCGAAGCTTGTAGTGGAACTGGACGGCGGAGGTCATTATGATCCCGAAAGTCAGCAAAAAGATGCATACCGCACAAAAGTAATCGAAAGCTACGGATTGAAAGTAATTCGGTTCTGCAATACAGATGTAGATAAGAATTTTTACGGTGTGTGCACCGTAATTGACCAAGAGGTAAAGGGGAGGGTTTGACTCCCCCCGGCGCTGCGCGCCACCCCCCTCATAAATGCGGGGGGCGAGGTCGCCCCTACGAATTCTACGGAGGATCTTTATGAAAGTAGTAGTGAGAAGAAAATCCAGCGAGGTGCCGGTTTCTATTCAGACCGAGTTTATCAAGCTGGAATCGGCCATGAAGCTGGCCAATATCGTGCCCACCGGCGGTTCCGCCAAGGCGGAGATCCAGGAGGGCTATGTCCAGGTCAACGGGGAAGTGTGCACCATGCGGGGCAAGAAGCTCTACGACGGGGACAAGTTCACCTTCGACGGTGACACCTATGTGATCGTCCATGAGGCTTGACCGGCTGGGGCTCCGTTCCTTTCGGAATTATGAGGAGCTGGACCTGGAATTTGATCCCGGGGTGAACCTGATCGTGGGTCCCAACGCCCAGGGCAAGACCAATCTGCTGGAAGCCATCGCCTACTTGGGCTCCGGCAAGAGCTTCCGGGCCCAAAGGACCTCGGAAATGGTCCGCTTCGGGGCGGATTTTGCCGAGGTGGAGGGCAGTGTGTTCTCCCAGGAGCGGCACCAGGACCTGCGGTGGCTCCTGTTTTCCGGCAGCCGTCCCAGGCAGCTCTACCGCAACGGAGCCAAGAAGAAAACCGCCGGGGATATCGCCGGGGTGCTGCAGACCGTGCTGTTCTGCCCGGAGGATCTGATGGTCCTGAAAACCGGCGCGGCCCAGCGGCGGCGGCTGGGAGATTCGGCCCTGTGCCAGCTCCGGCCCAATTATGAAGCGGCGCTGGGAGAATACAACCGGATCCTGGAAACCAAGAGCCGGATCCTGAAGGACCGGTTCGACAATCCCGCGGTGGAGGCAATTTTGCCGGAGTACAATGCCCGGCTGTGCCAGGTGGGTGCCCTGCTGATCTCCTACCGGGCCCGGTTCTATGAGAGCCTGGGCAAAGCCGCGGCGGCGTACCATGGGCATTTTTCCGGGGGCGCGGAGGAATTCCTCCTGCAGTACCGGACGGTTTCCACGGTGTCCGATCCCTTCGCTCCCGTGGCGAAGCTGACGGAGGATCTGGAAGACCATCTGCGGAGCCATTTCCGGGCGGAGCTGGAGACAGCCCAGTGCCTGACGGGCCCCCACAAGGACGATTTTGATGTGACCCTCAACGGCCTGTCCGTGAAGACCTACGGCTCCCAGGGTCAGACCCGGACGGCGGCCATCAGTTTGAAGCTGGCCCAGCGGGAGCTGATGAAGCGGGAAAGCGGGGAAGAACCCTTGCTGCTGCTGGACGATGTGCTGTCGGAGCTGGACCCCAGCCGGCAGGATTTCGTCCTGAACCAGATCACCGGCGGCCAGGTGTTCATCACCTGCTGCGAACCGGGCCGGTTTACAAAAATGGGTAAGACGATTGAAGTTTATAAAGGTAAAATTATTTAGTTGATAGTGTATAGTGGAAAGTTGAAAGTTAAGGTGTCGCTTCGCGACGATTCAAAAAATCCCCGGAGGGGATACCTTAACTTTCCACTTTCAACTCTTAACTTTCAACTTGTCCAAGGAGGACAATTATGTCTGACGAAACGAAAGTAACACAGGAATACGGCGGATCGCAGATCCAGGTTCTGGAAGGCCTGGAAGCTGTCCGCAAAAGACCGGGTATGTATATCGGCAGCACTTCCAGCTCCGGTCTGCATCATCTGGTTTATGAGATCGTGGATAACTCCATCGACGAAGCCCTGGCGGGCTACTGCAAGAACATTTCCGTGACCATCAACGCCGGCAACTCCATCACCGTTACCGACGATGGCCGGGGCATCCCCGTGGACATCCAGCCCCAGACCGGCCGGCCCGCTCTGGAGGTCGTGTACACCGTGCTCCATGCCGGCGGCAAGTTCGGCGGTGGCGGCTACAAGGTCTCCGGCGGCCTCCATGGCGTGGGCGCCAGCGTGGTCAACGCCCTGAGCCAGTGGCTGCAGGTCCGGGTCCACAAGAACGGCAGCATCTACGAGATGAAGTTCGCCCGGGGTGCCATCACCCAGGAAATGACCGTCGTGGGCAAGACCGACCATACCGGCACCGAGGTCACCTTCCAGCCCGACCCGGAGATGTTCGACACCACGGAATACGATTACGAAATTCTCCATACCCGGATGCGGGAGAAGGCCTTCCTGACTGCGGGCCTGCGGATCTCCATTACCGACGACCGGGGCGAGACTCCCGTCACCGACACCATGTGCTATGAGGGCGGTATCCGGGAGTTCGCTACCTGGTGCAACCGGAACAAGACCCCCCTGCATCAGGACGTGATCTATATGTCCGGCATGAAGGGCGACGCCTCCGCGGAGATCGCCATTCAGTACAACGACGGCTACAACGAACTGCTGCTGTCCTTCGCCAACGAGGTCAACACCACCGAGGGCGGTATGCACGAAACGGGCTTCAAGACCGCCCTGACCCGGGTGCTGAACAACTACGGCACCAAGGCCGGCATCATCAAGGGCGACGACAAGGTAAGCGGCGAGGACTGCCGGGAGGGCATCACCGCCATCATCTCCGTGAAGCTGACGGAAGCCCAGTTCGAGGGCCAGACCAAGACCAAGCTGGGCAACGCCTATATCCGGACCCTGGTGGACCAGATCGTCAACGATCAGCTTGCCACCTACTTCGAGGAGCATCCCCAGACCGCCAAGGTGATCCTGGAAAAGGCCATGATGGCCAACCGGGCCCGGGAAGCTGCCCGGAAGGCAAGAGAGTCCATCCGGCGCAAAACCGGCCTGGAATCCGGCCAGATGCCGGACAAGCTCCAGGACTGCAACGAGCGGGACCCCAGCCTCTGCGAAATTTACATCGTCGAGGGTGACTCCGCTGCGGGCTCCGCCATCCAGGGCCGGGACTCCCGGTTCCAGGCGATTCTGGCCATGTGGGGTAAGATGCTCAACGTGGAAAAGGCCCGGGCCGATAAGATCTACGGCAACGACAAGCTGTATCCCCTGATCGTGGCCCTGGGCGCGGGCATCGGTGAGGAATTTGACATTGAAAAGCTCCGCTACCACAAGGTCATCATTATGTCCGATGCGGACGTGGACGGCGCCCATATCCGTACCCTGCTGCTGACCTTCTTCTTCCGCTATATGCGGCCCCTGATCGAGAACGGCTATGTGTACTCCGCCGTGCCGCCCCTGTACAAGCTGAAGCGGGGAAAGACCGAGCGGGTGGCTTACTCCGACGAGCAGCGGGACCAGGTCTCCGCGGAAATGCGGGGCGAATCCGGTGCCAAGGTGGACATCTCCCGGTTCAAGGGCCTGGGTGAGATGGACCCCCATGAGCTGTGGGAGACCACCATGGATCCCGAAAAGCGGACCCTGCGGCGGATCACTCTGGAGGATGCCCGCCGGGCTGACGAGATCTTTACCATCCTCATGGGCGAACAGGTGGAACCCCGGAAGGAATGGATCGAGCATAACGCCAAGTATGCTGTGAATATTGATATTTAACAGATTACCGCGTCATAGCGATCCAAAAAGGATGCGTCATTGCGAGGCCCGTTAGGGCCGTGGCAATCCCGTAGATCACCGCGTCATTGCGAGGAGCGAAGCGACGTGGCAATCCCGTAGATTATCGCGTCATTGCGAGCCGCAAAGCGGCGTGGCAATCCCGTAGATATTGGGAGAACGACAGAAAATGAACTATTATGTCTATATCCTGACAAACCGCAATAACCGTGTCCTGTATACCGGCGTGACCAATGATTTGGTTCGCCGGATGTACGAACATAAGAACCATCTGGATAAGAACAGCTTTACGGCTCAGTATAATGTGGACCGACTGGTTTATTATGAAGTAACTTCCAGTTCCCGTGCTGCCATCGAGCGTGAAAAGCAGATCAAGAGCTGGAATCGAGAAAAGAAGAATAAATTGGTAGAAAGCAAGAATCCCACATGGGAAGATATTTATGAAAGCATCCTGTGATCCACGGGATTGCCACGGCCCTTGCGGGCCTCGCAATGACGTGATTATTATTACCCATTTCCAATTATTTTGGAGGTTATTAAATGGCACATAACCGCAGTTACAAACCCGAGGACATTCTATTCCCCAACCAGGCCATCACCGAGAGCAACCTGGTGGACGAAATGGAGAAGTCCTATATTGAATACGCCATGTCCGTCATCGTGGGCCGGGCCCTGCCCGACGTGCGGGACGGCCTGAAGCCCGTCCACCGCCGGATCCTGTACACCATGTACGAAAGCGGCCTGACGTCGGACAAGCCCTTCAAAAAGTCCGCCACCTGCGTGGGCGATGTGCTGGGCAAGTACCATCCCCATGGCGACGCGTCCGTGTACGATGCCATGGTAAGACTTGCCCAGGATTTCTCCATGCGCTATATGCTGGTGGACGGCCACGGCAACTTCGGCTCCGTGGACGGCGACCCCCCGGCGGCCTACCGTTACACTGAGGCCCGGCTGAGCAAGATCTCCAACGAGATGCTCCGGGACATCGACAAGGAAACCGTCAACTGGGACCCCAACTTCGACGAATCCCGGAAGGAACCCCGGGTCCTGCCCAGCCGGTTCCCTAACCTGCTGGTCAACGGCTCCAGCGGCATCGCCGTGGGCATGGCCACCAACATCCCGCCCCACAACCTGCGGGAGGTCATCAATGCCTGCGTGGCCGTCATTGACGACCCCGAATGCTCCATGGTGGACCTGATGGACCACGTCACCGGTCCGGATTTTCCCACCGGCGGCATCATCATGGGCCGCTCCGGCATCCGTGCCGCCTATGCCACGGGCCGGGGCAAGGTGGTGGTCCGGGCCCGGACCGAATTCGAGGAATTCGGCAAGGACCGGATCCGCATCATCGTCACGGAGCTTCCGTACCAGGTCAACAAGCGCCAGCTCATTAAGAACATTGCCGAGCAGGTGAAGGATAAGCGGCTGGAGGGCATCTCCGACCTGCGGGACGAGACGGACCGCAACGGTATGCGCATGGTCATTGAGCTGAAGAAGGATGCCAACCCCCAGGTGGTGCTGAACAACCTGTTCAAGCAGACCGCTCTGCAGTCCAGCTTCGGCATCATCATGCTGGCCCTGGTGGACGACCAGAAGCAGCCCAAGATCCTCAGTCTGCGGCAGATCATTGACGAGTATCTGAATCATCAGATGGAGGTCCTGACCCGCCGGACGGAGTACGACCTGCGGAAGGCCCAGGAGCGGGCCCATCTGCTGGAGGGTCTGCTCATCGCCCAGGACAACATCGATGAGGTTATCCATATTATCCGTACCGCCTACGACGACGCCAAGCTGAAGCTCATGGAGCGGTTCGCCCTGGACGATGTCCAGGCCCAGGCCATTCTGGATATGCGGCTGAAGGCCCTGCAGGGTCTGGACCGGGAAAAGCTGGAGCTGGAATTCAAGGAGCTCCAGGCCAAGATCGCCTACTACAACGAGCTGCTGTCCGATCCCGTGAAGCTCCAGGCTGTGCTCCGGGAGGAGCTCATCGCCATCCGGGACAAGTTCGGCGACGACCGGAAGACCGAGATCCAGGACATCGAGGACGAAATCGACATCGAGGACCTGATCGAGGAGGAGACCTGCGCCTTCACCATCTCCAACCAGGGCTACGTGAAGCGGATGCCCGTGGACACCTACCGGACCCAGAGCCGTGGCGGCCGTGGCGTCAACGCCCAGAACCTGAAGGAAGAGGACTACGTCAAGAGCCTGTATGTGGCCTCCACCCATGACCATATGCTGTTCTTCACGGACCTGGGCCGGGTCCATCACCGGAAGGGCTACCAGATCCCCGAGGCCGGACGGACCGCCCGCGGCACCGCCATGGTCAATATCCTGCCCCTGGAGCCCGGCGAAAGCGTCACCGCCATTGTGGTGACCCGGGAATTCCATGAAAATGAGTACCTGATGATGGTCACCGGTCAGGGTACCGTGAAGCGGATCCCCTTCATTGCCCTGTCCACCCGCCGGAAGGGCGGCATCCGGGCCATTACCCTGGATGAGGGGGACCATCTGGTCAATGTCATCCGCACAGGCGGCAACGACAATATTCTGATCGCCACCCGGGAGGGTATGGCTATCTGCTTCAACGAAAACGATGTCCGGCCCATGGGCCGTGACGCCGCCGGTGTCCGGGGCATTACCCTGGTGGGCGACGATTACGTGGTGGGCGCGGAGAAGGCCGAGGAGGGCAAGACCCTGCTGACCGTGACGGAGAACGGCTTCGGCAAGCGCACCGAGCTTTCCGAATACCTGCGCACCGGCCCCAATGGGGAAAAGGTTGCCCAGAGCCGGGGCGGCAAGGGCCTGAAGAACTACAACATCACCCCCAAGACCGGCAAGGTTGCCGGCTGCCGGGTGGTGGCGGAAAATGACGACGTGATGCTGATCGAAAACGGCGGTGTCATTATCCGGATCCCCGCCTCCTCCATCAATATCTACAAGCGGGATGTCCAGGGCGTCATTGTGATGCGCATTGAAGAGGGCAACCAGATCGTGTCCATGGAGCGCATCGAGACCATGGAGGACGAAGCGTGAAAACCGTGATCCTTTACACCGACGGGGCCTGCTCCGGCAATCCGGGCCCCGGCGGCTGGGGGGCCATTCTGGAATTTAACGGCCACCGGAAGGAGTTTTCCGGTGGCGAACCCAATACCACCAACAACCGCATGGAGCTGACTGCCGTGATCCGGGGGCTTCAGGCCCTGAAGGAGCCCTGCATCGTGGAGCTGTACTCCGACAGCAAGTATGTCATCGATGCCCTGGAAAAGGGCTGGGCCTGGGGCTGGAAGAAGCGGGGCTGGATCAAATCCGACAAAAAGCCCGCCCTGAACCCGGATCTGTGGGAGATCCTGCTGGAGCTGACCCAGCGGCACCAGGTCCGCTGTCATTGGGTCAAAGGCCACGCCGATAATCCCATGAATAACCGCTGTGACGAAATGGCGGTTTCCGAGTGGAAGAAGTTCCGATAAAAATGTCATTGCGAGGAGCCTAAAACAACACGTCATTGCGAGCCAGTGCGCACACTGCGACTCGCCAAGAGCCGCCCTTCGGGCGGTTGCTCGCTTGCATGGCGCCTGCGGGCGCTCATGGCGTGGCAATCCCGTGGATATTCAGACAATCCCCAGTCTTGTCATTGCGAGGCCGTTAGGCCGTGGCAATCTCCTGTAGGTTAGAAGCAAAAAGGTGAAAATATGGCATATTATGTCTATATGATGACCAATAAGTACAGAAATGTCTTGTACACCGGTGTAACAAATGACCTGGTCCGCCGGGTGTACGAACACAGAAACCACCTTTTAAAAGACAGTTTTACAGCGAAATACCACGTAGACCGATTGGTGTATTTTGAAAGCACCTCCGATGTCAGATCTGCCATCGAACGGGAAAAGCAGATAAAGTCCTGGAACCGGGCCAAAAAGGATGCGTTGGTCGAAAGTCAAAATCCAACCTGGGCCGATCAGTATCCTATGATTTTGGGATAAAGCATCTGCTTTAGAGGAGATTGCCACGTCGCTTCGCTCCTCGCAATGACAGGTTGTGGTCGTTTTCTGGTTGCGACGATTATGAACGGTAGGAAATCGAGCCATAGAATTTGCCAAAGGAGAAGTAAATGTACATTTCAATCGGAAACGATATGTCGGTAAGAGAAAAGTCCATCATCGGAATATTCGACATGGACAACACCTCCACCTCCAAGCGGACCAAGGAATTCCTCCGCCGGGCGGAGAAGGAGGGCATGATCGTCCCCAGTGACGATTTGCCCAAGTCCTTTATCCTCACGGCGGAATACGGCATGACCCGGGTCCATTTTTCCACCCTCAGTTCCGCGACCCTGGAAAAGCGAATGAAGTGACGAAAAAGACCGCAAGAGAGCGGTCTTTTTTATGTAGGGGAGGGTCTTGACCCTCCCTTCCGGCAACAAAGTTGCCGGCAAAACGGCAGTACAAGAAAGGTTGCGGCTTACGCCGCTAGGGAGGGTCAAGACCCTCCCCTACAACGGATTTCGGAATGTACTGGGGTTTCCGCTTTACGAAACTATGAAAATGTGGTATGATTAAAAATTGAAGGGAGGGATGGCCTTATGAAAACCAAGAAGCTGACCACCATGGCGCTTTTGACGGCCATTGCCCTGACCATTTTCATGGTGGAGGCCCAGATCCCCCCCATCGTGCCTTTGCCCGGCGTGAAAATCGGCCTGTCCAACATCGTTACGGTTTTCGCCGTGTGGGCCCTGGGACCCGGGGAAGCGGCGGCGATCCTGTTCTGCCGGATCTTCCTGGGAGCCGTTTTCGGCAATTTCGGCACCATTTTTTATTCCGCCGGCGGCGGCGCCTGCGCCATCGGCGTGACCATCCTGGCCCGGAAAATTTTGAAGAAAAATCAGCTCTGGGCCGCCGGGTCCCTGGGCGCCGTGGCCCATTCCGTGGGACAGATGGCGGTGGCCATGGTTTTCACGGGGACCCCGTCCATCATCGTTTACCTGCCGGCCCTGGTGGCAATTTCCGTTGTCACGGGCTTTTGTACCGGTCTGGCAGCCCAATTCCTGGTGAATCGAGGAAATCTATCATGGAAAACTACTTCCAAATGAATTTTACCCCCCAGCAGGTCAACGCCATGACCAACCTGGCCCTGGCCCACATCGGTGACGGGGCTTATGAGCTGCTGGTCCGGAGCTGCCTGTGCAGCCGGGGGGATAAGACGGTGCTGAAGCTCCACCGGGATACGGTGGAGCTGGTGAAGGCCACCACCCAGGCGGCGTTTGCGGACAAAATTCTGCCCCACCTGTCCGAGGAGGAAATGGCTTACTTCCGCCGGGGCAAGAATTCCCATACCCACGCCGCCCCCAAATCCGCCAGCCCCAAAGAGTATGCCAAGGCCACGGGCCTGGAATGTCTGTTCGGGGCGCTGTACCTCATGGGCCGGACGGACCGGCTCAATGAACTGTTCCATTTGATGATGGAACAATAACGCATAGGGGAGTGTTTTGCACGTCATTGCGAGGCCCGCAGGGCCGTGGCAATCCCGTATTCAGTGGCACCCAGCCATCGAAAACCATGTCATTGCGAGGCCCGCAGGGCCGTGGCAATCTCCTGGTGGATGGTTGAGAAGGTTGCCGACCAAAGTCCATCGTAAATGTTCGATGTTAATTGGATTGCTGTTCGCTTCGGACGGTGCTGGAGATTGCCACGCCACTTCGTGGCTCGCAATGACATGACGGGGGATGTCTGAATATCCACGGGATTGCCACGGGCACTTCGTGCCCTCGCAATGACGTGTTGTTGTGGGGCCTCGGAATGACAGTTAACTTTAGGGCACCTCTAAAAACTCCCCTTTTGCGATTTGACCGGGTCTTTGTACCCAACTTTTCATTTTGAAAAGTCCGCAATACACAAAGTATTCCGAACTTTCCAAAACTTAATTTGGGCACAAACCCCTCGCTCAAATCATCAAAAAAGAGTTTTTAGAGGTTGCCTTTATTTTGGAGGAAAACTATGGCATTTGATGCTTTCTTTTTATCGGCGGTTTTGGAGGAGATCCGGGAACGGACCCTGGGGGGCCGGGTGGAGAAGATCCATCAGCCCAGCCGGGACTCGGTGATCCTGCTGATCAAGGGCAGTCAGGGCCGGGAAAAGCTCCTGTTCGCCCCCAATCCCGCCAGCCCCCGGCTCCATCTGACCTCCGCCAGTCCGGAAAATCCGGCGGAGCCGCCCATGTTTTGTATGCTCCTGCGCAAGCACCTGTCCGGTGCCCGGCTTTCCGCCGTGGAGCAGCTTCCCATGGAGCGGTGGGCCTGCTTCACCTTCGACTGCACCGACGAAATGGGCGACCGGGTTCAGAAGCGCCTGGTCTGCGAGCTCATGGGCCGGACCTGCAACCTGTACCTGCTGAGCCCCGACGGGCGGATCATCGACTGCCTGCGGCGCATCGGCCTGGACGAAACTTCCAAGCGTCCCGCCCTGCCGGGTCTGCTGTACCAGCAGCCGGAGCCGGTGGAGAAATTAAACCCCTTGATGATTTGTGGCGGCGCGGAAGCGCCCTTGGCCCCCGCTTTTCAAGAGGGGGCTGTCACCGAAGGTGACTGGGGGAGTTCGAAATCGCTCCCCCCGACTCGCCTGTCGGCGAGCCACCCCCCTCATAAATGCGGGGGGCAAGAAGGTTTCCTCGTAAACGCGGGGGGCGAGTTTGATAAGCTCCTTCGCGCTCCCGGATCGGATATTTTGGCGGACCGGCTCATGGACACCCTGGGCGGTTTGTCCCCCCTGGTGTGCCGGGAAGCGGCCCTGTTCGCCACCGGGGACACCGATGCCCGGGTGGAGGGACTGGACATTCCCGCCGTGGCAGAGAAGCTGGCGCTGTTCTTCCATGAGCACCTGACCCATCCCAAGCCCTGCTTCTATGCCGCCCCCGACGGCACCCCCAAACAGTTCGCTTTCTGCCCAATTCGGCAGTATGGTTCCTGTAAACAGGCAGAATCCTTCTCCCAGCTTCTGGACAGCTTCTACACCCTCCGAGACGGTCAGGCTGCCATGCGCCAGAAAAGCCAGGCGGTGCGGAAGACCGTGCAGAATCTGGTGACCCGGCTGAAGCGGAAGCTGGCCATCCAGGAAAAGGAGCTGGCGGCTACCTTTGACCGGGAACGGCTGCGGCAGTTGGGCGATATCGTCACCGCCAACATCCACCGGATCCAAAAGGGTCAGACCGTCCTGCAGGCCGAGGATTTCTATGACGAGAATATGGCGGTCATCGACATTCCCATTTCCCCCATTTTGTCGCCCCAGCAGAACGCGGCAAAATTCTACAAGGACTACGCCAAGCTGAAAAACGCCGAGCGGGAGCTGACAAAGCAAATGGAGCTGGGCGAGGGGGAGCTGGAATATCTGCAAAGCGTGTTGGAAGAGCTGAACCGGGCTTCCACGGAAGCGGAGCTGGAGGAGATCCGTCAGGAGCTCCAGGCCGGAGGCTACCTCAAGGCGGACACCGGCAAACGGAAGATGAAGCAGGGCAAGCTGCCCCCCATGCGCTTCGAGTCCACCGACGGCTACCCCATCTATGTGGGCCGGAACAACCGGCAGAACGACGAGCTGACCTTCAGATCCGCCCGGAAGGACGACCTGTGGTGCCACGCCAGCAAGGTCCATGGGTCCCATGTGATCATCGTCTGCAACGGCACCACCCCACCCGATGATACCGTTACCCAGGCCTGCCAGTTGGCGGCCCACTACGCCGAGACCACCGGGGGCCAGAATATTCCCGTGGATGTGACCACGGTGAAGCAGGTGAAGAAGCTCCCCGGGGCCAAGCCCGGCATGGTGATTTACCATACCTACCGCACGGTCATTGTCAATCCCTACCCGGACATCGTGGTGGATGCCCTGAACGCGGAACACAAGCCGGAAGAATAAAAATACAACTGTAGGGGAGGGTCTTGACCCTCCCCTCAGCGTGTCAAAAAAGTATCGAAACAAGAATGTCATTGCGAGGAGCCGCCCAAAAGGCGGCGACGTGGCAATCCGCATCCCCTAAAACCTGCGGTTTTAGGCGCACTTTCAGTAAGAAACGAAACATTTTGGAGAACGGATTGCCACACC
>JAFVWL010000031.1 GCA_017501695.1 Oscillospiraceae bacterium
CGCATCATGCTCTCTACGACCATCTGCTTAAACTCACCCGTATATCGTTTGTTCGGTACTCCTTTAGGCATAAGAAAAACACCCCATTTCTTAGTACAAGTATTATATCATACTTGTCTAACAAATGGGGTGCAGTTCAAACAGGAAAGCGGCATTTTTTATAAATACAGGTGTTACAAATTTCGATTTGTTTCGTCTATATATGTGTAGAAGTATAGAAAAGTGGTGATCCCTATGCAGGTCCGTCGCAAGACGGTTCCCTTGACACCGGAAGATGTGGTCTTTTTCGACCGCTTCTTCGCCGCAAACAAATCATTAATGGCGCATTTCGCGGCACGGGTATGTTTTGACGCTTCCAAACACGAGGATCTGGTCCAGGATGTGGCCGAGCGGCTCATGCGGCAGATCCCAACCCTCCGGGCTATCGAAGATGAGCCGGGCAAAGTTGCCTACTACATATATGCCGCCACCCAATCAGCGTTTATTGATAAATATCGGGTCAACAGCACAGAATCCGAGACCATGTCCCATGAGGATCTGGGGCCTCTGCCGGACCCCATGTCGCTGATGCACCGGGCTCCCCTGGCGGACGCTTACTGGGATGTCCAGCAACTGCGGCAAAAGCTGGCCGAACGGGACTGGCAATTGCTGGAGGGCAAGTACATCATCGGCTACACCGATGAGGAGCTGGCACAGCTTTGCGGCATCAAACACGCAAACATCCGCATGGCCCTGAGCCGGGCCAAAAAGCGGGCTCAGCGAATCCTGTTCAACGCAGAGAAAGGAGGAACCAAACATGACACCTAAGACGAGAGACGAGCTGCTGGAAGATTATGAGGACGCGTACTTTACCCTGCTTATGAACGAATATCTGGAAGAAGAAGGAAACCGGCTTTTGCACGAGTTCCAGGAAGCAGATGCCCGGGGCGATGTGCCGGAGGTTCCCCAGAAGGTTGACCGGCTGGTACACGATATGATCATCGATGGCCGCCGGCGGGGACAGCGGCGGGAATTCGTCCGCCGAGTTGGTTGCGGCGTTACCCGGGTGCTGGTGACGGTGCTGGTGCTGATTGGGTTGATGACCCCACTGGTGCTGTCGGTGGATGCCATGCGGAATCCCATCATCAGTTTTATTCTGGAGGACCACGGCATCTACTCCACCCTGATTCCCATTACTGACCCCACCCAGCCCCTGACCTCGGAGGATTATGCCAACAGAGAGCCAGCTACGAAGGAGCTCTTCAAGGGGCTTCTGCCCAATGGGTTTGACTATGTGCGGGGTGAACCTAATCTGTCAAAAACCTGGCTCTATATTTTTAAGAATCGGAACAACGAGAATGCCACGATCGTTTGTATGTCCGTCAAAGATTCTTCCAGTCCTAAAATCGATACGGAAGATGCCCAGGTCTACAGCATCTCCGTCGCCGGATATACCGGCTATCTTATCGAAGAAGAAAAATCCAGCGGAATGACAATTCATATTATTTGGCATGTACCTGCAGCACAGCGGTATTACAGTGTCATCTGCAGTGGGTTGAACCGGGATCGGGTGATTCGCCTGGCCGACAATGTGGCCCGGCGGCTGGAAGCCCTGGCCATTTAAGGAGTTCGAACATGATACAGAAGTCCAAGGAAACTCTGGTCCGGGAGTTTGAGGAAGCAAAAACCGCCCTGGAAGCCGGACCGGAGCCCCGGGCGGAACGGAAAAAGCTGCTTCGCACCCTACTTCGGAACACCGGCATCGTCCTGCTGGTTCTGGCATTGATTGCGACAAGTGTCTTTTTCGCCATGATGAGAAACGAACGCTTCCGAGTTCCTTTTCTCAACAAATTGATTTATCACTATCCCATTATCATACAATGGTATCACCTGTTGGATGTGCCGCAGGCATATGTCACCAAAAGGCCGCCCACAGCCGACTTCTTCGCGGAGTTGGTCCCCGACGGTTTTGAGCTGCTCTCTGAGGACGTGAATCACCTAAAGTACTGGATATTCACCTACAGGAACCCGGATACCAGAGCAACCCTTGTGATTACCGGGCAACCAGAGGATTTCGAAGGCTACATCAACACAGTTGGCGCCATTACCCGCCAGGTCGATATTATCGGCTACACCGGTTACCTGATTAAGCAGAAAACAATCCACGGTGATCCATGTTGGATGCTGATCTGGCACATTCCCGCGGCTGAAAAATACTACACGATTGAAACCTACAAGATTGAGGACGAGGAATTGCTTCTGAATCTGGCGAGGCACATGGCCATCAAAATCCGGGAGACCGAATTTTTCTAGGAGAATCGAAACCATGCACAAATCCAAGGAAGCTCTGATCAAAGAATACGAGGAAGCCAAGGCTGCCCTGGAAGCCGGACCGGAACCCGGGGCGGAACGGAAAAAGCTGCTTCGCACCCTACTTCGGAACACCGGCATCGTCCTGCTGGTTCTGGCGGTGGTGCTTATCGCCGCCGGGACCGTGATCTGGAATGTGGAAGCCCTGCGGATTCCGGTTGTGAATTTCTTCATCGAATTGATCGAAGCAAACCGTCATCTTCCCATCATTTCCATTCCCGGCAATGATGCATCCCCATCAGAAAATCCCGCAGCCCCTTATGATCCAGCAACAGATGTGCTGGAGCATCTGATTCCTCCGGGATTTTCATGTATTTACAACGAGACTTATGATAATGGCACCCAATCCCTCACCTTTCTGAACAGCAGCACAGGAGCCCTCATTACCTATGATACCTCAGTCAGCACAGGCAGCCTCTTGATCGACACCGAAAACGAGGATGTATTCACGACCACCATCTCCGGCCGGGAGATCCGGTATGTTCAGTCCAATATCCAAGGGAAACAGTCCGAGCTGAATGTTTTTTGGCTCTCTCAGGATGGCAAAACGGTGTGCTCGCTGCTCAGCACCAATGTCGAACCTGACTTGGTTTGGAGCATCGTCACCGCACTGATTCAGGATACGCAAGAAGCTGCGGAAGACCCGGCAGTAGGAACACTTCTGGAGGGACTGGTTCCCCGGGGGTATCAATGCCGTACTTTCAAATATGACAGTGACGAAAAATATACGTGTATTTTTGGTGCTCCTGAAAGCAAATCTAACCTATTACTGACAACCATTGACGATCAGATGGTTATCAATAATGACACAGAAAACGCACACACGGAGGTGTTCCTTCTCTCGGACTACGGAGGACTATATATAGAGAAAATTCTTTCAACCGGGCAACGGGCTTGCACTATGTATCTTCATTTGCCGGAAAAGGGTCTTTATTACCAGGTTACCGGCACAGGGGAGGCAGCGGACATTGTTTGGGAAACCACAGCCGCTTTGGCAAAAAAACTCCAGAAGGAAGAATCGCCCCCAGAAACTACATACCCGTCAAAACAACCTGCACCCACAGTTCCCCCGACAGCTCAGGAAGACCCGGCGGTGGGTACACTGCTGGAAGGACTGGTTCCTGAGGTTTTCTTCTGCAAGAAAAGAACGTTTTACAGTGCCAGTTTCTATATGTATATTTATGTGCATACAGACACCAGTTCCCGCATTACCCTGGTAGTAGCCTCCAGTGATGGTGTGTTCAATGTCGATACAGAAGGTGGCTATCAGGAAACCATGATACTTTCAGGATACCACGTTTTGTATATTGAAGAACCGGAACAGTCCGGTCCTCTCTCGATTAATGTTTTTTTACATGATTCGGATAAAAAAGTGATGTATAATCTACACACCCGTGGTCTGCCTGCAGATCAGGTCCGCGAAATGATTACAGTCATGGCTGAACGCATTAAAAACGGATACATCCCCACCGGCGGCTGAGTCTTCATCCAAGAAGACCGGGCCGCCGGTTTTTTATCCGGCGGGTATTGGGGAAAATGCGCAAAAGGGTACGCAAAAGATTATGCTTTTCGCCATCTTGAAAATCCCTGTCCAGAATATATAATAAACTTATCATACTATGGGTAAAGGAGGGAGTATGGCGTTATCGCCGTACCAATCAACATGAAACCTTTCAATGACAGCAATTTCATCCTGGAAACCGAAACCGCGCAGCACCTGTACCACGACTATGCATCCAAGATGCCCCTGTGCGACTACCACTGCCACCTGAATCCCCGTGAGATCTACGAGGACCGCCGCTTCAACAACATCGTGGAAGTGTGGCTGGGCGGTCAGCAGAGCGACGGCTCCTATGCCGGCGACCACTACAAGTGGCGCATGATGCGTTCCCACGGCATTTCCGAGGATTACATCTCCGGCAATCAGCCCCCCTATGAGCGCTTCCTGAAGCTGGCTGAGGCTCTGGAAATGGCCATCGGCAACCCCATGTACCACTGGTGCCACCTGGAGCTGAAGCAGTTCTTCGGCGTGGAGGAGCCTCTGACCGTGGAAAGCGCCCCCCGGATCTGGGAGCACTGCAACAAGCTGCTGCAGGAAGATCCCGACATGACCGCCCGGGGTCTGATCCGCAAGGCCAACGTGGCCTTCATCGGCACCACCGACGATCCCGTCGACACTCTGGAATGGCACGATAAGATCGCCGCCGATCCCACCATGGAAACCGTCGTGGGTCCCTCCTACCGTCCTGACAAGGCCGTGAACATCCACAAGGCCGGCTGGCACGAGTACATGGCCGCTCTGGCCAAGTCCGTGGGCAAGGAGAAGCTGGAGACCATGCAGGACGTGCTGGATGCTCTGGTGGAGCGGCTGGAGTTCTTCAAGGAGCATGGCTGCCGGGCTTCCGACCATGGTCTGGACTATGTCCCCTTCGTCAACTACACCGTGGAGCAGGCGGATGCCGTCTACCAGAAGGCTCTGAAGGGTGAGAAGCTGACCGTGGAGGAGATCGAAGGCTACCAGACCGTGATCCTGGTTTGCCTGGGCAAGGCCTACCACCGTCTGGACATCGCCATGCAGCTCCACTACTCCTGCATCCGTAACAACAACAACCGGATCTTCAAGGCCATGGGCCCCGACACCGGCGTGGACGCCATTGCTCAGAACACCTGCGGCGGCAACATCGCCCAGCTGCTGTCCGTCCTGGACGAGGCCGGCCAGTGCCCCAAGACCATTCTGTACTCCCTGAATCCCGCCGACGACGCTCAGTTGGGCACCCTGATCGGCTGCTTCCAGGGCACCGAGGTTCCCGGCAAGATCCAGCACGGCTCCGCCTGGTGGTTCAACGACCACAAGGTGGGCATGGAGAACCAGATGAAGTCCCTGGCCTCCCTGGGCCTGCTGGGCAACTTCATCGGCATGCTGACCGACTCCCGGTCCTTCCTGAGCTACGCCCGTCACGACTACTTCCGCCGCATTATGTGCAACCTGGTGGGCAAGTGGGTCGAGAACGGCGAGTACCCCAACAACGAGGCCAGCCTGAAGAAGATCGTCGAGGGCATCAGCTACCTGAACGCCAAGCGTTACTTCGGATTGTAATTTCATCCGTTTTAGGCCCTGCCACCTTGGCAGGGCCTTATTTTTTCATCTATTTTCCATAAAAATGCAACTTCCCTCTTGTAAAATCCTCCAATCTGGCGTATACTAAGATATATTTTGCAAGAAGAGAGGACACCCCTATGGAACTGATTTCCGTTCGCGAGCTTTTCAAGAACACCGCCAAGTATGCCGATGAAGTTATCGAAATCGGCGGCTGGGTCCGCAACCGCCGGCCCTCCAAGCAGTTTGGCTTTATCATGCTGTCTGACGGTACTTACTTCAATCCCGTTCAGGTGGTTTACAACGACACCATTGAGAATTTCCAGGAGATCTCCAAAATCAACATCGGCGCGGCTCTGATCATCAAGGGCAAGCTGATCCTGACCCCCGGCTCCAAGCAGCCCTTTGAGATCCAGGCGGAGGCTGTCACCGTGGAAGGTCCTTCCACCGGTGACTATCCCCTGCAGCCCAAGCGGCACTCCATGGAGTTCCTGCGGACCATCACCCATCTGCGGCCCCGGACCAACACCTTCCAGGCCGTGTTCCGTGTTCGCAGCCTGATTTCCATGGCTATCCACCAGTTCTTCCAGGACCGGGACTTCGTCTATGTCCACACGCCCCTGATCACCGGTTCCGACTGTGAGGGTGCCGGCGAGATGTTCCAGGTCACCACCCTGGACCTGCAGAACGTTCCCATGACCGAGGACGGCAAGGTGGACTTCTCCCAGGATTTCTACGGCAAGCCCACCAACCTGACTGTTTCCGGTCAGCTCAACGGCGAAACCTTCGCCATGGCCTTCCGCAACATCTACACCTTCGGTCCCACCTTCCGGGCGGAGAATTCCAACACCACACGTCACGCCGCTGAGTTCTGGATGGTGGAGCCTGAGATCGCCTTCGCCGATCTGGGCGACGACATGGATCTGGCCGAGGATATGATCAAGTATATCATCACCTACGTGCTGGAGCGGGCACCCGAGGAAATGAACTTCTTCAACTCCTTCGTGGACAAGGGTCTGCTGGACCGGCTGAACAACGTGGTCAGCAACGAATTTGGCCGGGTAACCTACACCGAGGCCATCGAGATCCTGGAAAAAAACAATGCCAATTTCGACTATCCTGTGCACTGGGGCAGTGACCTGCAGACTGAGCACGAGCGCTACCTGACCGAGGTGGTCTTCAAGAAGCCCGTCTTTGTCACCGACTACCCCAAGGAGATCAAGGCCTTCTACATGAAGCAGAACCCCGACGGTAAGACCGTGGCGGCCATGGACTGCCTGGTTCCCGGCATCGGCGAGATCATCGGCGGTTCCCAGCGTGAGGACAACTATGAGGTCCTGAAGGCCCGTATCGAGGAGCTGGGCATGAAGCCCGAGGACTATGGTTTCTACATGGACCTGCGGAAGTATGGCTCTGCCCGTCACGCAGGCTTCGGCCTGGGTCTGGAGCGGTGTGTCATGTACCTGACCGGCATGGGCAACATCCGCGATGTGCTCCCCTTCCCCAGAACCGTGGGCAACTGCGAACTGTAATTCGACAAAAAATGGCGTACCGCTATACGGTACGCCATTTTTGCGTTTGTTTCCCAGCCATACTTCCCGCAGCGGCGGGTATGATAGGAACAAAGAAGGTGATGGAATTGAAAAGCTGGTTTATGACTCTGCTGACCGCTGCCCTGCTTCTGACCGGCGGGCAGGATCCGGCCCGGAATCCGGCCCGGCCCATGCGGGTGGTTACCCAGGTGTCGATCCAGACCCCGGACGCCTGGGTGATTCGATACCACCGTCAGGAAAAGATGGGAAAGGTTCTGAATTATCTGCGGCACACGGACCCCTGGGATCCTCCGGCCCGGAATCCCGGCAGCTCGGAACCGGTGGTCCGGATCACCGTATCTCTGTCAGATGGAAGCCAGGTCCATTACGCCCAGTGGGGAACGGAGTATCTGCGCAAGGGCCAGGGTCCCTGGATGAAGATCCATCCGGAACGTGGGCTGCGGCTTTGGCTGATCCTAGCAGCGGTGCCCGGGGATTCCGTCACCGGACCAGGGCTTCCTGCCACTCCTGCTCCCGGAAGCCCACCAGGACCCGATCATCCAGTATAATCAGGGGACGCTTCACCAGCATTCCATCGGAGGCCAACAGGCGAAGCTGTTCCTCCTGGGTCATAGTTGGGATTCTGTCCTTCAGTGCCAGGGATTTATAGAGCAGGCCGCTGGTGTTAAAAAACCGTTTCAGGGGCAGGCCGCTGGCGCTGTGCCAGGCCTTCAGCTCTTCGTAGGTTGGGGGCTGGTCCTTAATATGGCGGGTATCGTAGGTCAGGCCCTGGGTATCCAGCCACTTTTTCGCCTTCTGGCAGGTGGAGCAGGGCGGATATTGAACAAACAGCATAAGCGTTCCTTTCCTCACAGCCGGTATTCCCGGACCGCGGCATTGTCTTCGCAATAGTTTACGTAGTCTTCGTTGGTCATATCCTCGAAATATGTCCGGATCACCCGGCAGATCCCCCCATGGCACACCAGCAGAACTTTTTTATCGGGATAGCGAACCCGGATTTCCTCCAACAGGCTGTACACCCGGGCAGCGACCTGCATCATGGATTCGCCGCCGGGATACCGGACCGCGAACTGCCGCTTGTTTGCCCAGAAGCCCGGATCGAACCGGTCCGCACCCTCGAAAACGCCGTAATCCTGCTCAATGAGCCGCTGATCGATCTCCATAGGAATGCCGTATCGGGAGGCGGAAGCCTGGGCAGTCTGCCGTGCCCGGAGCATGGGCGAACACAGAATCAAATCGATATTCAAGGGGCCTACCTTATCCGCCAGTTCCTCAGCCTGGGCAAGGCCCAGGGCCGTCAGAGGCAGATCCGTCCTGCCGCAGACTTTGTTTTCCGCGTTCCACTGGGTCTGGCCGTGCCGTGCCACAAAAATGTGCATATGCTTCCTCCTGTTGAAACAGGGACGGTTTTGCCGTCCCTGTTTATTTTTAGGGCACCTCTAAAAACTCCCCTTTTGGACTTTGGGCGAATCTTTCGCCCCATAAATGTGTTTTGAAAACGCCACAATACACAAAGTATTCTGCCGTTTTCAAAACTTTTTCTGAGCCGAAATCTTCTGCCCAAATCACCAAAAAATAGTTTTTAGAGGTTGCCTTTAGTTTTTCAGGCTCTGCAGGGGCGCGGGGATTCGTCCGCCCCGGGCGATGAATTCCTCCGCGGAATCTCCGTGGACCGGCATCACCGGAGCGCTGCCCAGGAGTCCGCCCATTTCCACCCGGTCACCCACCACCTTATTGGGGGCAGGGATGATACGGACGGCAGTGGTCTTGGAATTGACCATGCCGATGGCCGCCTCATCGGCGATAATGGCAGAGATGGTAGCGGCGCTGGTATCGCCGGGAACGGCGATCATATCCAGACCCACGGAGCAAACGCAGGTCATGGCTTCCAGCTTATCCAGGGTCAGGGTGCCGCACTCGGCAGCGGCGATCATACCCTCGTCTTCGGACACGGGGATAAAGGCACCGGACAGGCCGCCCACATGGTTGCTGGCCATGACGCCGCCCTTCTTCACCGCGTCGTTCAGCATAGCCAGCGCCGCGGTGGTACCATGGGTACCGCAGACCTCCAGACCCATTTCCTCCAGAATCCGGGCCACGCTGTCGCCCACTGCGGGGGTAGGCGCCAGGCTCAGGTCCACAATACCAAAAGGAATGCCCAATCGAGCAGATGCTTCCACGCCCACGATCTGGCCCATGCGGGTGATCCGGAAGGCAGTCTTCTTAATAGTCTCTGCCACCACGTCAAAGGGCTGGCCCTTGACGCTCTGGAGGGCATGATGAACCACGCCAGGACCGGAAACGCCCACATTCAGGACACATTCCGGCTCGCCCACACCGTGGAAGGCACCGGCCATGAAGGGGTTATCCTCCACCGCGTTGGCAAACACCACCAGCTTGGCACAGCCCAGGCCGTCCCGGTCCGCGGTAAGCTCCGCGGTCTTTTTGATAATGCGGCCCATTTCAGCCACGGCGTCCATATTGATGCCGGCTTTGGTAGAACCCACATTGACACTGGAGCAGACCCGCTCCGTGACCCGCAGAGCCTCCGGAATAGACCGGATCAGCTTCCAGTCGCTTTCGGTACAGCCCTTCTGGACCAGAGCAGAGAAACCACCGATGAAATTGACACCGCAGGTCTTGGCGGCGTTATCCATGGCAATAGCCAGGGGTACATAGGAATCGGCGGTGCAGGCAGCACCCACCAGAGACATGGGAGTCACGGAGATCCGCTTGTTGACGATGGGAATACCAAATTCCCACTCGATGTCCTGACCCACCTTCACCAGCTTCTCTGCCCGGAAGCAGATCTTGTCATAGATCTTCCGGGCGCAGGCATGAATGTCCTGATCCGCGCAGTCCAGAAGGCTAATGCCCATGGTAATGGTGCGGATATCCAGGTGGCGCTTGTCGATCATATCCTGAGTCTGTAAAATGTCCTTCTGATTCAGCATAGCTCTCCTCACACCCGGTGCATGGCCTCAAAAATGTCCTCCCGCTGGATGCGGATGGACAGGCCCATTTCCTGGCCCTTGGCATCCATCTGCTGGCAGATCTGGGCCAGGGGCAGATTGGCATTGGACACATCCACGACCATCATCATGGTAAAGTACCCCTGCATGACGGTCTGGCTGATGTCCAAAACATTCACATTATAATTGGCCAGTTCGACACAAATGCTGGCAATAATGCCAACCCGGTCCTTACCGACCACTGTAACAACTGCTTTCATAGTATTACCTCAGTTTTCAATAAACGTAAAAACCAAATACCGGGACCGGCATTAAAGCGGTCCCGGTATGTAGGTTCCATTATTCCTCTTCAGCGGGAGTTTCCAGCAGAGCACGGATGGACAGGGAGATACGCTTGTTCTCGGCGTCCACATCGGTGATCTTGACCTGAACTTCCTGACCCTCGGACAGGACATCCTCGGGCTTGCCGATCCGGCGGTCAGCGATCTGGGAAATGTGGATCAGACCGTCAACACCGGGCAGGATCTCGGCGAAGGCACCGAAGGTCATCAGCTTCACGACCTTGGCGGTGACCACATCGCCCACGTTGTAGTTGGTCATGAACTGGTTCCAGGGGTTCATCTCGGTGGTCTTGTAGCCCAGGGAGATCTTGTGCTTGGCAGCGTCGAAGGAGATGACGTAAACATCGATCTCGTCGCCAACCTTGACAACCTCGGAGGGAGTCTTGATGCGGTTCCAGCTCAGCTCGGAAACATGGACCATGCCGTCCACGCCGCCGATATCCACGAAGGCACCGTAAGAAGTCAGGGACTTGACCACGCCGTGGTACTTGGCACCGACCTCGATCTCGTTCCAGATCTTCTCCTGAGCAGCCTTGCGGGCCTCGGAGTTCACGGCACGGATGGAGCCGATGACACGACGGCGGGCACGGTTGACCTCAGTGATCTTCAGCTGCACGGTCTTGCCAACCTGGCCGGCCATGTCGCCGCCCTTGGCAATGCCGGACTGGGAAGCGGGGATGAAGACGCGGATGCCCTTGACGGAAGCAACCAGGCCGCCCTTGTTCTCCTCGGTGATGGTGCCTTCCACAGTGGTCTTCTCCTCAGCGTAAGCAGCCATCTCGTCCCAAACCTTCAGGCCGTCCAGCTTCTTCTTGGACAGCTGCACAGTGCCCTCCTGGTCGTTGACACGGACCACGAAGACCTCGATCTCGTCGCCAACCTTCAGGATGTCCTCAGGCTTCACAGAAGGATCGGTGCTGACTTCGTCATAGGGAATGTAGCCGGTGTGCTTGGTACCCAGTTCGACCTGGACCTCGGTAGCACCGATGGCGATGACGGTACCCATGACCTTATCTCCTGTATTCAAAGTCTTGATGGACTGCTCCAGAAGCTCAGCGAAGCTCTCCTCCTGCACAGCATCATTGATAATAATTTCGCTCATAGTCTTGTTGACCTCCTTTATAATCCACGCCGGTGTGGACGCACCGGCCGTGATACCAACATCATGCACGCCGCGGAAGAATTCCGCGTCCAGTTCGGACGCGTTGTCCACAAGGACAACCTTACCGCAGTGTTCCCGGCAAATCATAGCGAGCCGACCGGTGTTGGAACTGTGAGTGTCACCCACAACGACCATGGCCTGACAAATGGAACTGAGGTTCGCCGCTTCGCTCTGTCGAGATTCCGTTGCTCTACATATTGTATCAAATAATTTCAAGTTAGTAAACAGTTTTTTTGCGATTTTACCGCACATTTTCCACAAAAATTCAGTGGAGGTTGTTTGGCAAACCATACAAATTGGCTGGTCGGGGGCGATTTCACCGGATTTTGCCCAAGTTTCCAGCTCCTCCGGGGTTTCAAAGACCCGGCAATCCCGGCACCAGCCGGCGATGCCCTCCACCTCAGGGTGGCTGCGGGTGCCGATGATAACAGGAAGTCTGCCCTCTTCCTCCGCCCGGCTGACGATGCCGTGGATGCGCTTGACGAAGGGGCAGGTTGCGTCGATGATCTCCACGCCCTGGTTTTCCAGCCGCTGGTATACCGCTCTGGTGACACCGTGGGAACGGATCACCACAGTGCTGCCGGGAACAGCCTGCTCCGGGGCGGTGATGACCCGAACACCCATTTCCTCAAACCGGGCAACGGCATGTCGATTGTGGATGATGGGACCCAGGGTGGCTACCTGCTTTCCGGCCTTGGCCGCCTGCTCCACCAGCTCCACCGCCCGGGACACGCCGAAACAGAAGCCGGCGCTTTTGGCTACGGTAATGCTCATCCGGGAATCTTTTCCCCGACGATGGCCTTGATGGCGGCGATGACACCGGGGATATCCAACTCGGAAGTGTCCACCAGCACCGCGTCCTTAGCCTGCTTCAGAGGCGCGATGGCTCGGGTGGTATCCTGATGGTCCCGCTGCTTCACTTCCGCCAGAACCTTCTCGTAGGTGGTATCGGTGCCCTTGGCCACCAGCTCGTCATACCGGCGGCAGGCCCGGATCTCCGGGGTGGCAGTCAGGAAGATCTTCACCGTGGCTTTGGGCAGCACCACGGTGCCGATGTCCCGGCCGTCCATGATCACATTGTGCTTCCGGGCCAGATCCCGCTGCATATCCAGCAGCATATCCCGAACCACGGCGTGAGCGGAAACCAGGGATGCCTTCTGGGAGATATCCTGGGTACGGATGTCGCCGGTGACATCCATGCCGTTCATAAGCATATGCTGCTTGCCTTCCTCATCGTATTCGATCTCGATGGTTAGCTCATCGATGTAACGGGTGACACCGTCCACGTCCTTGGGGCTGATGTCCAGCAGGTCAAGGAAGTAGGCCACAGTACGGTAAATAGCGCCGGTGTCCACATAGTGGTAGCCCAGTTCCTGGGCAAGGGCCTTGGCGATGGTGCTCTTACCGGCCCCGGCAGGGCCGTCAATGGCGATGGAATAATAATGTTTTGCCATAATAAATCCTTCTTTCTTTATCTAAGAACGCAGCTTGCTCAGGGCTTCTGCTTCCATATTGATAACCTCAGCAGGGGTCATGCCCAGCTTGGCTCCGGTTTGGGCCGGGTCCATGGGGGTGCCGCCTTCCAGGCCATAGCGCAGGGTCAGCACCCGGGCTTCCTGTTCGCTCAAGGCGGACAGCAGTTCCGTGATCCGCTGGCGCATCTGGAAATAGGCCGTATCCTCTACATGGCGGCTGTCGTCCTCGGTCTCCTCCTGAGGCTCCTGGGCCGCCTTGGCTTGCTGGACCGTCCGGGCAGAGCGAAGCATATCCTGGATCACATAGGCTCCTTCCGGGGTCATGTGCAGCTCCAGCGCAATCTCTTCCAGGGTGGGGTTGCGGCCCAGCTCCGTCAGGAGCCGTTTATCTGCCGTCCGGTAGTCCTCCAGGGCCTGACGCATTTTGCTGCCAACGCCGTTTTCCCGGGCCTGAAGGGTCACTGCCCGGGCCATAGACTGGCGAATCCACCAATCCCGCTCGATCTCAAAATCCTGACCGGCTTCATAACGCAGGATCCCCTGCCACAGGCCCATGCTGCCCTCCTGGATCAGGTCCATGAGCAGCACACCGCAGCCGGTGTACTCCCCCGCCAACTGAACCACCCGGGAGAGGGACAGGTTCACCAGCCGCTCCTGAAGCATCTGAGGGTTCCCGGATTCTGTCAGTTCCAGGGCCAGCAGGACAGGGTCACCGCAAACGGGCATGGAAGCCAGCTCCGCCAGATACATTCCCAGGGGATCATCGGACCCAAAGCCCTCCAGAAGTTTTCCTTCCCGGACCAGCCGGGCTTCCAGGGCCAGGCGTTTGCCCGCCTCTCCGGAAGGCTCCGGTTTGGGCAGGTCGGCAATGTCCAGGGTCGTGTGAAGGTCCTCCAGGGTCTGAAACGCCTCCTCCACGGCATCCTCGCTCTCCCCTTCCAGCAGGGTCAGAAACCGGGCCGCGGAGACCCGGTCACCCCACTTCAGCTTTTCCGCGAAAAGCTCCCAGGGAGACTGTTCAAAGGTAAAATCCATCATTCCAAAAAATCCTCCAATCCCAGGCCCGCGCCCAGCTTCTGCAGCTTGTCCATAGCCTGGCGTTCGATCTGGCGGGTCCGTTCCTTGGATACCCCCAGGAGATTGCCGATATCTTCCAAAGAATGGCAGACACCGTCCTCCATTCCGAAGCGCAGCCGCAGCACCTGCCGCTGGCGGGGACTCAGCATACTCAGCAGAGAGTCCATAGTGGACTTCAGCTCCTGGCGCACCAGTTCCTCCTGGGGCTGGGGTGCCTGAATGTCCCGCAGCAGCAGGGCCAACGTTCCTTCCGCGTCCTCCCCCACCGGGGCATCCAGGGACAACACCTCCGGCACCAGGGATAAAAGCTGCCGGACCTTGGGCTCCGTCATACCGCATTGCCTGGCGATCTGCTCTAATGTGGGTTCCTGATCCAGTTCCTGCCGCAGAAGCGCCGCCGCGGCAGCGATCCTGCGGATCCGCTCCGCCGTGTGGGCAGGAATGCGAATCAGGCCCGTATGGTTTTCCAGATAGCGGCCGATTCCCTGGCGGATCCATTTGGTGGCGTATGTAGAAAACCGATATTCCATAGTATAGTCAAATTTCTTCGCGGCGGCGATCAGACCGATGCTCCCCTCCTGGATCAAATCCAGCAGAGGCACACCCCGTCCCGCGTATTCCCGGGCCACGGAGACCACCAGGCGAAGATTGGCATTGACCATTTCCCGGATGGCCGCCTCGTCTCCGGCGGCACAGCGGCGGGCCAGATTCCGTTCCTCCTCCGGGGTCAGCCGGGGATAACGGCGGATCTCATCCAGAAACTGGCCCATGCCGTTTTCTCCGGTATGTTCCTTATCCAGAAGACCAGATGTCATTATTTGACTCCTTTTCGTTCTTTCAGTTTGTCCCGCAGCCGCAGCAGGTCATCGTCGCCGGACACCGACGAGGTCTGATGCTCCTGCTGGATGATCCGAACACAGTCCCGCAGGGCCTGTTCGTTGACCGGGCCTTCCTGCCGGCTCAGGATCCCCGCCACATGGGACATTTCCTCGGGTGACAAATCTTTCAGGACTCCCACGGATACATCCTGTCCCGTGTCGTGGCGCTGGCGAAGCTGACCATAGACACGGCCCAAAAGTTCAGAGGAAAACTCCGCTGCCTGCAGGCCCCGGGCCTGGTCCAGCAGCGTCGGATCTTTGAGCACCAGAGCGATGACCGTTTCCTCTGCCATGGCGGACTTCATATTATCATAGCGAATGGACCGGCTCTTTGGACGATGGGCCTGGGCCGGGGCCAAATCGATTTTTTCCTGTTTTTTCTTTTCCCTGGCGTTCCTGCGTTTGACGGCCTTGTTTAGTTCCAGCTTGAATGCGTCATAGCTGATGGACGCGGCTTCCGCCGTGCGGTGGCCGTAGACCTCCCGCTGGACGGGGCTGTGAAGTGTGCAGATCAGCTCCGCGGCCTCCTGGACGAATTGCACCCGCTGTTCGTCCTCCCGCAGGTCGTACTTCCGGCGGATGGCGTTCAGTTGGTATTCCACCCGGTTGGAGGATTCCTCCAGCAGAACCTTGAATTTATCGGCGCCAAATTTTCTCAGGAATTCGTCCGGGTCCTTGGCATCCCGCATCTGCAGGACCTTTACCTGAAGGCCGGCCTTTTCCAGCATGGGAATGGCCCGCTTGGTGGCATTCTGACCGGCGGTATCGCCGTCGTAGATCAGGACCACCTGGTCCGTATACCTCGACAGCAGGGTTGCGCCGTCCTCGGTCAGGGCGGTGCCCAGGGATGCCACGGCGCAATCAAAGCCATACTGATGCAGGGCGATGGCGTCCATATAGCCCTCCACCAGGATCAGGTAGCCCAGCTTGCTCTTTTTCGCAAGGTTCAGGGCGAACAGGTTCTTGCGCTTGTTGAAGATCAGGGTTTCCGGAGAGTTCAGATATTTGGCGGCATTGGGATCGTCCTTCATAATCCGGCCGCCGAAGCCGATCACATTGCCCCGGACATCGATGATGGGGAACATGAGCCGGTCCCGGAACCGGTCAAAGAGGTTGCCGTTCTTTTTGGACACGGTGACCAGGCCCGATTCCCGGAGCTCCTGGTCCGTATAGCCTTTGGTCCGCAGATGGTCCACCAGAGCGGACCAGGTATCCGGTGCATAGCCGATACCGAAGGTGGTCAGGGTAGCCTTGGGCATACCCCGGCCCAGAGCATAATTCAGGGCATTTCTGCCCTCAGGGGCGTAGAGCTTACTGTGGAAGAACCGGGCGGCTTCCTTGTGGAGGGCCCAGAGCCGTTCCTGAGCCTTGTAGCGGCTCTGGTACTGCGCATCGTCAGGCACCTCCATACCCACCCGTTGGGCAAGGGCACGGACCGCGTCGGGATAGCTCATGCCCTCAACCTCCATCTGGAAGTTGATGACACCGCCGCCCTTGTGGCAGCCGAAGCAATAGTACATCCCCTTGTCCGGGGCTACGGAAAAGGAGGCAGTCTTTTCCCCATGGAAGGGGCACAGGCCGAAGAGATTGGCGCCCCGGCGCTGCAGGGCCACATACTGGCCCACCACATCCTCAATGGGATTGCGTTGGACCAGTTCGTCTATAAATGCCGCAGGAAATGCCATCTCTGTTTCCTCCTTTCATAGTAATTACAAATGGTTATTTAAGCCGTTTTCTTTCTTTTTTGGGCTCGTCCCGCTGGGGATTCTTCAGCATTCCGTAAGTGGTCAGACAAACCGCCATCAGTAGAATAGGAACCAGCATATTGGGGATCACCAGGATCTCTCCTCTGGCCAGCACCGGAACCACCGCCGCGGTGGCAGACAGAAAAGACAAAGGCATCATAATCTTGAGGAAGAGATCGGACCGTTTTACTAAGTACAAAACAGCCAAGCCAAAGGTCACACCGGCACCAAAGGCTGCCAGGGGCAGACAAACGGCACCGGGTTATCTTCCACCAGCGTAAAATAGGAGCAACACACCGCCTCCGTGGCCGCGGGAGGATAAATGGTCACGGAATTGCCCATGCCTGCCAGGACCACAGCAATCATAGGCAGGCCGGCAAAAATTTAATTCATCCAATTTTTCTTGTCCACAGGAATCATACTTCCAGTATGTAATTTATCAATTTATTATACCACATTATCCCCGGACATTCCAGCCCATGGGGATAAAAATCTCCGTGTATTTATCCACAGCATAGTTGTCGGTCATGCCGGCTATGTAGTCGCAGACGGTCCGTTCCAGGCCGTCGAAGCTCATTTGTGGCTGAAAATCCCCAGGAAGAGCTTCCGGGTGGTTTACATAATATTCAAACAGCCGTCGGAGCATATCCATAGCCTTAGTCTCTTCCCCTTTGACCACCGGGTTACGGTAGACCCGCTCAAACATAAACGAACGCAGGTCCCGCAGGGCACGGTCCACCTTGGGAGACAAACAAACCTTCCCCGCTTCCCGGCTGGTCAGAATCGCGTCACATACCAGGGTGTTCAGCCGTTCCCGGCTGGAATGGCCAAGGACCGCGGCGATGTCACCGGGGATGTCATCATCGGTCAGGACTCCGGCACGGATCGCATCGTCAATGTCGTGATTGATGTAGGCGATTTGGTCGGAGCGGCGGACAGCCATGCCCTCCAGGGTTTCCGGCCAGGGATCTCCCGTATGGCACAGTATACCGTTTCGGACCTCGTAGGTCAGGTTCAGGCCCGCACCGTCCCGTTCCAGCACATCCACCACCCGCAGGCTCTGTTCGTTGTGCCGGAAGGGCTTTCCCATCATATCCGTCAGGGCCCACTCCCCCGCGTGGCCGAAGGGAGTATGGCCCAGGTCATGTCCCATGGCGATGGCCTCCGCCAGGTCCTCGTTGAGACCCAGGGCCCGGGTAATGGACCGGGCGATCCTGGAAACCTCCAGGGTGTGGGTCATGCGGGTGCGGTAGTGGTCGCCCTCCGGCTGCAAGAAAACCTGGGTCTTATGCATGAGCCGCCGGAAGGATTTGCTGTGAACGATTCGATCCGTATCCCGCTGGTAGCAGGTACGCACATCCCACTCCCGGGGCGGCTCCGGATTGGGCCGTCCCTTGCTTCTGTCCGCGAAAGCAGCCAGCGGATTCAAACGCCGGTGCTCCTGGTATTCCAATTCTTCCCGAACGGTCATAAAATCACTCCTTGCTGGCGAATTACAGGCAACCTCTAAAAACTATTTTTTGGTGATTTGGGCAGAAGATTTCGGCTCAGAAAAAGTTTTGAAAACGGCAGAATACTTTGTGTATTGTGGCGTTTTCAAAACGCATTTATGGGGCGAAAGATTCGCCCAAAGCCCA
>JAFVWL010000032.1 GCA_017501695.1 Oscillospiraceae bacterium
AAAAACTCTTTTTTGATGATTTGGGCGAGGGGTTTGTGCCCAAATTAAGTTTTGGAAAGTTCGGAATACTTTGTGTATTGCGGACTTTTCAAAACGAAAAGTTGGGTACAAAGACCCGGTCAAATCGCAAAAGGGGAGTTTTTAGAGGTGCCCTTACTTCTTGCCTTTGCGGACGTTCCGCTCATGGGCCTTGGCTTCCTTCTGGCGCTGGCGGACCCGGGCGACCCGTTCCTCCAGGGCTTCCAGAACCGCCTGATGCTTCTCCGGCTGGCCCAGGGCCTTGACGAAGGACAGGGCCAGGGCCGCGTCGGTAAACGCGCCGATGGCCAGCTCCTGCCGCCCGATGGCAAAGCCCAGCTCTGCCTTGGTATAGGGCAGGCGCAGGCACTTCTGATTGGTGCCCGCCACGAAGCTGTTGGCCCGCCGCCAGGTATGGTCCGAAGCATCGGACGCCACAATGACCAGCGCCGCCTTCAGGGCCCGGGTGACACCGTTGACCGGTTCCTCACCCAGCTCGGCCTTGCCCGCCTTCCGGGCCAGGCCCAGGGTGTTCAGGGCTTTATCCATGGAGATTCGCCTCCATTTCCTTTTCAAGCTGGTCCAGGACCTCCTGGGGGATGGTAACCTCCAGGCTCCGGTCCAGAGCCTTGGACTTGATGGCTTTCTTCAGGCACAGGGGATCGGGACAAAGGTAAGCACCCCGTCCGTTCTTCTTGCCGCTGAAATCCAGACTGACCTGTCCCTCGGGGGACCGGACCACCCGGATAAGCTGGCGCTTTTCCCTGCGCTCCCGGCAGCCCATACACTGCCGCTGGGGGATCTTCTTTTGCATAAGCTGCCTCCTTCGTTCCGGCGGCGGAGCCGCCCTTGGCCCCCGCTTTTCAAGAGGGGGCTGGCAAAAATCGGCTCTTCGGAACCGATTTTTGACTGGGGGAGTTCGTCTATTTACTCCCCCCGGCCCTGCGGGCCACCCCCCTCATAAATGCGGGGGGCAAGGTTTTACTCTGCTTCTGCCTGGGATGCGGGCTTGATGTCGATCTTATAGCCGGTGAGCCGGGCGGCCAGGCGGGCATTCTGGCCCTCCTTGCCGATGGCCAGGGAAAGCTGATCGTCGGGCACCACCACACGGCAGGCCTTCTGGCCGGGCACCAGGCTGACGGAGATCACGTCGGCGGGGCTCAGGGCTGCCTTGACGTACTCGCAGGGATCCTCGGACCAGACCACGATATCGATCTTCTCGCCACGGAGCTCTTCCACCACGGCGCCCACACGGCCGCCACGGGGACCCACACAGGCACCCACAGGATCCAGGCCCTCCACAGCGGCACGAACGGCCATCTTGGAGCGGGAGCCGGCTTCCCGGGCGATGTTGCGGATCTCCACCTGACCCTCGGCAATTTCGGGGGTCTCCAGCTCGAACAGCCGGCGGACCAGGTTGGGATGGGTCCGGGACACGTAAACATTGGTGGACTTGGCACTCTGGCGGGCCTCCAGCACATAGACGCGGATGCGGTCGCCCTCTCTGTAACGCTCCACGGGGCTCTGCTCGGCAACCCGGAGGACAGCATTGTGCTGCTCGTTGCCCTGACCCACGGTGACGATCATGTCGCCGCTGGGATCCAGCCGCAGAACGGTGCCGGACAGCAGCTCCTGGGCCTTGGAGGAATAGCTCTCGTAGACCATGCCCCGCTGGGCTTCCCGGATACCCTGGATGACCACCTGCTTGGCGGTCTGGGCAGCGATGCGGCCGAACTTCTCCACATCCACGGGGATGCTGATGGTATCGCCCACCTGGGCGTTGGGGTTCAGGTTCCGGGCGGTATCGATATGGATCTCCAGAGCGGTATCCTCCAGCTCCTCCACCACGGTCTTGACCTGGTGCATGGAGATGCCCTGCTCGGTGACTTCCACCACCACATTCTCGGCGGGAACATCCCGGTGATCCTCCCGGTCCTTCCGGTAAGCATTGGCCAGGGCCTGCTTCAGGCGCTCCAGCATATAATCCATGGGGATGCCCTGGGTCTTCTCCAGGTCCCGCAGTGCAGCGAAGATCTCAGCGCCGTCGATCTTGTGAGCCTCAGGCTGCTTCTTGGCTCTGGTATTTCTTGCCATGATACATTTCCTCCACTTTGGTTAGAATTCTACCCGCAGGCGCACCAGCGCCACCTGGGATTTTTCAAAAGTAATGGTTTCTTTTCCCGCTTCCACAGTGACTTTGCCGTCCTCGTAGCCCCGCAGGAAGCCGGGGATCTCCTTCAGACCGTTTCGGGGGCGGTAGAGCTTGACCAGCACGGGGCTGCCCATGAACCGCTCAAAATCCCCGGGCCGTTTCAGGGCCCGCTCCAGTCCGGCAGAGGATACTTCAAAATGATAATTTTCCGCGATGGGATCCTTTTCGTCCAGGACCGGGTCCATGGCACGGTGGATCTTCTCGCAGTCATCGATGTCCACGCCGCCGTCC
This sequence comes from Oscillospiraceae bacterium, assembly GCA_017501695.1. Taxonomy (GTDB): domain Bacteria; phylum Bacillota; class Clostridia; order Oscillospirales; family Oscillospiraceae; genus Faecousia. The sequence continues at coordinate 2,462 of JAFVWL010000032.1, forward strand.
TTGTCGATGTAGACCCGCAGGTAGCGCTCGCTGCCCTCCCGGACGTATTCCACATCCCACAGTGTGCAGCCGAAGGACTCCACAATGGGCTTGGCGAACTCGGTGACCAGATCTGTGACTTTCAAATCATAACCCTCTTTCAGCAAGAAAGAGAGGGGCGAGCCCCTCTCTTTCGTATATTCTACGCTAGATTACTGGTATTATAGCACCTAACTTCCGGATTTGCAAGAGGGATTTGCAAGAAAAACCGGGAAGTTTTCAACTTTTTTCTGTATTTTTTGCACGAATCTCGCAAGTTACAGAAATTGTCTCGGCAGGGCGGCTTGACTTCAAGCCGCCGTCTCGGTTTTCGGACCTCGATTGGCCGAAAACCGAGAATTCACCGCAGTATCGTTATTCTGGAAAATTTGCCCATCGAGGTCAAATTTACCAGACGGCCGGTTGTGGTCAACCGGCCCTACTGATACATTTTCAAATGGCAACCTCTAAAAACTATTTTTTGGTGATTTGGGCAGAAGATTTCGGCTCAGAAAAAGTTTTGAAAACGGCAGAATACTTTGTGTATTGTGGCGTTTTCAAAACGCATTTATGGGGCGAAAGATTCGCCCAAAGCCCA
>JAFVWL010000033.1 GCA_017501695.1 Oscillospiraceae bacterium
CCTTTGGTGTAATTATACATGTCCTATTGTCCAATAAACTTCACCTTTCACAACATCTGGTATCGTGCTGATTAAAGCCGATAACCACAACTACAATTTGCCTCTCTATCTTTATCCCACACCACAGGAAAGAAACCCTTGCTTTTTTTACCGTTTCTGCGTATAATAAATTGATATTTTCTACATATTTCTATACGAGGTTTTTGCTGTGTATCTGAAATCTTTGGAAGTTCAGGGCTTCAAGTCCTTCCCGGACAAGACCCTGATCCGCTTCGGTGACGACATCACCGCCATCGTGGGCCCCAACGGCTCCGGCAAATCGAATATTTCCGACGCCATCCTCTGGGTCATGGGCGAACAGAGCACCAAGACGCTCCGTGGCGCCAAAATGGAGGATGTGATCTTCGGCGGTACCCAGAAGCGGAAGGCCGTGGGCTTTGCCGAAGCTACCCTGACCCTGGATAACGCGGACCGGGCCCTGCCCTATGACGCGGATGAGGTCATGGTCACCCGCCGCTACTACCGTTCCGGCGATTCGGAATTTTACATCAACCGCCAGTCTGCCCGGCTCAAGGACATCCATGAGCTGTTCATGGACACGGGCCTGGGCAGGGAGGGCTACTCCAACATCGGCCAGGGCCGCATCGATGAGATCCTGTCCCTGAAGAGCGCGGACCGCCGGGAAATCTTTGAGGAAGCCGCGGGCATCTCCAAGTACCGCCACCGCAAGGAGGAAACCGAGCGTAAGCTTGCTCAGACCGAGGATAATCTGCTGCGCATCGGTGATAAGGTTTCCGAACTGGAACTGCAGTTGGAGCCCTTGAAGGTCCAGTCGGAAAAGGCCAAGAAATACCTGACCCTGAAGGAGGAATTGCTCGGGGTGGAGGTTGCCGTGTGGCTGGACTCCCTGGACAAGCTCTCCGCCGCCGCCAAGAAGGCGGAGGAGGATTATGCCTCCGCCTCCTTTGTGCTGCAGCAGGCCAAGGACGACCTGGATAAGCTCTATGCCCTGGCCGAATCCCTGGGCCAGGAGCTGCGCCAGCGGGACGGGGATCTGGAAACCGTTCGGGTGAAAGTCACCATGATGGACGCTACCTCCCAACAGTTGGATGGCCAGATGGCTGTGCTTCGCAGCAATGTGGAAAACAACAACGCCAATATCCGCCGGATCGAGGAAGAGCTTCAGGGGGACGAGGACCGCTCCGGCGGCATCACCGCTCAGATGGAGCAGGCCAAGCAGCGGATCATTCAGATCGGCCAGGCCCTGGCCGACCGCCGTACGGAACTGGACAAACTCCAGCAGGAACTGGCGGCTATGACCGCCAACGCCCAGGGCATGACCCGGCAGTTTCTGGAGCTGCGGGGCCAGGAAACCAGCCTGACTTCGGACATCGCGGGCCGGGAAGCGGACCTGCGGGGCCTGGAAACCGCCATCGGGGAAAACGAGACCCGTCTGACCCAGCTCCGGGAGGATCTGTCCGCCGGGGCGGACCGGGAGAATCAGGCCCGCGGCCGGTTGGACGACTGCCTGGGCCAGCTTCGTACCGCCAGGGAGAATGTCACCGCCGCTACCAATACCATCAACGGCTATACCATGCGCCAGAGCGCCCGGCTGAAGCGCCGGGATACCCTGGCCGAGCAGGTCCATGATCTGCGGACCACCCTGGATGGGGTCAAGGCCAAGGCCCGGGTATTCCGTGCCATGGAGCGGGACTTTGAAAGCTATCAGAAATCCGTCCGTATGGTCATGCAGGAGGCCCAGCGAGGCAAGCTCCGGGGCATCCACGGGCCTGTGTCCCGGCTGATCCGCACGGACGACGAGTATACCGTAGCCATCGAGATCGCTCTGGGCGGTGCCATGCAGCAGATAGTTGTGGATAATGAAACCGACGGCAAAGCAGCCATCGGCTACCTCAAGCGCGTGGGCGGCGGCCGGGCTACCTTCCTGCCTCTGTCCGTGATCCAGGGCAAGACCCTCCGGGAAAACGGCCTGGAAGACAGCCGGGGCTTTGTGGGCATCGCCTCCCAGCTTGTGACCTTTGACCAGCGCTACCGGGGCATCGTGGAGAATCTCCTGGGCCGCATCGTCATCTGCACTGACATCGACGCCGCCATTTTCATGGCGAGAAAATACGCAAACCGCTTCAAGATCGTCACTCTGGACGGTCAGGTTATGAACCCCGGCGGTTCCATGACCGGCGGCTCTACCAATAAGGAAGCGGGCATCCTGTCCCGGGCCAATGAGCTGGAAAAGCTGACGGCTCAGGAAAAGGATCTGGAGCAAAAACTGCTGATCGGGGAAACCGAGCTGCGGGAAGCCCAGCGTCTGGCAGATGAGGTGGAATATCAGCTTGCCGCTGCCCGGGATCAGCTTCGGGAAGCGGAAGATCAGGTCCTGCGGCTTCAGGGTCAGGAACGGCAGCATGAGATTTTGCTCCAGGCGATCCTGGATGCGGAAACTGCCGCCCGCCGGGAGGCGGACGCGTTGGATGCCCGCCAGCGGCTGGACCGGGAACGCTTTGCTGCCCAGCAGGCCAAAATTCAGGTCTACACCGCCCAGTTGGAACAGGTCCGGCTGGAGCTGTCCCGTTTGGAGGGCACCCAGACCGAGGTCAGCCAGCGCACCGCGCAGATCGCGGACCGGATGACGGAGCTGAAGACCGGGGAAGCCGCCCTGGAGGCCGAGCGCAATACGGCTATGAACCATATCCAGGACCTGCAGACCTTGCGCTCCGCTATGGAGGGCGACCGGGAAAAGAAGATGGTCCTGCTCCACGCCATGGGCACGGACAACCAGCGGCTGGAAGAAGAGATCCGGACCCTGGCCCGGAAGAAGGAAGAGAATGATGCCGACGCCGCAAAAATGCGAGCCAACCTGGAACAGGTCATGGCCAAGCGGGCGGAGACGGAAGCCACCAAGACCCGCACGGAGCGGGAGACTCAGGAAAAGAGCAAGGACATCATGAACATGGACCGGGCCTGTGCCATGCTGGAAAACAAGCGGCAGAACGCCGCCATGGAGGAGCGGGTCATTATCGACAAGCTCTGGGATTCCTACGGCCTGACCCCCGGCACCGCTGTGGAAAAGCGGGGGAGCATCGAGTCCGTTGCCGCGGGCAACCGCCGGGTATCCGAGCTGAAGCGGAAGATCGCCGCTCTGGGCACCCCCAACCTGGGTGCCATCGAGGAATATGCCCGGATCAATGAACGCTATACCTACCTGTCCGCCCAGCGGGATGACGTGCTGACCTCCAAACGGGAGCTGGAGAGCATCATCCGGGGAATCACCCAGGAAATGACCACCATTTTCCTGACGGAGTTCCAGAAGATCGACCACTATTTCGGCCAGGTCTTTGAAGAGATGTTTGGCGGCGGCAAGGGTCAACTGATCCTGGAGGACCGGGACAACCCTCTGACCTGCGGCATCGAGATCCGGGTCCAGCCCCCCGGAAAGCAGGTCAAGACCATCACCCTGCTCTCCGGCGGCGAGAAGGCCTTCGTGGCTACGGCATTGTACTTTGCCATTTTGAAGGTCCGGCCCACGCCCTTCTGCCTGCTGGATGAGATCGACGCGGCTCTGGACGACCGGAATGTGGAACGTTTTGCTTCCTACCTGCGGAATCTGGCGAAGAACACCCAGTTCATCGTCATCACCCACCGCCGTGGCACCATGGAAGCCTCCGATGTGCTTTACGGTGTGACCATGCAGGAGCAGGGTGTGTCCAAGCTCCTGCGTCTGGACCTGAACCAGATGGAGGAGTATCTGGGCATCGTCGAATAAAAAATACACGTCATTGCGAGCCAGTGCGCATACTGCGACTTGCTAAGTGCCGCTCTTCGGGCGGTTGCCCGCTTGCATGGCACCTGTGGGTGCTCATGGCGTGGCAATCCCCTTCGGGGTTCGCAATGGTGGGATAACTGAAAGGAAACAATATGGGATTTTTTGACAAAATTAAGCAGGGTCTGGCCAAGACCAGAGCCGCCTTTACGGAGATGCTCAACGATGTCTTCGACAATGCCGATGCCATCGATGACGATTTCTTCGACGAACTGGAAGAGACCCTTGTCCTGGCAGACCTGGGCATGGATACTGTGAACAAGCTTATGAAGGAGCTGCGCCGCCGGGTGGAGACCCGTGGCCTGACTACCACCGAGCACGTGAAATTCAATCTGAAGCTGATCCTCAACGATATGCTGAATGTGGGCAAGCCTGAGCTGGATCTGAGCACCAGCCCCGCCGTGGTCCTGGTCATCGGTGTTAACGGCGTGGGCAAGACCACCACCATCGGCAAGATCGCCACCCGGCTGGTAAACGAGGGCAAGAAGGTCATGATGGTGGCCGGCGATACCTTCCGTGCCGCCGCCGCGGACCAACTGGAGATCTGGGCGGGCCGCAGCGGTGCCTCCATCGTCCGCCAGCATGAGGGAGCGGACCCCGCCGCCGTGGTGTTCGACGGCATCCAGTCCGCCAAGGCCAAGGGTGTGGACGTGATCCTCATCGATACCGCCGGACGGCTCCACAACAAGCAGAATTTGATGAACGAGCTGAACAAGATCAGCCGTGTGGTGGAGCGGGAACTGCCCGATGCCGCTAAGGAGGTCCTGCTGGTTCTGGACGGCACCACCGGTCAGAACGGCCTGATCCAGGCCAAGCAGTTCAAGGAGATCGCCGGTGTCACCGCCGTGGCGATTACCAAGCTGGACGGCACCGCCAAGGGCGGCATCGTCATCGCCGTTTCCGATGCCCTGAAGATTCCCGTGAAATTCGTGGGTGTGGGCGAGAAGGCCGATGACCTGATGCCCTTTGTGGCCAAGGATTTTGTGGACGCACTGATTTGATTTTCCGGTGTCATTGCGAACCAGTCCGCAGACTGGTGTGGCAATTCCCTGGATACTTCATAATGGCAAAATAAACAGGAGAATGAATCAATGAAAGTTGTTTTAGCAAGCAAAAATCGCCACAAGCTGGTGGAAATCAGCAAAATCACCGAGAAATTTGGCATCGAACTGGTGCTCCAGAGCGAGCTGGGCGTGGACATTGATGTGGAGGAAACCGGCACCACCTTCGAGGAGAATTCCTATATCAAGGCCGAGGCTGTGATGAAGGCCACAGGCCTTCCCGCTCTGGCTGACGATTCCGGTATTGCCGTGGATGCCCTGAATGGGGAGCCCGGTATCTATTCCGCCCGGTACGGCTTTGATGAAAGCCTGGATGACTGGGGCCGGATGATGCTGCTGCTGAAAAACACGGAAGCCGTCCCGGACGGTCACCGTCAGGCCCAGTTCGTTTGCGTCATCACCTTTGTGACCCCCGAAGGCCAGGTGATCCAGGCCCGGGGCGAGGTTCACGGAGAATTGACCCGCCAGCCCCGGGGCGGGAACGGCTTCGGCTATGACCCCATTTTCTATTATCCGCCCCTGGGCTGCACCACAGCCGAGGCAAGCCCGGAGGAAAAGAACAAGATCTCCCACCGGGCCCGGGCGCTGAATGTATTCTATGAGAAACTCAAGGAGGCAGGCTATGCTGACAAGTAAGGAACGGGCGGAGCTGCGGGCTCAGGCCAACACCCTGGAGACCACCCTCATCGTGGGCAAGGGCGGCGTCACCGAAGGTGTCATCGCTGAGGCGGAGAATCTTCTGACTGCCCGGGAGCTGGTAAAGGGCAAAGTCCTGGAGGGCGCGCTCATGTCCCCCCGGGAGGTAAGCGACGAGATCTGTGCCGCCACCGGTGCTGACGGCGTGGCCGTTATCGGCACCAAATTCGTGATCTACCGCTTCAGCGAGAAGTGCCAGGAGGAACGGAACCAGACCGGCCGGGCCAAGCGGAAGGAAGTTCCCAAGTCCAAGGCCAATCCCGTCCGCAAGAGCATGCGGGCCAAGCGGATGGCGGCCAAGGCCCAGCGGGAGCAGCGTAACGCCTACTTCCGGGAGAAGGCTATCGAAAAGGCCATCGAGCGCAGCCGGGAAAAGCAGCTCCACGGCGAAGAGTAAAGAGCGATCGCGTCATTGCGAGGAGGGCGAAGCCCGACGTGGCAATCCCCTCCGAATTTCAAGGAAACCTTACGGGATTGCCGCGCCATGAGCGCCCGCAGGCGCCATGCAAGCGAGCAACCGCCCGAAGGGCGGCTCTTGGCGAGTCGCAGTGTGAGCACTGGCTCGCAATGACGTACTGGGTTTAATACAGGAGGGGTACCATGGAACGTATTGGCATTTATGGCGGTACTTTCAATCCGCCTCATATCGGACATCTGCATGCCGCGGCCCGCGCGGTGGAGGCACTGAACCTGGACCGGCTGCTGCTGGTTCCCGTGGCGGTTCCGCCCCACAAGCCGCTTCCTGCCGGCTCGCCCACAGGGGCCCAGCGGGCGGAGCTGCTGCGCCTGGCGGTCCGGGATCTGGACGCCCTGGAAATCTGCACTCTGGAGCTGGACCGGGAAGGTCCCAGCTATACCTGGGAGACGGTCCATGATATCCGGGCCCAGTATCCTGCGGCGGAGCTGTTCCTGCTCATGGGCACGGATATGCTGGAATCCTTCCATCAGTGGCGGCATCCGGAACGGATCCTGCCGGAGGTAACCCTGGCGGCCTTTGGCCGGGGCGGAAAAGGGGAGAAGGCCAGACTGGAAAAGGCCAGAGAGAACCTGGAAGCTATGGGAGCCAAGGTCCTTCTGATGGATACCTCCGTGGTCAACATCTCCTCCACCCAGATCCGGCGGATGCTGATGTTCCAATGCACCGGCCCCTTCCTGCCCCCTCAGATCAGGGACCACATCCTGGCGCAGGGCCTTTACGGCGTGGACCGGGACCTTCGGAAGCTTTCTATGGAGGAACTGGAGCAAGTGGTCGTCTCACTGCTGGATCCCAAACGGGTACCCCATGTGCTGGGCTGCCGGGATACGGCGGCGAAGCTGGCGGAAATCTGGGGCGCGGATGTTACCGACGCGGCCCGGGCGGGACTGCTCCATGACATCACCAAGGCCCTGGACGGTCCCCTGCAATTGACTTTGTGTGACGAATATGGTACCATACTGGATGATTTCAGCCGCCGTTACCCCAAAACCCTCCACGCTTTGACCGGCTCTCTGGTTGCCCGGCGGATTTTTGGGGAAAATGATGCTGTGGTGTCTGCAATCCGTTCCCATACCACTGGCAAGGCGGATATGAACACCCTGGAAAAAATCATTTATGTGGCGGATTACATGGAGCCCTGCCGGGATTTCCCCGGGGTGGAGAAGCTGCGGCACCTGGCCGTGACGGATCTGGACGCGGCTCTGAAATGCGGCCTGGAAATGACCCTGGAGCATCTGGCAAGACAGGGCAGCGAGGTGTCCCCGGAAACCCGGGAGGCCCTGGCCTGGCTGAACCGATAATAAGAGAATCCCCCGAAAGGAAGAAATATTATGTTAACTACCAAGGAAGTGGCCATCATCGCCACCAAGGCCCTGGATGAAAAGAAGGGCATGAATATCAAGCTGCTGAAGATCGACCGGGTGTCCAGCCTGGCGGATTATTTCCTGATCTGCACCGGCACCTCCAATACCCATGTCAAGACCCTGTGTGACTATGTGGAGTTTGCCATGGAGAACGCCGGGGAGCAGCCCCTGGGCCGGGAGGGCCACCGGGGCAACACCTGGGAGCTGCTGGACTACGGCTGTCTGGTGGTCCATGTATTTACCGACGAAGCCCGGAAGTTCTACGACCTGGAACGGGTCTGGGCCGATGCGGAAATCATCGACCTGACCGATATCGTTATCGAAGAAAACTGATTTTTAGTTGAAAGTTGATAGTTGAGAGTTGATAGTTATTGTATCGGCTGCGCCGATGGATATAAATCGCTTCCACGGGAGACACCGTTGCTTTCAACTTTCCACTCTCAACTCATAATTGAAGAGGTGTTTAGAAATGGCAAACTACGATTTTTCCGCCATTGAAGCAAAATGGCATAAATACTGGGAGGAAAACAATACCTTCGCCACGGATGTGTGGGACTTTTCCAAGCCCAAGTTCTATGTGCTGGATATGTTCCCGTACCCCTCCGGTGTGGGTCTCCATGCGGGCCACCCCGAGGGTTATACCGCTACCGACATCATGTCCCGCATGAAGCGGATGCAGGGCTACAATGTGCTGCACCCCATGGGCTATGATTCCTTTGGCCTGCCCGCGGAGCAGTATGCCGTGGATACCGGCAACCATCCCAACGGCTTTACCCAGAAGAATATCGCCACCTTCTCCGGCCAGTTGAAGGAGCTGGGCTTTGACTATGACTGGTCCAAGGTCATTGCCACCTCTGATCCCAGCTTCTACAAGTGGACCCAGTGGATCTTCAAGAAGCTGTGGGAAGCGGGCTATGCCAAGCGCATTGAGATGCCCGTGAACTGGTGCGAGGCCCTGGGCACCGTGCTGGCCAATGACGAGGTCATCGACGGCAAGTCCGAGCGCGGCGGTTATCCTGTTGTTAAGAAGATGATGATGCAGTGGGTCATCGACCAGCCCGCCTTTGCCGAAGCTCTGCTGGAGGGCCTGAACGAAGTGGACTGGCCCGAATCCACCAAGGAGATCCAGCGCAACTGGATCGGCAAATCCACCGGTGTGGAAGTGGATTTCAAGCTGGTGGGCGGCGGTGAATTCTCCATCTATACCACTTGTATTGAAACCATCTATGGCATCACCTTTATGGTTCTGGCTCCCGATGGCAAGATCACCGCGTCTCTGCTGGACCGGGTGGAGAACCGGGAGGAAGTGGAAGCTTACATCGCCGAGGCCGCAAAGAAGAGCGAAATGGACCGTACCGATGCCAGCAAGACCAAGACCGGCTGCCCCCTGAAGGGTGTTTATGCCATCAATCCTGTCAACGGCAAGGAAGTTCCCGTGTTCATCGGCGACTTCGTCCTGGGAAACTACGGCACCGGTGCCGTTATGGCGGTGCCCAGCCACGACCAGCGTGACTTCGAGTATGCCGTGGCCCACAATATCCCCATGATCCAGGTCATCGAGGGCCGGGATGTGTCCGCGTGTGCCTTTGAGAAGCAGGATTACCTGGGCAAGGGCTGCAAGCTGATCAACTCTGAGGAGTTCACCGGCCTGACCGTGGAGGAAGCCAAGGAAGCCATCACCTGCAAGCTGGAAAAGGCCGGCGTGGCCAGAAGAAAGGTCAACTACCACTTCCGGGAGTGGATCTTCGCCCGTCAGCGCTACTGGGGCGAGCCTGTTCCCTGTGTGTACACCGAGGATGGCGAGACTGTGTTCCTGCCCGATTCTGAGCTGCCTGTGGTGCTGCCCGTTCTGGAGGATTACAAGGGCCGTGGCGGCCAGGCTCCCCTGGAAAACGCCGAGGAATGGAAGTTCTATGACGAGAACGGCATCAAGGGCAAGCGGGAAACTTCCACCATGCCCGGCAGCGCCGGTTCCTCCTGGTACTATATGCGCTATATCGACCCCACCAACGAGAATGCCCTCTGCGATCCGGAGCTGCTGAAGCACTGGATGCCCGTGGACCTGTACGTAGGCGGTCCCGAACACGCCGTAGGTCACCTGATCTATTCCCGCATCTGGAACCGGTTCCTGTACGACCAGGGCATCTCTCCCGTGAAGGAACCCTTCAAGAAGCTGGTCCACCAGGGCATGATCCTGGGCGAGAACGGCATCAAGATGGGCAAGCGGTTCCCCGAGTTCGTGGTCAACCCCAGCGACATCGTCCGGGAGTACGGCGCCGACACTCTGCGTCTGTACGAAATGTTTATGGGTCCCCTGGAGGTTTCCAAGCCCTGGTCCGCCACCGGCGTGGCCGGTGCCAAGAAGTTTATCAACCGCGTGTGGAACTTCTTCTCTGAGCCCGGCAACATCACCGAAACCGATGACGGCAAGCTGACCAAGATCTACCACCAGACCGTGAAGAAGGTCACCTCCGATTTTGAGGTCCTGGGCTTCAACACCGCCATCGCCCAGATGATGGTCTTCGTCAACGAGGTCTATAAGAACGGCACCTGCCCCAGAGCGTATGCCGAGGGCTTCCTGAAGATGATCTCCTGCATCATCCCCCATGTGGGCGAGGAGCTGTGGCAGCTCCTGGGCCATGACAACACCATCGCCTACGAGCCCTGGCCCACCTACGACGAGGCCAAGTGCAAGGACACCGAGATCAACATCGCCGTTCAGGTCAACGGCAAGATGCGCGGCACCGTCCTTATGGCTGCCGATCTGGATAATGACACTGTGGTGGCCAATGTAGTAGCCAACGAGAAGATCGCCGCCTTCCTGGCAAAGCAGGGCGGTGAGATCCGCAAGACCATCGTGGTCAAGAACAAGCTGGTCAACCTGATTGTGAAGTAATTCACGGACCTGTGGAAAGATTTTTGTAAAAATACCGAAATCCGGCTTGACAATTGGCAAATCCGTGTATATAATATTCTAGCCTGACGATCAGGCCCTGAACGCATCCAGGAAATAGCCGGATGCCATGGGAGGAGGGAAAACCATGTCTGAAATTCGCGTTAAGGAAAACGAGTCTCTGGAGAGCGCTCTGCGCCGTTTTAAGCGGAGCTGCGCCAAGGAGGGCGTTATTGCCGAAGTTAAGAAGCGCGAGCATTACGTCAGCCCCAGCCTGAAGCGTAAGCAGAAGTCCGAGGCCGCCCGTAAGAACAAGAGAAAGTTCTACTAATATCCCTCTTGAATATGCTCAAAACCGCCTGTCTTTCGACAGGCGGTTTTTGCGTATGTCATTACATCTTTTTGCTCTGCTTGGCGATGGTGTTGTAGGCATCCATGTTCTGGAAATAGATTTCAAAGCCGTCCAGAATCTGCTGGGGGTTCGGGGCCTGAACGTTGATGAAGATAATGGTATCGGATTCGTCAGTCGTGGTTTCTTCGCCTTCGGACTCGTCGCAGCTTGCAAACAGGTGCGTAACGGTTTTATCTGCTCTGGCAGCAGCGAGCGCTTCCTTTACACTGCCGAAGATCTGTTTCGTCACAAAACCGTGATTTTTGGCAAGCTTCTGAATCTCCGCACCCAGCTCAGGAGACTTTGCCGCCACAACGGCATACATGGCTTTCGGGTTTCTGCCCAGCAGCTCGTCCGTTGTGACCTCGAAGTAGTCTGCCAGAGCGCAGAGCATCAGAATGTCCGGCAGGGTATAGCCGTTTTCCCATTTGGATACCGCCGCGGCGGTGACACCCAATTCTGCCGCCAGCTCCTCCTGGGTCACGTTTTTCTTTCTGCGAAGCTCCAGGATGTTCTTTCCGATATGCATATGCATAATCCTCCAAAATCAGTATTCAAAGATCTTTGATGGCATTATCATAGCACGGTTTTGCGTGTTTGACAATCGAGCGTCCGGAAGGAAACTTTCCCGGCAGTTAAGATGAATTGTGGTTTGCTGTTTTTTACGTCATTGCGAGGAGCCGCCCCAAAGGCGGCGACGTGGAAATTTCGTGGAGAGATGAATTGTAGGGCACCTCTAAAAACTCCCCTTTTGGGCTTTGGGCGAATCTTTCGCCCCATAAATGCGTTTTGAAAACGCCACAATACACAAAGTATTCTGCCGTTTTCAAAACTTTTTCTGAGCCGAAATCTTCTGCCCAAATCA
>JAFVWL010000034.1 GCA_017501695.1 Oscillospiraceae bacterium
CGCATCATGCTCTCTACGACCATCTGCTTAAACTCACCCGTATATCGTTTGTTCGGTACTCCTTTAGGCATAAGAAAAACACCCCATTTCTTAGTACAAGTATTATATCATACTTGTCTAACAAATGGGGTGCAGTTCAAGTGGGCGGCGGCTTTGTGTATTGTTTTAGTTTTCGGGAGCGTTGGGGTCCAGGCCAAAGAGCTCCAGCAGTTCCTCCAGGGACATATTGTCACGGGGCAGCAGCTTGTAGGTTCCTTCGTCACCGTTCGGGTAATGAATGGTCAGGGAACCGTCCTCGTTCCAGGCCAGGGTATAAACCTTGGTCTCCGCTTCGATTTCGAAATCCTCGATGGGCGCGTATGTAACGGTAAGCCGGTCACCCTCCAGGGTATAGGTGAAGGAATTGTCGCTGTATGGCGGCGTGATATCCACCCAACCGTCTGCGGGCCGGCCATAAAGTAAATCGTAGTTGGACCAATTCTCAAACCAGTTCCAACCGGTGCCATCGGCATTGAATTTCATATAATTGATATCAATAAGGGCGACATTATCACCTTCCCAGTCCTCCCGGGCCACATAGACCCAGGTTCCAAGGATGGAGTGGGATTCTTCAGGCTTCGGTCCCAGGACCACATCCCAGCCCGCCAGATGCTGGCGCAGAAGGATCAGGTCCTTGCCGTCAACCTCACCGTCACCGTTGGCGTCAGCAGAATCGGGGGAGACGGTCACATCCCAGCCTGCAAGATGCTGCCGCAGCAGGATCAGATCCTTGCCGTCGATTTCGTTATCCTGGTTCGCGTCACCGTAGAGGATGGTTGGCTCCTCGCCGTATGGCTTCCAGGTCAGGAAGCCGCCGTAGTGCTGATTGATCCAGGGTGCCCAGGTATCGTCGTTTCTTGGATAGTATACCGTTGCGATGGCGTTGTAAAAGGCGTTGTCGCCAAAGACAGGAGCGTTTCCAAGGAATTTGATGGTGTAGCTCAGTTCTTCAAAAGAGTCGGTGAGGGAGAAGGTGGGGAATGTATAGTCCGCGATTTCTGTAACACCGGCAGGGATAACGATTTCTTTCAGACTGTAACATCTGTGGAAAGCATAACCGCCGATGGAAGTCACCGTATCGGGAATATCAATGGTTTCCAGGTCATCACAGCCGGCAACCATAAAGTTCGGGATGGCTTCCAGACCTTCGGGCAGCCTGACGGACTTAAGATTGATACAATTTTCAAGGAGAGAGTAGCCCAGAGTGACACAGGTGTCCGGGAATTCAATATGCGTCAGGGCAGAACATTCGAAGAATGCCATTACGCCCACGGATTTCAGTTGTGTGGGCATGTTGATCTGCTGCAAAGACTGACAGCCGCTGAATGCATTGTCTCCGATCGAGATTACCGTGTCCGGCAGAGAGACGGTTTGAATAGAGGAATAGGTCCTGATCACAGGAGGGTTGATTCCAACGCTCTGATACTGACCGAAGGCACAGTTACCGATGGAAGTGACACCGGATTCCACAACAACATGAGTGATGTTGCTACGGTAGCTGGACCAGGGTGCCGGCTTGCCGGAATTATAGCGATTGTTACCGTAGTTGTACATGTCACCTTCGCCGGAAATGGTCAGGGTGCCGTCGTTGGTCAGTGTCCAGGTCAGGTTATCGCCACAGGTTCCGCTGGCGGTAATTTCCGCTGCATGGGCCGAAACCGGTAGCCAGCTCAGACACAGAATCAACACCAAGAGCAGCAGGGGAGCAGTCTTTTTCATAGGGATCCCTCCAAATGAAGAATATCAATAATATACCATTTTCCAGAAATATTTGCAAGTTTATTCGTACTTTGCGGCAACAGGGCCTGCTGCATGATCTTGCAGCAGGCCCTGAGGTTTAATAATAGAGCTCCCGGATAACGGCGGCACATTCGTCATAATTCATGCCGGGCTGGATGCTGGGGTGATACAGAAGCTTCAGGATCAGCTCGTCCACCTCCGTCAGCTCCTGGGGGAAGCTATAGCCACTGTAGCAGATGCTGTCTTCCCGCAGGTCCGTATCCTGGACGGGACCCAGACCGTTATAGATTTCCTCCAGAATCACAGAGTTCCGGACTTCCTGCTCAATATCGTTGCGGTAGCAGATGGTGGATCTGTAAATACAGTTGTTAGGGTTATACCAGAAGATCACACCACCGTCACAACCGTAGTAATTGTTGCCCAGAATTTCCACCATTCTGCTGCCGGAGCAGAAGTTGATATACTGGTTGGCCATCATTGGATTCTCCGCCTGTGCCATACCGGGGAAGCCTTCGATGGTGTTGAGCCAGGCCACGAAGTTATTCAGCACTTCCATATCCTTGTCCGTGGGGTTGCCATCGATGGAATAAAGGATGGGCTGCATCCACTTCTGGATGACGTTGGGATTGCCGCTGTCGGAAAATTCCGCGTCCAGGGCAACTTCTGCGAACCAGACAATCACATCTTCCACATCCACACCGGGAATATACAGGTCAGAATGGGGAACATTGGGGTCCAGGCCGAAGAGGATCAGCAGTTCTTCGACAGTCATCCGGGGGTTCGTCATCAGCCGGTAGCATTCATCCGTCAGAATAATGGATCCGTCTTCATTCCAGGATACCGTATGTTCTTCGGTGCGCCATACGGTGACATCGTCTTCATAATAGATGGTGATAGAAAGCTGATCCCCAACCAAGGTATAGGTGAAGGAAAAGGTAGGATAACCCATGGGCTGCGGTTCCCAACTGTCGCTGGGGTTACCGGAGTCATCGTGATTTCCCCAAGCACCTTCAGAGTATTCGCCAGTTCCATCCTCATAGAAGCTCATATAGGTTGCCAGCACTGTAGCGGTATTATAGTATTCGTTATCATACCGGATAACAGAAACCCAGTCTCCAACGATGGAATGCTCGTCGCCTTCCGGAGCAGGGCCCATTTCCACATCCCAGCCCGCCAGATACTGGCGCAAAAGGATCAGGTCCTTGCCGTCAACCTCACCGTCACCGTTGGCGTCGGCAGAATCGGGGGAGACGGTCACATCCCAGCCTGCAAGATGCTGCCGCAGCAGGATCAGATCCTTGCCGTCGATCTCGTTATCCTGGTTCGCGTCACCGTAGAGGATGGCAGGTTCTGCCATATCCAGAGCCTCCCAGGTCAGGGTGCCACCATAGTTCTGGTCGATCCAGGGCTCCCAGGATTCGTCATCGGCAGGGTAGTAGACTGTGGATTCCAAGCCGTAGAAGGCAAAGCTGCTGATGGTGGGAGCGCTGCCCTTGAAGGTCACCGTGAAGCAATTCAAAAATTCCCGGCTGATGGAGGAGAAAGTAAAGTCTCCGATTTCCCGAACACCGGCAGGAATGTCGATATTTTGAAGGGACACACAGGCGGAGAAGGGATACTGGCCGAGGGTAGTGACACTGTCAGGAATGTCGATGGCTTCCAGTGCGGTGCAGCCCTGGAACAGATAGTCGTTGATGACCTCCAGACCGTTGGGCAGCTTCACGGTTTTCAGATTAAAGCAGCAATCAAAGAGGTAACCGCCCAGCTCGACGCAGGTGTCAGGAAATTCCATATGGGTCAGCATCTCGCACTGGGCGAAGCAGCTTTCCCCCACAGAAATCAACTGCTGGGAGAGGGTGATTTCCTCAAGGGCGCTACAGAACCAGAAGGCGTTGCTGCCGATGTGTGTGACTGTATCCGCCATGGTCACGGTCTGAAGCGAGGTATAGTAATAACGCTTCACAGACCACCGGTCAGCAATCTGAAAATGACCGAAGGCATAATCACCGATGGAGGTGACACCGTGCTCCACAATGACATTTTTGATTTCATTGCAGTAATCAGACCAGGGAGCGGGGTCCTTTTTGTTGGGAGACGCGCCATGACCAAAGTTTTCCATTTCGCCCTCGCCGGAAATGGTCAGGGTGCCTTCGATGTCCAATGTCCAGGTCAGATTCTCGCCGCAGGTGCCGCTGTCGATGAACTCCGGCTCGTCTGCCATGACCGATCCGGTCAGAAAGGGCAGACACAGAATCAGCGCAAGGATTACAGGAATCAGGAAAAACTGTTTTTTCATTACTATCCCTCCAATGTAAATATATGAAATTATATCATAAATGGGGGACACCTGCAAGTCTAAAGTGGACACCTCGGTTCGGATTGTGCATCCCAAAATATTCAAAAATTCATTGACAAAATTCACAAAATGTGCTAGTTTAATATGGTAAAAGCGATGAAGGGGAGGTTCCGCTCCCAGCCTTTCTTCAGAGAGTGCCCGGTTGGTGCGAGGGCATGGAAAGAGTCAGCGGATGGTCGCCCCGGAGCCGATTTCCTGAATTTTGCTTCATTGCGAACCAGTCCGCTTAAGTGGTGTGGCAATCCCGTGGGATACGGAGTCAGTAGGGAAATACGGGTCTGCCCGTTACAGCAGCAAGAGTGCCCGCAAGGGAATTCAGGTGGTACCGCGGAAATGTATGTTTCGCCCTGAGTCTTTGGACTCGGGGCGTTTATTTTTTCCACGTCATTGCGAGGGTGCTTGCACCCGCGGCAATCCCGTGGTTGTTGAAAAATTACTCAAAAGGAGAGATTTGATATGGCAAGAGAACTGCCGAAGATTTACGAACCTCAGCAGGTGGAAAACCGCATCTATCAGATGTGGGAAGAGGGCGGCTATTTCAAGCCCCAGGGCAAGCCCGACGCCAAGCCCTTCACCATCGTCATGCCGCCTCCCAACGTCACCGGTCAGCTCCACATGGGCCACGCTATGGACGCGACCCTGCAGGATACCCTGATTCGCTTCAAGCGGATGCAGGGCTTCGATGCCCTGTGGGTCCCCGGCACCGACCATGCCGGTATCGCCACCCAGATCAAGGTGGAGGAGCAGCTTCGCAAGAACGAGGGTTTGAGCCGCCACGACCTGGGCCGGGAGAAGTTCCTGGAGCGGGTCTGGGCCTGGAAGCATCAGTACGGCAACCGCATCGTGGAACAGCAGAAGAAGCTGGGCGCCTCCTGCGATTGGGACCGTGCCCGGTTCACCATGGACGAGGGTTGTTCCAAGGCCGTCCGCGAGGTCTTCGTGTCCCTGTACGAGAAGGGACTGATCTACAAGGGCAGCCGCATCGTCAACTGGTGCCCCCATTGTATTACCGCCCTGTCCGATGCCGAGGTGGAATATGTGGACAAGCCCGGCAAGCTGTGGCACCTGAAGTACCCCATCGCCGGTGAGGAAGGCCGCTATGTCATCGTGGCCACCACCCGTCCCGAGACCATGCTGGGCGACTCCGGTGTGGCCGTGAACCCTAACGACGAGCGTTATCAGGACATCATCGGCAAGAAGTGCATCCTGCCCCTGATGAACCGGGAGATCCCCATTGTGGCCGATGACTATGTGGACCTGGGCTTTGGCACCGGCTGCGTGAAGATGACCCCCGCCCATGACCCCAACGACTTCGAGGTTGGCCTGCGGCACAATCTGGAGATGATCCGGGTCCTGGACGATGCGGGCAAGGTCAACGAGCTGGGCGGCAAGTATCAGGGTATGGACCGCTACGAGGCCCGGAAGGCCATCATCGCCGACCTGGAGGAGCTGGGCCTGCTGGAGAAGATCGAGGATCACCAGCACAATGTGGGCACCTGCTACCGCTGCGGCAACGATGTGGAACCCATTGTCTCCGCTCAGTGGTTTGTCAGCATGAAGACCCTGGCGGAGGAAGCCATTCGCTCCGTCAATGACGGCGAGACCAAATTCGTCCCCGAGCGGTTCACCAAGAACTATATGAACTGGATGAACAACATCCGTGACTGGTGCATTTCCCGCCAGCTCTGGTGGGGCCATCAGATCCCCGTGTGGTACTGCGCCGACTGCGGCCATATGACCTGCTCCCGTGAAGACGCCACCTGCTGCGAAAAGTGCGGCAGCACCCATATCGAGCGGGATCCCGATGTGCTGGATACCTGGTTCAGCTCCGCCCTGTGGCCCTTCGAGACCCTGGGCTGGCCCGATGCCGAGGCTGAGGACCTGAAGAAGTATTATCCCACCTCCGTGCTGGTCACCGGCTATGACATCATCACCTTCTGGGTGTCCCGTATGATCGTGTCCGGCCTGGAGCACATGGGCCAGGCACCCTTCCACACCGTGCTGATCCATGGCCTGGTCCGTGACAACCTGGGCCGGAAGATGTCCAAGTCCCTGGGCAACGGCATCGATCCCCTGGAGATGATCGAGAAGTACGGCTGCGATGCCCTGCGTATGAACATGGTCACCGGCAACTCTCCCGGAAACGATATGCGTTTCTATGTGGAGCGGACCGAGGCCATGCGGAACTTCGCCAACAAGCTGTGGAACGCTTCCCGCTATGTGCTGATGAACCTGAGCGAGGATGCCAAAAACGCGCTGCCCGCCGTTGAAAAGCTGGAAATCGCCGACAAGTGGGTTCTGTCCAAGCTGAACACTCTGATCGCCGAGGTTACCGAGAATCTGGAAAAGTACGAGCTGGGCGTGGCCGTCCAGAAGGTCTACGACTTCATCTGGGATACCTACTGCGACTGGTATATCGAGCTGACCAAGGCCCGCCTGTACTCCGAGGATCAGGAGCGGAAGGAAACCGCCATGTCCGTCCTGGTCTATGTGCTGGATCAGACCCTGCGGCTGCTGCATCCCTTCATGCCCTTCATCACCGAGGAGATCTGGCAGTCCATTCCCCATGAGGGCGAGGCTCTCATCGTGGCCCAGTGGCCCGAATTCCGGCAGGAGCTGGCATTCAAGGCCGAGGAGGAGCAGATGGAGTCCGTCATGAACGCCATCCGTGCCATCCGTAACCGCCGGACTGAGATGAATGTGCCCCCCAGCAAGAAGGCTGCCCTGTTCGTCCTGACCGCCAAGCCCCAGATCTTCACCGAGGGTGAGGGCTTCCTGCAGCGGCTGGCCTATGCCGATGCCGTGACCCTGCTGGATACGGAGCCTGAGAATCTGGACGGCATGGTGACCATCACCACCGCCGATGCCAAGCTGTATATCCCCATGGGCCAGCTTGTGGACGTGGCCAAGGAGCTGGAGCGGATCGGCAAGGAGCTGGAGAATGCCCGGAAGTTCCTGAAGAGCCTGGATGCCAAGCTGAGCAACGAGAAGTTCGTGGCCCGGGCTCCGGAAGCCGTGGTCAATGCCGAGCGGGAGAAGCAGGCTAAGACCCGTGATCTGATTGCCCAGCTTGAGCAGAGCGAAGCCGCACTGAAGAAGCTGTAATCTATATTTTTTGGACCACCTGTAAGGGAACTTACAGGTGGTTTTCTTTTTTCTCCACCGGATTACGACAGCAAAACCAACGTCTGATTTTCTATACTAAATCCGCATAATGACAAAGGAGGAAAACTATGCAATTTACGAGCTATCTGGAAAACGGAAAGCTGACGGTAGCGTTGACCGGGGAAATCGATCATCACACGGCCAAAAGCTGCATTCAGGCCATTTCCGCCAAAATTGAAGCCTATACCCCGGATACCTGTGTGCTGGATTTTCAGGAGGTGACCTTTGTGGATTCCTCCGGCATCGCCGTGGTCATCAACGCCCTGCGGGCCATGAACCGGATCGAAGGGGTCCTGGTACTGTCCGGACTTTCCGTACAGCCCCTGAAGGTCTTCCGGGCTTCGGGTATTGACAAACTGGTACAGATCAAGGAGGCAGTGGTATGAAATTTGAAAACTATATGATCCTGGAATTTCCCAGCAAATCCTGCAACGAAGCCTTTGCCCGGTCCGCCGTGGCCTGCTTCGCATCTCAGATGGACCCGACGCTGGAAGAACTGGGGGATATCCGTACCGCCGTATCCGAGGCGGTGACCAACGCCATCGTCCACGCCTATCCCCAGGAGCTGGGTACGGTGACGGTGCGGTGCCGGATCCTGAAGGACAATGTGCTGGACATCGTGGTAAAGGATAAGGGCGTGGGGATACCGGACATCGATCAGGCCCGCAGGCCCATGTACACCACCGGCGGCAGTGAGCGCAGCGGCATGGGCTTTACCATCATGGAAAGCTTTATGACCAGCCTGACCATCAGTTCCGAGCCGGGGAAGGGGACCACCGTACATATGCGGCGGAAGCTGCAGCGGCGGCAATGAGCAGGCAGTTGGAGCTGATTCGGCTGGCCCAGACTGGGGACCGGGAGGCGGCGGAAGCTCTGGTAACGGAAAATTCCGGCCTGATCTGGGCGGTAGCCAAGCGGTTCCTGGGCCGGGGGGCGGAGCCGGATGACCTGTATCAGCTTGGGTGTCTGGGCTTTTTGA
This sequence comes from Oscillospiraceae bacterium, assembly GCA_017501695.1. Taxonomy (GTDB): domain Bacteria; phylum Bacillota; class Clostridia; order Oscillospirales; family Oscillospiraceae; genus Faecousia. Next base: position 8,280 of record JAFVWL010000034.1, read on the forward strand.
AAGCGGTGGAGGGCTTTGATCTAAACTTCGGTACTCAGTTTTCCACCTATGCCGTGCCCAAAATCTCCGGAGAGATCCGCAGGTTTTTGCGGGATGACGGGGCAATCAAGGTATCCCGGGGGATCAAGGAACGGTCCGCCGCCATTAAGACTGCCAGGAACAACCTGACCGCCGCCCTGGGCCGGGAGCCCACCATTCAGGAAATTGCCCGGCAGACAGGACTGACCCCAGAGGAAATCGCGTTGGCGGAAACCGCTACGGCATCCACTGAATCCATCCACGCGGAAGCGGGGGAGGACGGCTTCACCTTGGAGAATGTGCTGACAGACACGGAGTCTGAGGAATGTCTGCTGGAAAAGCTGTCCCTGCGCCAGGCCATCACCGCTTTGCCGGAGCGGGAGGCGCTGGTGATCAAGCTGCGGTATTTCCATGGCTTGACTCAGGACCGGGTATCCCGGGTCCTGGGGGTCAGTCAGGTCCAGGTATCAAGAATCGAAAAGAAGGCTCTGGGGCGGCTTCGGGAGCTGCTGGAATAAAAAACTCTTTACCTTTTGACCCGGATGGAGTAAAATAGTCCTATCTATCAACATATGACAGGTGCGACTATGACAGAACAATATGAAACCCGATTCTTAAAGGCCAGGCGGAATTACATCGCCTCCCATTTTCAAAATCTCAACGAAATGCAGCGCCAGGCTGTGCTGACCACCGAGGGTCCGCTTCTGCTGCTTGCCGGAGCAGGCTCCGGAAAGACCACTGTGCTCATCAACCGGATCGCAAATCTGATCCGCTACGGCTGCGGCAGCGACACCAACCTGATCCCCGATACGGTGACGGAGGAGGATGTGGAATTTCTGGAACAGCTCCGGGAGCCTATGTCCGATTTTGACCGCCGCCGGGCGGATCTGCTGTGCGCCATGGACCCGGCCCTGCCCTGGAGTATTCTGGCAATCACCTTTACCAATAAGGCTGCCAACGAGCTGAAGGAGCGCTTGAACCGGATCCTGGGACCGGAAGGGGACGATGTGTGGGCCATGACCTTCCACTCTGCCTGCTGCCGGATCCTCCGCCGGGAGATCGAGCGGCTTGGCTACAGCCGGGATTTCACCATTTACGATTCCTCCGATTCCGAGCGGATGATGAAGGAGATCATCAAGGATATGGGCCTGGATGACAAGACCTTCCCCGCCCGGGTGGTGCTCAGCGTCATCAGCAAGGAAAAGGACAAAATGGTCTATCCCGATGAGCTTCTGGAAGGGGCGGAGCGGTCCGGGGATTACCGGGTGATCCAGATCGCCAAGGCTTATAAGACCTACCAGACCCGGCTGAAGGATAACAACGCCCTGGATTTTGACGACATCATTTTCCGGACCGTGGAGCTTTTGCAGCAGTTTGAGGAGGTCCGGCGGTACTACCAGCGGAAATTCCGCTATGTTTTGGTGGACGAGTATCAGGATACCAACCACGCCCAGTATCTGCTGACGGCTTTGCTGGCCGGGGGCTATGAAAATATCTGCGTGGTGGGCGACGATGACCAGAGCATCTACCGCTTCCGGGGTGCCACCATTGAAAATATCCTGTCCTTTGAACAGCAGTACAAGGGCTCCCGGGTCATTCGACTGGAGCAGAATTACCGCTCCACGCAGGCCATTCTGAATGCCGCCAATGCGGTCATTGCCCACAATCTGGGGCGGAAGGGCAAGCGCCTGTGGACCGCCAACGGCTCCGGCGACCTGATTACGGTCTATGAAGCCCAGGACGAGGGGGCGGAGGCCAATTTTGTGGCCGGGCGGATCATCGCCGGGTCCAGGGGCAAAAATTTCAAGGACTACGCCATTTTGTACCGGACAAATGCCCAGTCCAACGCTCTGGAATTTGCCATGAAGCGCAACGGCATCCCTTACCGGGTCATCGGCGGCACCCGGTTCTTTGACCGGGCGGAAGTGAAGGACATGCTCAGCTACCTGTGCATCATCAACAACCGCTCGGATGACCTGCGCTTAAACCGGATCATCAACAATCCGCCCCGGGGCATCGGTGCCAAGACTGTGGAAACGGCTCAGCGGCTGGCGCTGGCGGAGGGAAAGCCTTTGTACATGGTCATTTCTGACCCCTATTCCTACGGACCGCTGGAAAAGCCCGCGGGTAAACTCATGCAGTTTACGGGGATGATCGAATCCCTGGCCCAGCTTCTGGCCGACGGCATGAGCCTGACGGATTTCTATGATGAGCTGATGCTCCGTACAGGCTATATCGCCATGCTGGAAGCCAAGCCCACGGAGGAAAACAAGACCCGGCTGGAAAATGTCCGCGAATTAAAATCCAGCATTGCATCCTACATTCAGAACGCGGAGGAGCCCACCCTGGCGGGCTTCCTGGAGGAAATCGCCCTGTACACGGACCTGGAGCAGTACAATGCCGGGGATGACGCGGTGGTCATGATGACCATGCACTCCGCCAAGGGTCTGGAATTTCCCCATGTGTTCCTGGTGGGCTTTGAGGATGGCCTGTTCCCCGGAATGCGGGCCATTGGCGAGCGGGAGGAAATGGAGGAGGAACGGCGGCTTTGCTATGTAGCCATTACCCGGGCCAAGCAGACCCTGACCATCTCCTATGCCCGGAGCCGTATGCTTTACGGACGGACCAGCTCCGCCATGCCCTCCCGGTTCCTGCGGGAGATCCCGGAGGACCAGGTGGTGAAAAAGGGCACTGCCCGGCCTGCCCAGCGAAGCACCTTCGGCTATGAACACAGCGGATCCGACTGGGGCGCCTACGCCCGGCCCGTGACTCCCGCGCCGAAGAAGGTTACCATCAGCCTTTCGGACAAGGCACCCCAGACCTCCGGTTATCTGGAACTGAACAAGGGTGACATGGTCCAGCATACGGCCTTTGGCCGGGGCATGGTGCTGTCGGTGATGAAAATGGGCGGCGATGCCCTGCTGGAAATCGCCTTCGATCAAATCGGCACCAAGAAGCTCATGGCGAAAACCGCGTCGGCCCACATGAAAAAGCTTTCATAAACCATCCTAAGGCGCATAGGCTCCCAAAAAGGAGGAGAGCTATGCGCCTTAGATTGAAACGTTTTCTGCGAATTTTGGTGATTCTGGTCGTCATCGGCACCGGAGGGCTCCTGCTGTTCCGGGACCGGTACCGCTCCGCCATCCGGGAGCTGGCCCAGACCCAGATCAAAAACGCTACCTCGGACCTGATCAACGATGCCATCGACGAACAGATCGTCACCGGGAGCATCCAGTACGACCGGCTGGTGTATTTTGAAAAGGACCTGAACGGCAGGATCACTGCCCTGAAGACCAACATGAGCGAGGTCAACCGGCTGAAAACCAACATTCTCAACCTGATCAATGACGAGATCCTTGCCATGGACACGGATCATCTGGGGGTGCCCCTGGGGAGCCTGATCCTGCCGGAGCTGTTTTCCGGCCGGGGGCCCAGCATCCCGGTGCAGATCCTGTCCATCCGAAATTCCGACGGCTCCTTTGCCAGCCATTTTACGGAGGCGGGGATCAACCAGACTCTGCATCAGCTTTCCATGGAGGTGCTGGTGGATGTGTCCGTACTGGTGCTGGGGGAGACCTACAGCTTTGCGGTTGCCACCCAGGTCATTGTGGCTGAGACCATCATTGTGGGCGACGTGCCCGATACATTCCTGAATACGGGAGGATAATTATGGAGATTCAAAAGCGAATGGAAGAGCTGACTTCCATATTGAACGAGGCAAACCACCGGTATTATGATCTGGATGATCCGGTTTTGCAGGATTTTGAATATGACCGGCTCCTGCGGGAGCTGGAGGACCTGGAACAGGCCCACCCGGAGCTTGCCAAGCCCGATTCCCCCACGAAACGTGTAGGCGGTCAGGCCCTGAGCAAATTTGAAAAGGTGACCCATCCGGTGCCGCTGATGAGCCTGCAGGATGTGTTCTCCAAGGAGGAGCTGAACGAATTCCTGGAAAAGATCCTGACAGGGTATCCCGGCACGGAATTTTCTGTGGAGCCCAAGATCGACGGCCTTTCCGTGGCCCTGGAATACGAGAACGGACTTTTTGTCCGGGGTGCTACACGGGGCGACGGTGTGGAGGGCGAGGATGTGACGGAGAATCTGAAAACCATCCGCTCCATTCCGTTGGTTCTGGAAAACGCACCCGCCCGGCTCATCGTCCGGGGTGAGGTGTTCATGCCCAAGCGGAGCTTCCACCGGCTCAATGAGGAACAGGAGAAGCTGGGCAAGCCCCTCTTTGCCAATCCCCGGAATGCCGCCGCCGGCTCTTTGCGGCAGTTGGATCCGAAAATTGCCGCCAAGCGCGGTCTGGATATCTACATGTTCAATGTCCAGCTTGCCGAAGGTGTGGAATTTACCACCCATAGGGAATCTCTGGAGTTCCTGAAGGACCTGAAATTCAAGGTCCTGCCGTACTGGATCTATTCCTCCGTCAACGATATTGATGTCCGCATCGATGCCATCAACGACAGCCGGGAGGAACTGACCTGCGATATTGACGGCGCCGTGGTGAAGGTCAATGACCTGGCTTTGCGGGACCGGCTGGGTGCCACCGCCAAATTCCCCCGGTGGGCCGCAGCTTATAAGTATCCCCCGGAGATCAAGCCCACGGTGGTGGAGGATATTGTGGTCCAGGTGGGCCGCACCGGTGTGCTGACTCCCAAGGCCGTGGTCCGGCCTGTGCGCCTGGCGGGCACCACGGTGACCAACGCAACCCTCCACAATCAGGATTTCATCACCGACCGGGACATCCGCATCGGTGATACGGTCCGCATCCGAAAAGCCGGTGAGATCATTCCGGAAATTCTGGATGTGGATTTCTCCAAACGCCCGGAGGGGACGAGTCCCTATGTGCTGCCCGGGAAATGCCCGGTCTGCGGGGCGGATACGGCCCGGGACGAGGACGGTGCCTTCCTGCGGTGTACCGGTGCCGAATGTCCTGCCCAGCTCAGCCGGAACATTGCCCACTTTGTCAGCCGGGATGCCATGGACATCGAGGGCCTGGGCAGTGCCATTGTGGAAGCTCTGATCGAAAAAAATCTTCTGAAATCCCCGGCAGATATTTATTATCTGACTCTGGAGGAACTGAAGAGCCTGTGGCAGAAGGGTGGGAAAGCTGCCCAGAAGCTGCTGGATGCCATTGAAGCCAGCAAGGCCCAGGATGTATCCCGGCTGATCTATGCCCTGGGAATCCGGCAGGTGGGTGCCAAGACCGGCAAAGTCCTGGCCTCCCATTTCGGCAGCATGGATGCTTTGATGCAGGCAACTGTGGAAGAACTCACCGCCGTCAGCGATGTGGGCGCGGTGACGGCCCAGGCCATCCGGGACTGGTTCGACCAGCCCCAGTCCATCCATATGGTGGAGCGGCTGCGGCAGGCGGGAGTGAATTTCGAGAGCAAGCGGGTGGTTTCCGATACCCGGTTTGCTGGGAAGGTCTTCGTCCTTACCGGCGCCCTGAGCAAGTTCACCCGGGAGGAAGCCAGCGAGAAGATCGAGCTGCTGGGGGGCAAGGTCTCCGGCTCCGTGTCCAAAAAGACCAGCTTTGTCATCGTGGGCGAAAACGCCGGCTCCAAGGAGCGGAAAGCCCGGGAGCTGGGTATTCCCATCCTTTCCGAGGATGATTTCCTGGAAATGATCCAATAAAACACAATTGCAACGCTCCGTTGCGGAATTGTCAAGGTTCCTTGGTGGAATTCCACGGAGAAAAATGGTAAGCTCATGGCGAAGGAGGGATGGATATGAACAACAAATTCCATCGATGGATCAGAAATCTGTGTATCGGTATAGCCCTGATCCTTAGCCATGTCATGTGCGTCGTTATAGCCTACCGGATAGGCGGCTGGGATCTTTTGGTCAACAGTGCTCCGGCGGAGGTGAACCTGATCTACGCCATTCCCTTTGGCTTGGGCGTTTTCCTTTGCCTGGGCGGGGCATGGTATTTTGACCGCAAATCAAAACAGGGATAACCCTCGAAACAGAAAGGAGGGGATGGAAATGCTTGGAGAAACCTTATATGCCCTGCGGCGGAAGCAGGGCCTGTCCCAGGAGCAGCTTGCGGAGATCATCGGTGTTTCCCGGCAGACCATCTCCAAATGGGAGGGAAACCAGTCCACGCCGGATCTGGAGAAGCTCGTTGCTCTGGCTGACTGCTTCGGGGTGAGTCTGGACACGCTGGTCCGGGGGAATCAGGAGCAGGAGCGGGATACTGCGGCTCCGTTGGCTGAGAAAAAGAAACAAAGCCTGACTCCGGGGATGCTTGCGGGACTTGTTTTCGTGGTGGTGTGCGTGGTTTGCCTGGCAGTTACGGGAATGGTTTGGCTGCTGAATCCGGATGCCATTGAGCTGATCAACAGCAGCTCCACCTTGACCATCAATGGCTCCGGACTGATCTTTGTGCTATGTGTGTTGGGAATGATGTTCGGTGTTTACCTGATCCTGAAAAAGGATCCCTAGGAAAGGAGGGGCGTATATGATTGCCTGGTTACCAATTGTCGGAGTATTGTTTTTAACTGTTATTCTGGGCGTGGTGGGAGGTCTGGGTTTCTTCCTCCAGATGCTGATCTGCACCTGGGTCAAAAGCCCCCGGAAGCGTGTCATTCCCCTGGCGGTAGTGGGCGGCGCGTTGCTGGTCTGCGGCCTGCTGTGGCTCTTCGGGATCCCCACCACCTGCTTTGTGACGGGACCCGGCCATCTGGCTGTATACGACCATATTCTGTTGGCGATCCTGCTGGCTCCGGCATTTGTGGGCATGGAAGCCGCCTGGATCCTGGACCGGCAGGAGCATAAGCAGATGGAAGCGCCGCTGTACGGAAAAGGTGTCTGGTTTGCTATCCTGACCATAGTCCTGGGCTGGGGTGCAAGTATGCTGGCGAAGGGACTACTGAATCTGCCCTTAGAATTGGTTCCAGGGTTCGATTTGCCTGTTCAGTTCTGGTTCTCCGTATTTACAGGGGCTGTGCTTTTGGTCAACACGCTGTACCGGTGGGCGAAATTCAAAACAGCACCTAATTTCAGAGCATTGGCAGCGGACATTGGATTCGGCACTGGAATCCTGCTGCTGGAAGGGACTGTTGTATTGCTTCTGCCTCAGACCAGGTATGCCGAATTTAATCTGCAGACAGCTCTGAGCACCACGGCGGCGGTGGGGATGACCTTAGCTGCCGTGATCCGGTTCGTGCTGAACCAGGACGACCGGCCCGGTGTTTACGGAATGCTGAAGCTACTGATCCGTGGCCTGCTGTATACCGCCGCGGGCGCCGCGCTATTGTGGTCTGTGTGGTATCAGATCATGTGTGACGACAACAAAGCCTTCCTGATGACCCTGGCCTTTTTTGGACCGGTGGTGCTGGGAATTCTCATGGGGTATCTGTTCCTGCTTCGGGCTAACGGCAGTTTGGAATTTACGGGACCCAAGGAACAGAATACGACCCACGGCTTGCTTCCGGCGGCGCTTCTGATCCTGTGCGTTCTGTCCGGATCCATCCAGTTTGCCAATATGGAATACCGCCATGAGACAAGATGCGAGATGACGGAGTGGAATGTTCATCTTCGGGAACACGGGGCGTTGGAGGACGCGGTTTGGGTGGACCTTCAGGCCATCGACCAGGCCAGCGGAGTCTATGAGGTTTTGAGAGAACGTAATAAGGATAACTCCCTGGATATGATCCTGTGCGGATACTGGAAGCCCTTTGATTGGCCCTGGAGAACTAAGATTGGGACAATAGCGGTAACCCTGGACGATGATATTCAGAAGGTCTACATTAACGGATCCTACTATTATCATGCGGCTACACCTATCCTTCAATATGATTCCGAAACGGATAGCTGGATAGAAGCGCCTTGGTAATAAAATACGCCGCGGAGGGGCAATGAAGTGACCCCAAAAAGTTAGACAAATATTTCTAACTCAAATTGTTTAAGCTGCCGAGAGGGCTTGCTGTCTGTGTAATGCAGGCGGCAAGCCCTTTAGTCTTGCCTTGATACGCCGGTTGTTATAGTAATCAATATAG
>JAFVWL010000035.1 GCA_017501695.1 Oscillospiraceae bacterium
CACATACGCCGACGATAGTTGCCTGGTGACGGGCCGTGAAAATAGGTAATGCCAACACAAATATTCCCCCTTAGCTCAGTCGGTAGAGCGACGGACTGTTAATCCGCAGGTCGTTGGTTCGAGTCCAACAGGGGGAGCCAATATGCGCGAGTGGTGGAATTGGTAGACTCGCTAGATTCAGGTTCTAGTGCTCATTCCGGGCGTGGGGGTTCGACTCCCCCCTCGCGCACCAAACGAAAAAGGACATCCGAAAGGATGTCCTTTTTTCGTTTGGTATGTGAAAGGGAGGGAGTCGAAGGGGCGGCACCAGTGGGCACACTGGTGCGAAAAAATGTCCGGTGGACACTTTTTTAGCCCGTGGGAGACTTCCTGACTTTTCAGGCGCAGTCCGCAAAAGGATTGTGAATGAAAAGGCAGAATATCATGCTTGTTCTGCACCTATCGTGTTCAAGAGGGACATCCGAAATACGAATCGTAGGGGACGGTTTGAATCAATGTGTGACTGCCACCGGCAATCACCAGGATTTTGATTCGCTGCGCGGAGCACCACCTCGATGTCCCGGGCCGCGTAAGCGGCAATCAGAGATTGCCGAACGGGTCGTCCGGGAGGGCGCCCTCTACAAACAGGTTTATCAGCAGCCTGGGTGGACATTCCGAAAGGATGTCCCCTTTTTTACAGATAAAATTCCTCCAGATCATCCAGCCGCAGGAGCATGGGGGTTCCGCCGCAGGCGACGCCGGTGTCCACGCAGATCCAGGTGTCGGTTTTTACTGCCCGGTTTGGGGAATCGGGGGTGAGGAACATAGCAGGGGTGTGGCCGAAAATGGTCAGTTTGTTCGGATAGTAGGCATCGGTCAGCGTGGGACGGCACCAGATCAGATCCTTGGCATCGTAGTCCTCCAGGGCCTTTTCCGGCTTGAAGTGATTGAGGCCGGAGTGAACCAGGACGAAATCCCGGCCGTTTACAGTGATTTCCTCGTACAGCGGCGCATCGTAGAGATAATCGATGATGCCGTCGAACAGATCCGGGCTCAGCCGCAGGAGCCGTTCCAGTCCGCTGATGGTGGGGTCGCCGCCGTTGCGCTTCCAGTGCTCCAGGCGCTTGAGCTTGTCCATCGTCAGATCCAGCAGGGACTGTTCATTGACTTCATCGAACAGAAACAGGCAGGACAGCAGCATGGATTCGTGGTTGCCCAGAATCAGCTGGACGTTTGTCTGCTGGGTCAGCCAGAGCAGAAGCTTTACCCCATCCTCGCCCCGGTCCACCACATCGCCCAGCACATAGAGGAAGTCCTGTTTTGTGAAATTTGCCTTTTTCAGCAGCGCTTCCAGCGTTTCCGGGGAGCAGCCGTGCAGGTCGCTGGTTACATAGATCATTGACTTCGCCTCCCTGACAGTTTTTGGTCTGGGTCATATTATAACACAATTCTCCGGGATTCCCAGGGTGAAAATGGAAAAAGATTGAAAAATCCCGGGCTTGTGTATGCGTTTGGTTGAAATCCTTGGGATTCTCCGGCAGGGGTAAGGAGGGATTTATGATGAAAATGGAACAAACGATTACCCTTGACCTGGACAATGCCGATCACTGCCCGGAAATCCATGCGAAACAGGGGGATATGGCCACCCGATTCCTGCGGATCTGCATGAGCTGCGGCGGAGCGCCCTATCAGATTCCCGATGGGGCGTCGGCTCATTTCCGGTGCCGGAAGCCTGATGGAAGCTTTGTCCTGAATCCGGCGGTTATCAACGCTGACGGTACGGTAACGGTGGAACTGACGGACCAGACCCTGGCTGCTCCCGGAACCGCGCTGGCGGATGTGTGCCTGATGGGACAGGACCAGGCGGTGCTGTCCACCATGTCGTTCCGTATCCGGGTGGAGCTTGCGCCTATGGGGGAAAATGTCGCCAGCGAAAGCGAGACGCTGACCCTGATGGAGCTGATCCACAAGGCGGAAAGCCTGCGTTCCGGCGCGTCTGCCTACGAGATCGCGCTGGAAAACGGATTTGAAGGAACCGAAGCGGAATGGCTGGCTTCTCTGGTCGGTCCTGCCGGGCAGGTTGGTCCCCAGGGGATTCCCGGAGAGACAGGCCCACAGGGGCTTCCGGGAGCCACAGGCCCTCAGGGAATTCCTGGAGAGACAGGCCCTCAGGGGCTTCCCGGAGAAACCGGTCCCCAGGGGCCTGCGGGAGAACCGGGACAGATGCCCCAGCCCGGTGTGGACTATTTCACAAAGGAGGACCGGGAGGAGTTTCTTGAGGAGGTGCTGACAGAGCTGCCTGTGTCCGTGGCAGAGGATGGCTTTACGGACATCACCGGCCTGCGAAGGGTCACGGGACTGAGTATGACCCGGACGGAGGATGGGTGCATTCTTGTGGAGGCGGCCATGGAGGGCGGCAAAATGGACACTGCTGTGCTGCAGCTGGATTCGTCCGGTGTGCCCAGCAAGGTTCTCTGCGGAACCCTGGAATGTACGCTGAACTGGAGCGGCTTTGACAGTGATACCCTGGATGTCTGGGAAGGGGGCAGCTACTGATGGGCAGAAGCAAGCAGGCGGATGCCGTCCGGAGCGGAAGGGTGGGAATGCGTCATGGCGTTTTACAGTGATGTGACCATGCCAGCAAGGCCTGGGTATAACCTGGCGCTCTATCCCCATGCGGTGGCAGAACTGCGGTATCCCATCGGCGCGGAACAGTGGTCTGAAGTGGCGGTCTACTATTCCCCTATGCCGTTCCTGTTTGATTCCGGGATGGGCTGTGTCACAAATTCCGAGGAGGTGTGCCGGTTTCAGGTGTACGACAGGGCATCCGGAAGCTGGTCCGGGGAGCAGCAGCGCGGCGGCCCTCCGGTATTGATCCCCGGAATGGGAGAGCAGGTGTTCCGCCGGATCTGGTCGGAGCAGCTCCTGGCGGATGAGCAGGCCCGTGTCTGGCTGAAAGCAGGCGCTTTTACCCCAAGGGACTGGAAGGGCCTGGAGAGCTGGATGGCAGGCTTGCTGCAGGGACTGAACCGGATTCCCTTCCGGGCGGATCAGACCGCCCTGCCGGAGCCGGAAGCCCTGTACAGCTACAACAGCATGATTCTGCCCGGCCTGCCGGAGACGGTGTCCGGTGAGCGGTATGTGATCATCTGCTGGGTGCCGGGAGAACAGTGCTACCGGGTGGTTGCCGGAGAAACCGCCCGGTATCGGGCGGAGGAAAAGAAGCTGCGCAATGCATCCACAGGAACCTTTGTGTATTGGTTTGCGGATTATCGGGATGGGGCCTGGGGTGAACCCTGGTCCCAGACCATCCGGAATTCCTCCTACATCACCTCCTATGAGGTGGAGCCGGTGTGGTGCAACCTGGATCTGCCGGTACAGGGTACGGGAGAAATCCTGGTGCCGGGCAGCGCCCCTGTCCCTGTTGTAAGGGTTAATCCGAATGTGCGATATGATCCGGCTGTTTGGATGCTGGGGCTGCTTCTGGGGCAGCAGATCTCCAGGCAGCGCCCTGGAAGGGAGGTAACACTGTGAAAAACACCTTTTGCACCGCTCTGGGCATCATCGGCGGATATATCGCCAGACTCTTCGGGGGCTGGAACGCGGCATTGGGGGCGCTGATCATGTGCATGGCCATCGACTATGCCACAGGACTGATCGTGGCCGGCGTGTTTCACACAAGTCCCAAAAGCCCCGGAGGCGGCTTGGAATCTCAGGTGGGCTGGAAGGGCCTTGCCCGGAAGGTGGTCACGCTGCTGATTGTGGTGACGGCCCATGAAATGGATGTACTGCTGGATATCCAATACATCCGGGACGCGGTGGTCATCGGCTTCTGCGCCAATGAGGTGATCAGCATTCTGGAAAACGCCGGTCTGATGGGCCTGCCCATTCCCGGGGTTCTTCGGGAGGCCATCGACCAGCTGAAGCGGAAGGAGTGAGTGCTTTGACAGAACGGGAGCTTCGAAATGACTATGTCCGGGCGCTGGAAGGCTATCTGGGCGCCCGGGAGGGGGATGAACGGCACCGGGAGCTGATCGATTGGTACAATCGGCTGCCTGTGCTTCCCAGAGGGTACAAAATGACCGTCAACGATGACTGGTGCGTGGCCGCCGCGGTGGCCGTGGCGGTGAAACTGGGATTGACGGAGGTTATTTTTCCGGAATGTTCCTGTACCAGGGCCATTGCGCTGTACCGACAGGAGGGAAGATTTGTCCGGGACCGGAGCTACATACCCCAGGTTGGGGATTTTGTGGTGTATGACTGGCAGGGAAATGCCGACCCGGATCACTGGGGCACGGTGGCCGCCGTGGAGGGGGACAAGCTGACCGTCATTGAGGGCAACATGACAGACCGGGTGGACAGACGGAGCGTCACCATCGGGGATAAACGGATCTATGGCTACTGCCTGCCGGACTACGGAAAGCTGGCAGAGGGGGACGGTTTTGCGGATGTGCCGCAGGATGCATGGTATGCAGAGGCCGTGGCCCTCTGTGCCAGCCTGGGCCTGATGGTGGGCCGTGAGGATGGCACCTTCGATCCTGCGGCACCGGTCACCAGAGCGGAGCTGGCGGCTGTGACGATGAGGCTGCACAAACTGCTGACTGATACTAACTCTTAATAAAACAGCCTGACGCTCACCGGCCTAAATTGCACCAGAATGCGTTCTCCTCCTAGGTGGGCGACAGCCCACCGTCGTCGTCGGCCTTTTCTGGCACAATTTATCCTCGCTGAGCATCTAGGCC
>JAFVWL010000036.1 GCA_017501695.1 Oscillospiraceae bacterium
CGCAGGCAGGCTATGGGCTGGAACTGAAGACGGACTATATTTCATAGACACTGACGGCAGCGTCGGCCGCGTTCCCAAGGAGTTGGGATTTCCCTCCGATATCTACGGAGAACATGTTTCCTGCACCCTCAGGGACGGTTCTCTGTCCTTTGGAGGGGCCTGCGGAGCCATAGTATTCCATCCGGACAGTCTGCTTGGCATCAAGGCCGCAGGAACCCTTCCGCTGGAAGGTCTTGTCCGCCACAGGTATCGCCTTAATAGCGGAGACTGGAATGAAGGACGCTTTATCGGCCTCACAGATAATATCCGTCCGGGACGGCATTCACTTGAAGAGCAAAGCTCGGATATCTTCGGAAGGTGGAATCAACGTGAGTCTGTTTTACAGCTGCTCCGCGTACCTCCGCCTATATGGCTCCGCTGGCCCTTCTTGCTGGGATATCTCCTTCTGCTTTCCGCCATCGTCTATACGGTGATGAAACTCCGCGAGCGCAGGCTCCTTGTAAAGGAACTGGATATGCGAAACCGCCTTTTCTTCATTATCTCCCACGATATCAGGGGCCCCGTCTTCGGAAATTACATCCTGTTACGGGAACTACTGGAGAAGGTCGACGGCCTCTCCAGGGTGCAGTTGAAAGAGGCGCTTGCCGAGCTGTCCGCCTCGGCCGAAAACGCATCTTCCCTGTTGGAGAACCTTCTGCTGTGGTCTCTCAGCCAGAAGGGGATGCTGAAGCCCGTTATGCGTGAGGTGAATCTCCTGGGCGTCGCCAAGGAAGCTGTGGGAAGCGTCCGTGGCCAAGATGTTATCACAGTTGATATTCCCGAAAACCTGATTGTACGCACCGATCGGAACATGCTGCTTACCATTCTTCGGAACCTTTTGGACAATGCAGTAAAGGCCTCGCAGCATTCTGACATCCCGGGGGCTCCTGTCATCCTGAGGAGCGAAGCGACGAAGGATCTTCTCCATGCGCGTCAGATTGTCATCATCGACAATGGCCTAGGCCTTCGGGAAGAAGCCCCCGAGTGGGGCCATGGCCTAGGCCTTGTGATTACCCGCGAGCTGCTGGATAAGCTTTGTGCCAGGATGGAAATGCATAATCGGCCCGAAGGAGGCCTTCAAATAACCATTGACCTATGATTCATGTTCTTCTCGTGGAAGATTCCGCCGTTTTCGTAATGGGACTCAAGTTGGCATTGCATTCCGATGGCGAGTTCGCATCCATTGAATCTGTTGCCACTCCCGGTGCGGCCGTAGCCTTCCTCAATGCCCATCCGGAAACTGACGTTGCCATGGTGGACATCTCCCTGGAGTCCGAGACCGACGGCCTTACGCTACTGGGGATTCTTCGTGAGGCCTTTCCCGCCGTGCGGACATTGGTGCTTTCGCACTATAAAACCCCCGCCTACATCCTAAAGGCCATCTCTTCCGGGGCATCAGCCTATCTGGCCAAGGACTCTGCGCCGGAGTCCATCGTGGAAGCCATTGCCGATGTCGCCGATGGC
>JAFVWL010000037.1 GCA_017501695.1 Oscillospiraceae bacterium
AAGATAAATTGTAGTTGTGGTTATCGGCTTTAATAAGCAGACCACAAAATATAGTTATCGAGCGATAGCAACCAACAGACGGTCAAAAATGGCACCATGGAACTTTCTGCGATTGAATCGATAGCAGAACTCGCTAAGATACATTTGCATATGTTTGGTGCTTGTACCATGGTAGGTGCCATTAATAAATGCTTTTGCGTTGCCAATGATGCTGTGTAGCCATTTCAGCAACTCTCCATCGGCATTGAAATTCTGATACTCGTGGATATATCCACCCTGAGCAAGGGGCTGACGGTAGCTTCTGAACCCGTCTGTCTGCACAGTGCTACCTGGTTTGATATTTCCACGTACAAAGCAGCCAACAGACGGACGCTGGATGTTATCAGCTGTGTGCATCTTCAGATAAACAGGATGACCCTTCTCATCCTTGGAAACTGCAACAAATACCGGCTGATTTCCTGCTCCACGGCCTTATTTTCCCTTGATCTTGGCTCCAAAATAGGAATCATCGAACTCCACAATACCCTCAAGGTAATACTGCTGGTCCCGCATTTCCATGGCTCCGCGGATCCGGCGGAGCATATACCAAGCGGTCTCGTAGCAGACCTCGATCTTACCGGACAGGGCCAGAGCAGAGATGCCACGCTTATCGCAGGCTACCAGATAGATTGCCCAGAACCATTTGGTCAGAGGCAGATGGGTACGGTGCATGACGGTGTTGGCCGTCAGGGAGGTCTGGTGACGGCAGTGCTTACACTGATAGCGGCCATAGCCCTGCACAGGGTAATGCTCCCGGCAGCCACACTTGGGGCAGACGAATCCCTCGGGCCACTTTATCTGATACAGGTAGTCGGCACAGGCTTTCTCTGTGGAGAACCGCTTGAGGAATCTGCTGAAACTCAATTCCTTTTTCTTTGCCATAATAGCATCACCTCTTGATGCTATTATATATTCGAGTTTGTCCGACAAATCGGACATATCCACTATATCTTGGGCTTTGCTTACTAAAGCCGATAACCACAATTGTAGTTTACAGTTATATATACGTCATTGCGAGGAGCCGCCCCAAAGGCGGCGACGTGGCAATCCCGTATGGCGACGCAGCACCTATCATTGTTGAAAATATAGCGTAGATCCAGGAAAAAGAACGGATTTCTTCTGGCGAAAGTTCCCGGAAGCCTGAAGGGGATTGCCACGCCAGTGTGCGCACTGGCTCGCAATGACGTGGTTCTTTTTGGTGCGGCAATTACGCTAAACTACAATTTACCGTTGCTTGCAGGCATATTCGTAGGCCTGTTTAAAATCTCCCAGCTCCCGGTAGCAGGCCTCCAGCCGGGGAATGGCGGCACGGGGGAAGCTGCCTTCGGCCCGGCGGAAATGGACCGCCGCCCCGGCGTAGTCCCCCAGGGCAAAGAGACTTTCGCCCCGGAGCAGATGCCATTGGGCCGTATCCCGCGCTTGGGCAGCGTCCAGATACCGGGCAGCCTGTGCGGGATCCTCTTCCAGAGATGCCCTTGCGCGAATCAACAGCTCCCGGTCATCCTGTGGCAGGGCGGGGACGATCTCTCCGGCTCGGTCCGGCAGAGCTTGGGACAGAAGCAGCAGCCGCTCCCGCTCCAGGGGGAAGGTGTAGTATACACAGTCCCGTCCGGCCTCCGCCGCCTGGTCCAGGAGCCGCTGCCCGTAGGGCAGACGGCCTTCCCGAATGGCCTGTTCCGCCGCGGCCAGCAGGCAAAGACACCGCAGCAGAGCGGCCTCTTCGTCGAATACGGGATCGGGGCCCCGGTAACCCTCCAGCAGCTCCGGCACCGCACTGTGATCTCCGGCCCGGAACCGCTCCCGGGCCTGGGCCATGAGGGCCTGATTGGGGGAGGTCACCGCGTCTTCCTCCAGGAAGCAGCTGACAGGCTTTCCCAGCCGGGCAGCCAACTGCCGCAGGGTGTCCATAGAGGGCCGCGCGGTGCCATGCTCGATCAGGGACAGCATATTCCGCGTGATGGTATCTCCGCAAAGCTGCCGCTGGGACAGACCGGCTTCCAGCCGCGCCATCCGGATCTTCTCGCCGAGTTCCATATCTCCACCTCCGGGTAATTTTGATTTACCTCATTGTAGCACAGGTTTTTTGAAAAAGCCATACAGTCACAAAAAATTCATTTGCTATTTTGGACTCTGTGGCTTACTATATAAGAAATAGTCTGATAAGGAGGCGTTTTCATGGATTTTCGTGATCGCCGGAGTTTGAAGGAAGCGGGCGAGCGGGCATTGCAGCAGTCCGCCTATGACCCCAACCGGCTGATGCTTCTGTATGCCGGTGCCACTGCGGCGGTGATGCTGGTGGTGACGGTGCTGAATTTTCTGCTGCAGCAGCAGATCGCCGGCACCGGAGGACTCAGCGGTATGGGCCTGCGCGCTGCCCTGGAAACCGGTGTTCAGGTGCTGCAGATGGGCTGCAATCTGGTGCTGCCTTTCTGGACCCTGGGTTACCTGGCCTGTATGCTTCGGATGGTCCGGGGCCAGGATTTCGGCCCCGGGACTATGCTGGAGGGTTTCCGACATTTTGGCTCTGTCCTGTGGCTGAATCTGTACCGGGGCTTTTACTTTATGATGCTGGCTCTGATGTGCCTGTATATGAGCATGGTCATATTTGAGATGACCCCTTTGGCGCAGCCCATGATGGATCTGATGGCCCCCCAGATGGAGGCTATAGAGTCCGGCGCCGCGGCGGATTTGAGCGCGGTGGATACGGGTGCCCTGTTTGTGGCCATGCTGCCCATGTTCGGGATTTTCGTGGTGATGTTCGTTCTGCTTGCCGGACCCTACTTCTACCGGTTCCGTATGGCGGACTATGCCCTGATGGACAACCCTGCCGCCGGTGCCCGGTTGGCGCTGCAGCGCAGCACGTTGATGATGAAGGGCAACCGGGTGGAGCTGCTGAAGCTGGATTTGAGCTTCTGGTGGTTCTATCTGCTGGATCTGCTGACGCTGGGCTTGTGCTATCTGGACCTGATTCTGGCTCTGGCAGGCGTTGCCCTGCCGATTTCCGCGGATGCGGCCTGGTTCGTGTTCTATGTGCTGTACCTGGCGGCCCAGCTTGCCCTCTACCTGTGGGCCCGGAACCGGGTGGAGAGCGCCTACGCCGTGGGCTATGATATCCTGAGCCAGGACCTGGACCGCAGGATCCAGGAACTGCAGGAGCAGATGAATCAGCAGCAATAAACCAACCCGCGGGAGCATATCCCGCGGGTTTTTCCATGTATAAATATCCCCGGTGTGGCAAACAATACCTCCGAACACAAATACAGGAGGTTATGGATGATGTTCAAAAGACTATCTTGTCTGCTTCTGGCATTTTGCTGCATGATGGGCCTTGGCCTGACGGCCTATGCCGCGGAAGTGGACTGCGACGCTACCTACTGCTTTTCCGGCGCGGATTTTACTACGGAGGAGGCGCCTCTGGCGGGGATCTGCGTTCTGGCCTTGCCGGACCGGGACAGCGGCACCGTACTGCTGGGGACCCGGATCCTGCGGCCCGGGGATATCCTGACGGCGGAGCAGGTGGAGAAACTGACCTTTGTGCCCCTGCGGACCCAGGAGGACCGCAGCGCGGAGATGACCTATCTGCCCATTTATGACGACCATGTGGCGGCTTCTGCCACCATGACCATCGCCATCCGGGGCAAGGAGGACAAGGCTCCGGTGGCGGAGGATTTTGCCCTGGAGACCTACAAGAATCTGGCCAACGAGGGCCGTCTCAAGGTCCACGATCCGGAAGGGGAGGGCCTGACCTATACGGTGACCCGCCAGCCCCGGCGGGGTGAGGTGACGATCCGGGAGGACGGTACCTTCACCTATACCCCCAAGAAAAACAAGGTGGGCACCGATTCCTTTACCTTCACCGCCACGGATCCTGCGGGCAATGTGTCCCGGGAAGCCACGGTCACCGTCAAGATCCTGAAGCCTACGGCAGGGGACCGGTACGCCGATACCCAGGGCAGTGCCTGCCGGTTTGAGGCCGAGTGGATGCGCAACACCGGGATCTTCGAAGGTGAGAAACTGGGCGGCGAAGCCTGCTTCCAGCCGGAGAAGGCGGTGACGGTTGGGGAGTTCCTGACCATGCTGATTCGGACCCTGGATATCCCCACAGAGGAAACGGTCTATTCCGGCCTGGATTCGGATACCCCCGATTGGCTGAAGCCCTATGTGGCGGCGGCCCTCCGGTCCGGCCTTACGGCGCTTCTGCCGGAGATGCCGGAGCTGAACGCTCCCATTACCGGTGCGGAAGCAGCGGTGATGCTCCAGAACGCCCTGGATCTGACTGTGTCCGCCGACGCGGACCTGGAGGAGAACGGTTCCGGCCTGCCTGACTGGGCCGTGTCCGCTGTGAATGTGCTGGCGGATAACGGAATTATCCTGCCCGCTCTGGAGAACCTGACCCGCTCCGACGTGGCGCAGATCCTCTACCAGGTGAGCAAGCTGGCGGAGAATGCCCCCGGCATGATCGTCCTGAGGAACCGGTAAAAAGTTAGCCCGCCCCACAGCCGTGGGGCGGGCTTTGCATTACTGGTTGATTCTTGCCAATGCTTTGGCAAGAAGGGGGGTGCCAATGACGGTGGTAATGATTTCGGGAATCATATAAATGCCATTGTAGATAATAGAGAACATCCAGGGACCGTAGAGATTAACGATGTGCGTGGGATCATCCGCATACCATTCCAGATCCAACTCGTACCAAACCACCACTCCGGAAACAATGTGGCTGAGGTAGCGTACCGTTGTTACCAAAAGGGCACCCAGTGCGGCGCTGATGAACAGATCGGTGTTTTTGTTGCCGGTAAAACGGACACTGCGGAAGATTCCTCCCAGGCCCAGCAGGGTGAAAGGAAGAATATAGTCCGTCAGGATGCAGATTGCGATACCCATGGGGGTGGGGACCCAGGCTACATTGTTCAGGCCCAGCAGAAGCTGGATCAGAGAATGGGCCAGACCGGCAGTCAGGCCGACTGCTGGGCCGCGGCGCAGGGACAGCACAATGATGGGAACCATGGACAAAACCGTGACGGCGCCTCCGTAGGGTGATTCCCAGATTTTTAACATACTCAGGACAGTGGCAAGGGCGATCATGATGGCGCTTTCGGCAAGGATGCGTGTACGGGATACGTTGGTTGACATAAAATCTCCTTTCGGGCAAAATGTTCCTTGTGCCCAAATAAAAAAGTATCGCATTGCAAACCCGTCCAGGTGCAATGCGATACCGTATGCGTATCCCATCTATGCATCTTTCCCTCCGACGGTACTGGCCGTATCAGGTTCGCGGGTCAGGACCCGGGTATGGTCCAATCTCAGCCGGATACGTCCGGCACCCCGAAGACTCATTTGTTATGCGATCTGCCCCTATTATAATCCTATCCTGAAAAATGTCAAGATGGAGAAATTGCGTTTTTGCATCGGCACGTCAGGATTAAAACCTTAGGCAACCTCCAAAAACCAAAAAGGGAGATTTTAGAGGTGCCCATTAATCAAATACAAAGGATTTATCCGTTGCGAACCGGGGAAACTTATGCTATAATACCCCATATCATTAGTTTCAGGAGTTTTTATGCTTCCCCAATATCTGCTTGTATTTCTGATTTCCATGGTGCCTCTGATCGAGCTTCGGGGTGCCATTCCCGTTGCCCTGGGCATGGACCTGCCCACCGTGCCTGCCTATATTGTCTGCGTTCTGGGCAATATGCTCCCGGTGCCCTTCATCTATTTCTTTGCCCGGAAGGTGCTGGTCTGGGGCTCCGACAAAAAGTTTATCGGCAAATTTTTCACCTTCTGCCTGGAAAAGGGGGAGAAGGCCGGCCGGAAGCTGGTTTCTACCGCGGGCCGCGGCGGCCTGTTCCTGGCCCTGATGCTCTTTGTCGGCATACCTCTGCCCGGCACCGGTGCCTGGACCGGGGCTCTGGGTGCCAGCTTTCTCAACATGGGCTTCAAATCCACGGTGGTGGCTGTCTCTCTGGGTGTGATTATCGCGGGCATTATCATGGGCACCGTCAGTGCTCTGGGCCTGCATATTTTCGGATTATGATTTAGGAGGTAACAATTATGACGAACTGCTTATTCTGCAAGATCATCGCGGGGACCATCCCCTCCACCAAGGTCTACGAGGACGATCTGGTTCTGGCCTTCCGGGATATCGCTCCCCAGGCTCCCACCCACATTCTGGTAATTCCCAAGACCCACATCCCCTCCGTGGACGGCATCACCGCCGAAAACAGCGCGGTGGTGGCCCATATCTTCGAGATTATCCCCGCTATTGCCAAGGCCGAGGGCCTGGAAAAGGGCTACCGGGTGGTATCCAACTGCGGCGAGCATGCCGGTCAGACGGTCCGCCACCTGCACTTCCACATCCTGGGCGGCAGGGAACTCAATTTGGAAATGGCATAACCTGTACCCGGGCGGCACCTGTCGCCCGGGTGTTTTTCGCTTTTTCTGTCGCTTGATTTTCCGGTGCCAGCATTCCGGTTTCGTGGGTTTTCCCGGCAGGGGAGGGGTACAATGAGTCTCACCAAATACCAAGGGGGACCGGGAAATGCAATGCCAGAAGCTGAAGACCTATATGGAAACGGGACGGGTGGTGTTTCTGCCGGCCAGGGCCATCCGCCCCAATCCGGCCCAGCCCCGGAAGATTTTTCGGGAGGATGCCCTGGAAGAGCTGGCGGAATCTATCCGCTGCCACGGAATCCTCCAGCCCCTGTCCGTCCGGCGGATGGGAACGACCTATGAGCTCATCGCCGGGGAGCGGCGGCTCCGGGCGGCCCAGCTTGCGGGGCTCACGGAGATCCCCTGCATCGTTATGACCATGGACCAGCGGGAATCGGAAATGGCAGCGCTGGTGGAGAACCTTCAGCGCCAGGACCTGGATTTCATTGAGGAAGCCCGGGGCATCTCCCAGCTTATGACCCAGTGGTCCATGAGCCAGGAGCAGGCCGCCCGGATCATCGGCAAGAGCCAGTCTGCCGTAGCAAACAAGCTGCGGCTGCTGCGCCATTCGCCCCAGGTCCTGGAGGCTCTGCGCTCCGGAAACCTGACAGAGCGCCATGGCCGGGCCCTGCTGAAGCTGCCCACGGAGCCGGAAAAGCTCCGGGCCATCGACATGATCGTGAAGCTGGATATGAGCGTGGCCCGGGCAGAGCGGTACATCGAGGAGCTGCTGTCCGCCCGCCAGGACAAGCCGCCCCGGGCCAACGTGGGGGCATTTCTCAACAGCCTGAATCAGACCCTGGCCCGGATCCAGCGCTCCGGGATCCCGGCGGTGTCCGAACGGCGGGAGACCGACAGCCAGATCGTCCTGACCATTACCATTCCAAAATAAGAAACTTGGTCCTTTGGGGATAAATGGGGCTTGCTATTTTCACCGCTTTTTTATACAATAGTAGAAGTTGGTTTCAAGAACAGAACTACATGATTGAAGCGAGGCAAGGCTATGAGAAAAAGCGGCTACGACAACGACTTGTATCTGAAGACCCAGTCCGCCCACATCCGGGACCGGATCGCCCAGTTCGGCGGCAAGCTGTATCTGGAATTCGGCGGCAAGCTCTACGATGATTACCATGCGTCCCGGGTGCTGCCCGGCTTCAAGCCGGATTCCAAGCTGCGGATGCTGCTGCAGATGAAGGACCAGGTGGAGATGGTCATCACCATCAACGCCGGGGACATCGAGAAGAACAAGGTCCGGGGTGACCTGGGCATTACCTACAACCAGGATGTGATCCGCCTGATCACGGTGTTCCGGGATTTCGGCCTGTATGTGTCCAGCGTGGTCCTGAGCCGGTATTCTGACCAGCTTGCGGTCCGGGCGTTCCAGGCCCGGCTGGAAGGCATGGGCGTGAAGGTGTATCACCACTACGCCATCGAGGGCTATCCCCACAACACCGGGCTCATCGTCAGCGACGAGGGCTTCGGCAAGAACGATTTCATCGAGACCACCCGGTCCCTGGTGGTGGTCACGGCTCCCGGCCCCGGCAGCGGCAAGCTGGCCACCTGCCTGAGCCAGCTCTACCATGAGCACAAGCGGGGTGTCAAGGCGGGCTACGCCAAGTTCGAGACCTTCCCCGTGTGGAACCTGGCGCTGAACCATCCGGTGAACCTGGCCTATGAGGCCGCCACCGCGGACCTCAGCGACGTGAACATGATCGACCCCTTCCACCTGGAAGCTTACGGCCAGACCACCGTCAACTACAACCGGGATGTGGAAGCATTCCCGGTGCTGGTGGCCATGTTCGAGAAGATCCTGGGCCAGTGTCCCTACAAGTCCCCTACGGACATGGGCGTGAATATGGTGGGCAACTGCATCGTGGATGACGAAGCCTGCCGGGATGCCTCCTGTCAGGAGATCATCCGCCGGTACTATACCGCCCTGTGTGACAACAAGAAGGGCAAGGTCTCCGGCGAGACCATCCGGAAGCTGGAGCTGCTGATGCGTAAGGCCGGCATCGGCCCGGAGCAGCGCCGGGTAGTTGCCGCGGCGCTGGAGCTGGAGGAAAAGACCGGCCTGCCCGCCGCAGCCATGGAGCTGCCCGACGGCCGTATCGTCACGGGCAAGACCTCGGCGCTGCTGGGTGCCTCCGCGTCGCTGCTGATGAACGCCCTGAAGGCCCTGGGAGGCATCCGGGACGAGCTGCACCTGATCTCTCCCGTGGTCATCGATCCCATCCAGCACCTGAAGGTGGACCACCTGGGCAACCGGAACCCCCGGCTCCATACGGATGAGGTCCTGATCGCCCTGTCCATCTGCGCCGCCACCAATCCCCTGGCGGAGCTGGCCATGGAGCAGCTTTCCAAGCTCCGGGGCTGCGAGGTCCATTCCAGTGTGATCCTGTCCGCGGTGGACGAGCAGACCTTCAAACGCCTGGGCGTGAACCTGACCTGCCAGCCCCAGTACAGAGTGTGATAAAAAAGGAAGGACTTCGGTCCTTCCTTTTTGAGTTGAAAGTTGAGAGTGGAGAGTATCTTTGAACATAGGGTGCGGCATCCCTGATGCACCGGAACGCAACGATAGCGGAAAATGTATCTATAACACGCAATCACGAAGCGAAAACCATGTCATTCCGAGGGGCGAGCGAAGTGACCGTGGCAATCCCGTGGATATTCAGACATCCCCCGTCATGTCATTGCGAGGAGCGTAGCGACGCACCCCAGGGTGGTCTCTCTTGCCCTTCGGGCAATTCACCTCCTGGCAATCTCCAGCACCGTCCGAAGCGAACAGCAATCCAATTAACATCGAACATTTACGATGGACTTTGGTCGGCAACTTTCTCAACCATCCACCAGGAGATTGCCACGTCGCCGCCTTTTGGGCGGCTCCTCGCAATGACATTCTTGTTTCGATGCTTTTCCGACACACTGAAAGGAAGAGCCTCGGTTCTTCCTCTTTGCGTTGAATTTGAAAGCTGCAGGGGAGGGGCTTGATCCAACCTTGCGCCCGTGAAAAAGTGTGAACAAAATATGAATTACCTCTTGCGGTTTTTGACGAAGGGTGGTAGAATAGGGCCATTCTACACACAAAGAGGTGAAATCTATGTTCAACAATCCCGGTACCAAGATCAAGAATCTGGCCAAGACCTTCTTCTGGATTGAGATTGCCGCGGTCGTGGTCGCCATCCTTGCCATGGCTGACTACCTGTTCGAGGAAGTGGCGGGTCTGATCGCCGCTGTCCTGATCCTGGCTGTTGGCGTGGGCGTGGCCTACATCAGCGCCCTGTTCCTGGCCGCTTTCGGCGAGCTGGTGGAGACCAACACCAAGCTGCTGGAGGAAGCCCAGAAGAAGAACGCGGAATAATTCTTTATAAAAAACGAGTGACATATCCCACAAATCCGGGGTATGTCACTCGTTTTTGCTTTCCTCGTTCATTTTTTCGTAGATGGCGTCGCAGATAAAGCCGTTGAGGGATTTTCCTTGACTGGCGGCGAAATCCTTGATAACCTGCCGCTGACCTTTTTTTACGACCACATCGATGCGGTCGTAGGCCTTCTTGTTGTATCTGGCTGTTGCTTCCTTTTGGGCATCGGAATACTTTGACATCGCTACACCCCTCCTTACGTTTTTTATACTAGTGTAATTATATGTAAATTGCCATAATTCCATAAGTAGACATTTGTGTATCCTGCGAATTGATATACTTACGGAAGTAGAATATAATTGCATTACCCAAAAGGGGAAAAGAAAGGAGAATGCGATGTGAAGAAGAGACTGGTTATGCTGTTGCTCGTACTTGCTGCGTTGGGCCTTTGCGCCTGCGGCAGACAGGACTCTCCGGTTTAGGATTTGGAGTATGAGATGATAAATGGGAAAAGGATGTGCATACTGTGGCTAAATATAAAAGAGAATTTCTAGTACCTTATTTGCGAAATGTGTGTTCTCTCCATTTGCTGGAAAAAAAGATTGACGAGCAAATCTATGAATGGAGACGTATTGTAAGAACTACGGAAGGTAGAATTATACCCCAAAAGCCACAGCGAGAAAAGGAACTGGATGCGTCCATAGGCTGTTTTGGTATCTTTTCAACCGCTATGTTTGTTATATATATTATGGCGATATTTATCTTTGGTGTAGTGCCTTTTGTAGCTCCAATTCCAATAGGATTGCCCGGATGGATAATTCAAATATTCTTCCTCGGAGCAGTACTGTTTGCTATTCCGACATTTCTTTGCTGGAAGGAAAAATATGAAAATATAGCAATCAATCGAAAGAATGAAGAGTATTATCAAGAGAAACTAAATGAATATAACAATAGACTAGATAGTGCAAAGGAACAGGCTAGGAAAGAGAAAATCGAAAATACAGAGATTTTGAACAATTGGATTAAGGAAGGGCAAACAGTTCGAGGACTTCTCAAAAAAGCATACGATGCCAATGTTATCCCAGGTCATTACAGGGGGATGTATGCAGCGGTATATCTATATAATTGGTTTAGCACTAGTGGTGCAGATGATTTGGACCATGCATTGAGCATGTTTGTTCTAGAAGAAATAAAAGATCGTCTAGATACTATAATTGAGAATCAATCTGAAATGATGTTGAACCAGCAAGTGATGATTGCGAATCAGTATGCAATGATAGAACAGCAAAAAGAATACGAATGTATGATGCGGCAGAAACTTAACGCTATCCAGGCAACGCAGGAAGAGCAACTCTCCTATTCAAAGATGATTGAATGTCATACAGAAACGCTAGCCTTTTTTGCGGCAGCGGACTATATTCGGGATTTATAAAACAAAAAGGAGAAAATAAATGATTTGGTTAATTGAGATTCCAGTAATTGTTTTTATCATTGCGGGTATGCTGGTCGGCAGCATTGAAATTGGAGGAATACTCCGTATCACTGGTGTGATTATGTCCTTGGCGGCAGCACTGGCTCTGGTGATCTTTTCAAATTCTGAAGACAGAAGAAAACGAGAAGACCTGGTGCCTGTGTGCTGGGTGGTTCTGGGAACCGGAATTGTTGCGTTGATAGTAGGCATATACTTTGGCGAACATAACCTCTTTGAATTTCTCTTTGGCACAGGTTGGTTTTGACGAAGATGCGATGTGGAAGAAAGGAAGATATATATGATGTACCTAGCAAAGAAAATCGGAGATATCACAATTGAAGAAATCGCGGAGATCCTTCCGTTTGTGTTTTTGGGAATGCTGGCGGTTTGCGGTATATGCTTGTTGATTATCAAGATGAAGGATAAGGAGAATGATAAGCTTCCGGTATTGGAAATGGCTGCAAGGGTTATAGATAAGCAGCAAGTAGCTTCCAATGAAATTGCGTTTGTAATATGGATTATGTTTGAAACGGAAGATGGAACCAGAGTGCGGCTGTCCTGCAAAGCGCAGGAGAATTATCTTGTTGGTGACAAAGGAATTTTGCGGTGGCAGGGCACACGACTGCTTTCTTTTGATCGCAACAAAGCCGCTGCGCAGTAATCCTGTCAATTGGTAATTTAGAGATACACCCTGCCGCGGCTTGCGGCAGGGTGTTTTGCGCTTCCGGGGCAGGGGAGACTGCCCAAAAACCCTCTGCGAAATGACCGAAAATAATCGGGAAAATTTGTGATTTTTTCTGAATTTGTGCTTGACAAATCAGGAAACAGGTGGTATCATAGTCAAGCGTGTGTAGGGGAAATTTGCGAATTTTTCAGAACACGCACTGCGATGATGCGGGAGATTGCGAGAAATCGGTAACTTCCGCGGAGTATGTCCGGTCATCGGGCGGCTGAACTGCTTCTGTTTTGCGCTGCGTATATCGCTGCGGCAGGGGAAAGGTCGGCCTTGCGTCGGCCATTTTTCATGGCTCGGAATGATACGCACGGAGGCGTGAACACAGAATCAGCTCGACCGTACCCAGACATCCAAGCAAACTGAGTACGAAATTCAAGGAGGAAAACCAACCATGGCAAACCAGATGATCCGCATTCGGCTGAAGGCTTACGATCACCAGCTGATCGACTCCAGCGCTGCAAAGATCGTGGAGACCGCGAAGCGCAACGGCGCTCAGGTTTCCGGCCCCATCCCGCTGCCCACCAAGAAGGAAGTTGTTACCATCCTTCGCGCTGTCCATAAGTACAAGGACTCCCGTGAGCAGTTCGAGCGCAGAACCCACAAGAGACTGATCGATATCCTCAACCCCAACCAGAAGACCGTCGAGGCTCTGATGAGCCTGGATCTCCCCGCTGGTGTTGAGATTGAGATAAAGCTGTAATTTTTACGTAACAACGAAAATTTACAGCAGCCCGCACTGTCTGGCATCGGGCGGACGGGTCATGTCGGCAGGCTGAACCCAATGC
>JAFVWL010000038.1 GCA_017501695.1 Oscillospiraceae bacterium
CAAAGGCCTTTTTGCTAATCGCAATTAGCAAAAAGGCCGCACATTTTTTCTCCTTTGTCAAGCATTATTTCTAAAATTGTTACGAAAAAGCTGGATCCCTCATTTCTGTGAGATCCAGCTTTTCTTAACTTAATGACATTGTGCCGCAGCAGGGGGTGCAAATCTAATCAGGGCGCGGGGGATTCAAAGATGATGGTGATGGTTTCAAAAGCCTGTTTGTCATAATTATCCAGCGTCATGCTGATGGCGTTCCACTGTTCTTCCGTACCGGCATAGTGGATAGTCTGTCCACCCCAGAAGTTGGAATAAAGTATCTTTGTCACACTGGCAGGGATGTACAGCACTTTAATACTAGTGGCCATCATAGCCTGTGAAGAGATTTTTTCCACACCTTCCGGGATCACAAGCGTCTCAATACCGCTGTAGCAGTAGGACAGCATATCCTGGGTGAAAACCTTCAGTCCGGCAGGCAGCTTCACATATTCCAGGCCTTCACAGCCGGACATTGCATAACTGCCGATTTCAGTAACGCTGTCTGGGAACACCATGGTCGTCAGGCTGCTGCAGGAATCAAACGCAGCGCTGCCCACGGTGGTAAGACCGTCGGGAAGATTGATGGCAGCCAGTCGGCCGCAGCTTCGGAAGCAACTGCGCTCCAGGACCTTCATGCCTTCCGGCAGCTCCACGGTTTCCAGTCTGTGGTATTCCTCGAAGGCCCGGGTGCCCACAGAGGTAACACCCTCTTCGATGACCACATTCTTCACCCGGTAGCGGAAGCCATACCAGGGGTACTCTTCCACGGTATCCGGCAGGGTCATATCCCCGGTGCCGCTGATGGTCAGGGTGCCGCCGGGTTCATAGTGCCAGGTGATGTTCTCGTTCAGACTGCCGGACATGGCGTATTCCCCGGAAAGGTCGCCGGAAACCACCAGCTCCTTATCCCGGATCCGCTTGCTTACGATGGCAGCGGACTTGCCATCCGCGCTGATCACAGGCTCCTGGGGCAGCAGGACCCGACAATACACATCCGTGGGAACATCCTCCCGTTCTGTCCAGCCATTGTCTTCGAACCAGCAGTCAAAATTGCCGTTGGCATCGGTAACGCCGGACAGGTACCGGGCGGTGGTGGGATTGGCATGGTCATTCAGCTTCAGGACGAAGGTGGTTTCGGGATCAATGCCGGACACGGTGTATCGGACCTGCTGCAGATTGGATATCTGAGTGGTGTAGATGATGACCCGATACTCAATGGACACGAAAGGTTCCGGCACATCGACCTTCTGCTCCTCGATCACCAGGCTCATGTCCGTAAAGGCAGCTACTTCGGCCCCGCCGGAGGTGATGGTGAAGGTATCGTAGCTGTTGGGGTTCAGGGCGTAGGGATCGCCAAGATCATAACGGCCGTAGAGGACACCATCCTCCGCGCGGTCAAATTCTATATAGCTCCATCTGGAAGCTCCGGTTTCGGAGTGCTTCATTTCGATCCGATAGGTCGTGTTGCTGTAGGCACCCGTGGGGTAGACCATTTCCAGATAGACCCGGCCATCCTCTTCCACGAAGTAGAGGTCAGCTTCCCTGACTACTTCCGGTTCGGTGGGGTCCGTGGGGTCAGTGGGGTCGGTGGGGTCCGTGGGATCGGACCCCTCCGGTTCCGTTGGGGTTGTAGGATCGGGCACCTCACTCAGGCTCCGTGGGGTCCTCGGCGGGTGCGTCGGGATCCACGGAGATGTAGACGACAATCTGGGCGGTGTAGGTATTGCCCTGGGTGGTGTCCACAGAGACAGAGATGGTCACAGTTCCGGCGGCCTTGGCGGTGACCGTGCCGTCATTGGCTACGGTAGCAACGGCGGTATTGGAGGAAGCCCAGGTAATGGTCTGGATTTGTTCGTCAATAGGCATGACCAAGCAGGGGTGCGTACCACTAGGCCCAACATAACGTACTTCAAGATTTCTGGGATTGATAATGTTGCCCTCAGAATCAAGTTCAGCATCAATCATTCTGGCAGACAGGCGGGTATCCAGCTTTACAGATCGTCCTACATAAAAACTACCCGTCCAGATGTCGTAACCATCATAATCAATCCGCTCACCCTCGGGACCGTCGAACGGATAGCTAATTTTCACACTCTGCGCAGGAGAATAGACCTCCACAGGGATCTCCACCGTGAACAGGATGCCGCTGTCGGTCAGGACCACGGCACTGACGGTGCTCATGCCCCATTCGCCGGTGAGGACCATGGGAACGGTGGGCTTATCCACGGCGTAGACCACATCGAACCGCTCGGAACCCATGGGCAGGGTGTGGATCAGGGTATTGGCAGCGGTAACTTCCTTGCCACCGGCGGCCACGATCTGGGCGTTCAGTCCGGCCAGGGCGGTGTCAGCCTGTTCCATGGTGGGGGTTGCGTCCTCGGAAATCAGAGTCTGAACCGCGGCCACAGCAGTACGCAGGTTGTTCAGCTCGGTCTTAGTCTCGTCGTCGAAGCCCTCAATAGCCATGGCGGCATTGACCGCGGCGGTCAGCACGGTGCGCTGGTCAGCGGTCATGGGTGCGGTGGCGGGATCCACAGGCACAGGCTCCACGTAGTTGATCTCGTCAATGACGGCCTGCAGAGATCCGATGGCAGAATTCACGGCATCCTGGCCTACATACACACCGCTGTTCCGCGTGTTCTGCGCGCGGAGCAGTTCTTCGTCGAGACGGCTGCTCAGGGCCGGATCTGCCACACCGGCTTCCTTCAACGCGGTGCCCTGGGCAATCAGCGTGTTCAGGGTGCTGCGCTGAGTGTCGGTAGCTCCCAGGTAGAAGTATTTCTCATCCAGGCCCCACTGGATGGCGATGACAGTCTCGCCCTTCAGCTCCTGGAACAGGTCATCCTCAATGGTGATCCAGGGAGAGATGTACTTACGCTCGCTCTCGTCCTCCCCGTAGAAGGACACATACCGGTCCTGGTCGATGGTGGCGATTTCCGCCAGCTCGGCGTGGGCATCCAGGTCCAGGATGGTCTTGTCGGAGACGATGCGCTTGAACTGATTGTCGTACCACTTGCCGTAGGTATCGGTCTCGTCGCTGATGGCGAAGTAGTAAAGCTGGGCGTTGTACTCATAGGGAATGTAGAACACCCGGCGCTGGAGGGCATTCTCAGCGGTTTCCAGGGCCAGGATGGCCGCGTCGATTTCGTCACCGGTGGCGTTGTCATCCATATTCACCACTTCCGCGGCGTACAGGGCGGCAGCCAGAGCAGACCAACTCTCATCCGTGTAGATGGGAGTGTAGACATCGTTACCCTCATCCTGGAGGTTATTGTTGTAGTCCACCCGGTAGATCTTGGCGATGGCAGCATCGTACTGCTCCTGGGTGAACTCAGCCAGGCCCTTGACACCGTCATCAGTCTTAACCACGATCCAGGCTTCGTCAGAGGTCTTGCCCAGCCATGCACGGTAGCCGCCAATCACATCGGACAGGGTTTCGTGGGTCACAGGAGCCAGGGCTAGCTTCGCCTCGGCCAGGGCCTTGGCCGCGTTGTAGATCTGGGTGTCGTTGGCGCTTTCGT
Source organism: Oscillospiraceae bacterium (assembly GCA_017501695.1). GTDB lineage: Bacteria > Bacillota > Clostridia > Oscillospirales > Oscillospiraceae > Faecousia. The sequence continues at coordinate 3,555 of JAFVWL010000038.1, forward strand.
CCTCCAGCACCGCCAGGGCATACTCATAGGCCGCGGCGAAGGGGATCCAGGTAGCGGTGGTCCAATTGCTTCCCTGGCCGGCCAGATAGGTTTCTTCCGCAGCAGCCAGAGCAGCCTCCAGGCCGGAACGGTTGGCGGTGATGTTCAGGTATGCCTCGTTGGCGGCGGGAACCAGGTCCGCGCTGCTGGCGAACTGCAGGTTCAGGGTACCGTTGAGGGATGTGGCCTCGGTGGCGGATACCATGGTGTTATCCACCACGTCACCGTCCAGCCAGACCACAGCGGTCAGAGCCTTGGGCACATTCTGGTCCAGAGACATGATCTTGTTGTCGGTCTTGCGGCGCTCGCCCATGACCATGGAACCGTCTTCCTGGCTGAAGGAATAGTCGTACAGGTACAGCGGAGCCTTGACCACGCCGTCCACGGTGACACGGTTGCTGGTGTTCAGCTTGGCCACGCAGAGCAGATTGCCCTGGTCATCGATGAAGCCCACGCGGACCGCGTCCATCAGCAGGATCATCTGGGACAGGGAGAAATTGGCATCCTGGGTGGTGAATTCCATATAGCTGCCGCCGCCCAGGGTGGCAGGAGAATTGGAGCCGTCATAAACACGCTGCCGGGACGCGGTCTGCAGCAGCAGATCGGACAAGGGCGCGTTGCAGCGGAAGGCCAGGTCCAGGGCATAGCCATAGGTGGAGGACAGGGTCACGGAAGCGCCCTCCTCGCTGCCGCCGTCGGCAGCTTCCAGGTTCTTGATGCTGTCATACAGCGCCACCAGGTACACCGGATTCTCGGTGGTGGAGGTGGTGATCTCGATGCTGGTGCCCATGGCGGAGAGCATAGCGGAGAAATCGTCGGTAAAGTCCGCAATGCTGGCGTAGATGCCGGAGCCGGGTCCCAGGGTCAGGACAATGTCACCGCCGATCAGGTCCATGGCCGTGCTCTTGTCGAAGTTGGGGAACAGGGTGTCGTTGATGTACACGTAGTCCAGGTTCATCAGATGGTTCAGGGCGCCGCTGAAGTCCTGCCAGGTATACGCGCCGCCGGTAAGGGCATCGCAGGAGGTCTTGGCCAGGTTCAGGTCATTGCGCAGCTTCTCCAGAGCAGTCACCCAGCCGGTATACTCGGCGGGCACCTGGCCCACCTCCGCCAGATCGTTCAGCAGATCGGACAGAGAGGCGGCTTCGTTGATCCGGTCACGGACCAGGATGAACTGGTCCTCGTCGGTGATGCGGGAGGCAGCCACAGCAACCAGGCCCTGCTTCACGGAGCTTTCGATGCGGATCACCGCGCTGTCTAGAGCGGCGATCATGCTCTTCACAACGGCCAACTGCTCGTCATCGAAGGTGCTGTCGGAATCGGTCATATGCTGCAGCATAATGCTAAACAGGTCGTCGCCGTTGGCGGTCAGGGAACCCTTGGCATCATTGGCGGCAGCGTTGGTATAGGCCACAATATTGCTCTTGGCCAGAGCCAGGGCCGCGGCCTGGACACTCAGGGTATCGGAGGTGCCGATGGCCCGGACACCGTAATCCTGGCTGCCCAGGGTGAAGGAGAACTCGTCACCGGAGTAAACGGCACTGACGGTATCGTCGGACAGGTCCACAATACGTCCGTCATAGCCATAGGTGGGGATGGACAGCAGGCCGCTGCCCACGGTATAGCCGTCGCCGGTGGCATTGGGCACGGCCTGGATCCGGGCAGGCAGCAGGAGAATGTTATCCATGCCGAACAGATCACTGCTCAGGTCCAGCAAATTACCCCAGGTAAAGTTGGCTGTGTAGGATCCAGCTGCCAGGGACTCACCGATGACACCGGAGCGGATGGCAGACATATCCGCGCGGGTGTCGCTGTTCAGCAGGGCGATCTCCAGAGAGCCGTTGGCACCCACGTTCATGGTGATGCCGGTGACCTCGGGAGACACGGACAGAATCAGCCAGGCATAGCTCGTTGCCGTCATCAAAATGGACGAGATCAGGAGCATCACCAGGGCAACTGCCAGCTTTCGTTTGAGCTGCTTGGGATTTTCTTCGCGGTTCTTATGTTCCTTCATAAGAGCACCTCCAAATATTTCCGTAATTCCATGATGTATCGCGTATCCGGCGGATGCCGGATATTAATCGTCGCTGTCCTGAATGGGCAGGTCCGAGGGTTTCAGATTTGCGTCGCTGGCAAACTGAAGATTCAGGGCGCCGGTCATGCTCTGGGGAGTAATGCCCGCCTGGCCGTTGGTCACGTAGTCGCCATCCAGCCAAACAATGACGGAGATCACCGTGGCCGTATCCTCCGGCAGTGCCTGGATCACCGCGTCATCCTTCCGGCCCGTAATGAGCAGGCGTCCATCGGGCAGGACGTAGAATTCCTGCAGGTACAGCGGCGCGTCCACGCCTTCTTCCGTGACCACAAAGTCCTCGGGACTGATGGCCGCTACCGCCAGCAGGTTGCCCTGGTTATCCATAAAGCCCACCCGCAGGGCAGCCATCAGGGTGCCGATCTGATTGGGGGCAAGTTGGTTCGATGAGAATCGCATATAGCTGCCGCCGCCCTGGGTTTGGACCAGTTCCCCATCCTCCTCCACCCGCAAGGCGGGGGTCGTCTGCAGCAGCAGGTTGGACGTGGTGTTGCACCGGAAACCCAGGTCCACCAGGTAGCCGTAGGTATCCGTCAGGTTCACACTGTCCACATTGGCGTCACCCAAAGCGGGCTTGACCATATCCAGCACCGCGGAAATGGTGGTCAGGTGATCCGGGGATTCGGTGGAGGAGGTGACCACCTCCACGCTGTTGATCTGCTTGTAAGCAAAGAACACATTGTAATTGCCGCAGAAATTGGACGCCGCCGCCATAATGCCGGCGTAAGCCTCCGCAGTCAGCACATTGTCCTGGCCCATACGGCCGTAGGCGTTGGATGTATCCATGCGGAAGTCTCCCAGCCAGCAGTCGTGGGCATTGATCAGAAGGTCCAGCCCGTCGGAAATCTGGCTGTAGGTATACCGGATATCCGGATCGGGATCACTCAGGAGCCGGTTGCATTCTTCCACGCTGTCCGTAAGCATCTGCTGGTTCTGGACCAGCCAGTTGATGGTCTTACTGAAGCCCTCGGGCAGATTGTCCGGCAGATATTTCAGCACCTCGGACAGGGGTACCAGGGGGCTTTCCACCACGGCAGCCATGGTCCGGAACTCCTCCTCGTCCTCCAGCTCGGAAGCGGCCAGGCCCACTACGCCCTGCCGCAGGGAAGCGTCGATGGCATCCAGGACGGAATCCATCGTAACGGAAGCGTCCCGAATGGCAGTCAGATCTGCCCGGGTAAAGGAATCGTTATTTAAGTAGTATCGGCGCAGACAGATATCCAGCAGCTCCGCGCCGTAGGTTTCCCAGGCGGCCTTGGTGTTGGCCAGGGCTGTGGAGCGGTAGGTCTTCACCATGCTCCGGGCATTGGCCAGGGCCGTTTGCTGGGCGGTCATGCTTCCGGCGGTACCGATACCCCGGACGCCATAGCTTTGTCGGTCCACCCGGTAAGCAAAGGCGTTTCCGTCATAAACCGCGGACACCGCCCCGGTATCCAGGGCTGTAAACCGGCCGTCGATGCCGTACTGGGCCACACAGAGCATATTCCGCCGGACCACGCCGGAACCGTCGGCTCCGCCCAGGGCGTTCAGCCGGGCAGGCACCAGTACGATGCGATCCAGGCCGTAGGCCGGGTCCGTCAGGTCCACCACGTTACCCCAGGACAGGTTGGATACGGTGGAGTCCTGGACCACTGCGGAATCCCCCACACCGGTGCGGATCAGGGTGGGGTCCACATAGGTTTCGTCGCCCAGCAGAGCGATTTCCAAACCGCCGTTGGCACCGATGTGAGTCTTGACGCCGGTGATCTCCGGTGCGAGAGACAGCATCAGCCAGGCATAACTGGAAGAAACCAGCACCACGAAGCACAGGATCAAAGAAACCAGCGCCGCTATTAACTTACGCTTGTTCATACCTCCGGACTGCCTCCAATCTGTCTCATCCCCGGAAATAACCATTAATGTATAATGAGGGATTTTATTCCATTAAGTAATATAACACATTTGTGTTCAATTGGCAACATATGTATTCAATAATTTTTCATTATTTCCTTACACTTATGCCAAAAAGGGAGGGATAACGAAATGCTAGATCCAAAAATTGTCGAACAGGTAATCCAGGGCTTCCGCGAGAGCAAAAAGCAGTCCCAGGAGCTGGTCAGCGGTCTGGCCGGAATCGGCAGGACCCATTTAAGCGCCATTGAGCGGGGCGAACGCAAACCCACACTGGAAACATTTTTCAAAATCGCTTACGCGATGAACATCCGGCCCAGCGTAATCATGGCCGCCATCGAAGCCCGCACAGATATGGATCGAACAAAAAAACTGCCGGTGCGGACGCACCGGTAGTCCCGACTGTCGACAAACCTGTCATTCCGAGGGCATGAAGTGCCCGTGGGAATCTCCGTCACCGCAGTTTGTTTGCCGATTACCTAATTAACATCGAACATCTACGATGGACTTTAGATGACAGATGTTCTTTCGTTCCACCAGGAGATTGCCACGTCGCCGCCTTTTGGGTGGCTCCTCGCAATGACATTCTTGTTTCGGTACTTTTTTGACACGCTGAAAGGCCGGAGGTTTCCCTCCGGCCTTTGGTTATTCCGTTTATCCCAGCTCCACATCCCAGCCCGCCAGGTATTGGCGCAGCAGGATCAGGTCCTTACCATTGATTTTGCCGTCGCCGTTGCAGTCGGCGGCAGCGCCTGCAATCGTCACATCCCAGCCCGCCAGGCTCTGGCGCAGCAAAATCAGGTCTTTTCCGTTGACCTTGCCGTCGCTGTTGGTATCGCCGAACAGGAAGTCCAGAGCAGGGATTTCTTCCGTCTCTGTGTGACCGCAGTGCGCACAGACCCGCTGCTTCAGGCCCATCTTACCGGTCTCCGGCTCGATAATGACCTCCCATGGACCGAAGCTGTGGCCCAGAGCGGGTACATAGGTGTCCACATAGCTGTCACCGCACTTGGAGCAAGTGTGGGTGGTGTAACCCTGTTCTGTACAGGTCGGAGCTGTGACCACGGACTCGTAGTTGTGGCCGGTAGCCTTGATAGTACGAGTCTCGTAGTGATCGCAGTTGGCGCAGTCTTGCCGTTCCTGACCGTTTTCGGTGCAGGTAGCGTTCTTAGTGACAACCCAGTTACCGAACTTATGGCCTGTTGCGTTCACATAGGAATCCACATAGCTGTTACCGCAGACGGAGCAAGTATGGGTGGTGTAACCGCGTTCCGTACAGGTAGGCGCGGTGACCACGAGCTTGTAATTATGGCCGGTTGCTTCGATGGTGCGAGTCTCATAGTGATCGCAGTTGACGCAGTCTCTCCGCTCGGTACCGTCTTCGGTACAGGTAGCGTTCTTAGTGACAACCCAGTTGCCAAACTTGTGGCCAGTCGGGTTTACATAACTATCCACGTAGCTGTCACCGCAGACGGAGCAAGTATGGGTGGTGTAACCGCGTTCCGTACAGGTGGGGGCGGTGACTACGGACTTGTAATCATGTCCGGTTGCTTCGACGGTACGAGTCTCGTAGTGGTCGCAGTTGGCGCAGTCTCGCCGTTCCTGGCCGTCCTCCGTACAGGTAGCGTTCTTAGTGACAACCCAGTTACCGAACTTGTGCCCGGTGGCACTGCCACGGTCAACCACGGTGTCGGTGGCATCACACCGTTCGCACTTGGCGGTTTTGGTGCCGTCCTCGGTACAAGTTGCGTTGCCGTCGCTGACATAGGTCACAAAGTTGTGGCCCAAAGCAGCCACGAAGGTATCCACATAACTGTCGCCACATTTGGTGCAGGTATGAGTGGTGTAACCCTGTTCGGTACAGGTAGGCTCCGTCACAACGCTGACATACTCGTGCTTCAGCATGGGGACGACCCGGGTCTGGTACTCGCCGCAGCGGGTGCAGTCCCGGCGCTCCTCACCATCAGCCTCGTAAGTGGGGGCTTTGGTCTGATACCATTCGCCGTAGCTGTGGCCCAGGGCAGGAACATAAGTGTCCACATAGCTGTCGCCGCAAGCGGTACAAGTGTGGGTCGTGTAGCCTTGCTCTGTACAGGTCGGAGCTGTGACCACGGACTTGTAATCATGGCCGGTAGCCTTGATAGTGCGAGTCTCGTAGTGGTCGCAGTTGGCGCAATCTCTCCGCTCGGAACCATCCTCGGTACAGGTCGCAGCCTTAACTACGGTCCAGTTGCCGAACTTGTGTCCAGTTGCATCCACATAGGAATCCACATAGCTGTTACCGCAGACGGTACAGGTGTGGGTCGTATAGCCCTGTTCGGTACAGGTGGGAGCAGTAACGACGGACTTGTAATTATGGCCGGTGGCCTTGATCGTGCGAGTCTCGTAGTGGTCGCAGTTGGCGCAATCCCGTTGCTCCTGTCCGTCCTCGGTACAGGTTGCGGCCTTAACGACAAACCAGTTACCGAACTTATGGCCTGTTGCGCTGCCGCGGTCCACCACGGTGTCGATAGCATCGCACCGTTCGCATTTCGCGGTCTTGGTGCCGTCCTCGATGCAGGTGGCGTTGCCGTCACTGACATAGTTCACAAAATGGTGCCCCAGGGCAGGAACATAGGTATCTACATATTTGTCACCGCACTTGGTACAGGTATGAGTGGTGTAGCCTTGCTCTGTACAGGTCGGAGCTGTGACCACGGACTTGTAATTATGGCCGGTTGCTTCAATGGTCCGGGTTTCGTAGTGATCGCAGTTGGTGCAGTCTCTGCGCTCCTGGCCTTCCTCGGTACAGGTAGCGTTCTTAGTGACAACCCAGTTACCGAACTTGTGGCCGGTCGGGTTTACATAACTATCCACGTAACTGTCACCGCAGTTGGTACAGGTATGAGTGGTGTAGCCCTTCTCGGTACAAGTGGGGGCGGTAACCACGGACTTGTAATTATGGCCGGTGGCCTTGATAGTGCGAGTCTCGTAGTGGTCGCAATTCTGACAGTCTCTGCGTTCCGTGCCATCTTCGGTACAGGTCGCAGCCTTAACTACGGTCCAGTTGCCGAACTTATGCCCGGTGGGGTTCACGTAGGAATCCTTGTAACTGTCGCCGCAAGCGGTACAAGTGTGGGTCGTATAGCCCTTCTCGGTACAAGTCGGGGCGGTAACCACGGACTTGTAATTATGGCCGGTTGCTTCGATGGTGCGAGTTTCGTAGTGATCGCAGTTAGCGCAGTCTCTCCGCTCGGTGCCGTCCTCGGTACAGGTGGCTTTCTTTGTCACGGTCCAACTGCCATACTTATGACCAGTTGCGTCCACATAGGTATCCACATAGCTGTTACCGCAGACAGTGCAGGTGTGGGTGGTGTAGCCCTTTTCTGTACAGGTAGGGGCCGTCACCACGGACTTGTAATCATGTCCGGTTGCTTCGACGGTACGGGTTTCGTAGTGGCCGCAGTTGGTGCAATCCCGCCGTTCCTGACCATCCTCGGTGCAGGTTGCAGCCTTGGTAACAACCCAACTACCAAACTTGTGACTGGTTGCGTTCACATAGCTATCGATGTAACTATGGCCGCACTTGGAACAAGTATGGGTGGTGTAACCGCGTTCCGTACAGGTCGGATCAGTCACCACGGACTTGTAATCGTGGCCTGCGGCGGTGATCGTACGAGTCTCGTAGTGGTCGCAATTCTGACAGTCTCTGCGTTCCGTGCCATCTTCGGTACAGGTCGTAGCCTTAACTACGGCCCAGTTACCAAACTTGTGCCCGGTGGGGTTCACATAGGAATCCACATAGCTGTCACCACAGGTGGTACAGGTGTGGGTCGTATAACCGCGCTCAGTGCAAGTGGGAGCGGTGACTACGGATTTGTAATCGTGGCCTGTTGGCTGAGTATGATTTCCCACATAGCTATAGTAGCATGCAGGGCAGCGGTATGTGGTGTATCCACCCTCGGTACAGGTAGGATCTGTGATGATTTCCTCATAATCATGGCCGCAGTCTGCCACGGTCCGTTCTTCGTAGGTGTATCCTTCAAGCAGGAACTCCACCAGAGACTCCGCCATCATCGCATGACCGTTTGCACCGGGATGGATGCCGTCTCCGCCAAAATAGGCCACATTGTTGTCTTCCTCGCTGTGGTAATACATACCGCTGTACATATTCTGATCCAGCACCGGGATGTTGTAATAGGCACAGACCTCCATGATTGCGGTACAGTACTGCCGCAGCGTATACCCGAACACATTGACCTTGTTTTGATTCCAATCTCTTGCGTTCGTAACAGATTTGTTGTAGCTTGTGATGACCGGTGTAATAAACACGAACTGGATATGCTCGCAGCCTTCTGTTGCCTGCAGTTCCAGAATGCGTTCACACCACATTTTTGCGGCACCGTAAATCGTGGTGGTGTCATCGGTTCCGAATTCACCCAGATCGTAGTATGTCAGGGATTCATCGTACTTCAGCTTGCCTTGGTAGGTTCCGTTTACAACGCCATTGTCCCAGTCATTGATGCCCAGGAAAATCGTTACAATATCCACATCCCGCTTGATCAGCTCCTTGGCATTCATCCAGGTTTCGAACTTATTGGGCAAATGTCCGCCGGGGCAAAGAGTCGCACCACTGGTTCCGCAGTTGATATTGGTCATACCAAGGGCTTGTGCCGTCAGATAGTGATACCGCTCCTCGACGGTTACACCACTTCCGGCAGTCAAACTATCCCCAATAGCCATAATGATCTTGCCCTCGAACCAATTCTCTGCAAGGGGATTGGAAACCAGGACCTTATTGGGATCACCGGAGATTCGAGTGTCCCGGTAAATGATTTCGCTGCAGTTCTGGCAAATACTCTTGTCCCGCCCCTCCGCGTTGCAGGTGGGTGCTGTGACCTGAATCCATGCTCCATAACTGTGGCCGACAGCAGCGAGCTCCTGATAGGTGGTATAGTCGCAGCGGGAGCAGGTTTCATATGCGTTCCAGCCACTCTCGGTACAGGTAGGAGCTTTCGCAGCAAAGTCTGTCAGGTCATGCCCCAGTGCGTCTACATAGCTGTCAATTGTGCCGGCTCCGCAGCCCAGACAGACTGTACCGGTGTAGCCCCGCTCGGTACATGTGGGATCAACGGTGACTTGCTCATAAGCGTGCTCCCGGTTGAGAATGAACACCTCGTAATCCGCACTGTCATACCACATAACGATATTAATTGCAATCGTTCCTTCGGGAGCTTCCAGATAGCCACCGTTGGCAGCAAACTTACTGTAAGATTCTCCTGGCCCCAACGTCAGGGCGATACCGTAAGCATCGAAGAAGGTGAGGCGAATGCCGTTCTGGATATCGTGACCGTTTTCGCCGGCTTTGTTCCAGGATGTGGCATATACCCGGTCCCCGGGGTTTAGCGGGATGGTGATAGAAGTAGTGGGTGTCCCGGTTTTTCCCCAGGTTTTTCCACTGGTGAAATGCACGTCTTCGTGAGGCAGAATGGGCCAAAGATTGGTATCACAACATACATTTTTGGGCAGCTCCAGCAAATGTGCAGCAAGATCGTATTTTTGCCAGGAGCCCTCCACTTCACGGGTTTCCGTATGGCCGCAGACGCTGCAGCTCCGCTGATCCAGACCAAGGGCAGTCTCGGTGGGCACTGTAACCGCAACCCAATCTCCGTAAGTGTGTTGGCCCGTAGCGGGCACATAGGTATCCACATAGCTGTCACCGCAGAGGGTACAGGTGTGGGTAGTGTAGCCCTGTTCGGTACAGGTGGGGGCCGTAACCACAGACTGGTATGCGTGGTCACAATTATATTCCCAGACTTCCAGGTAGGTCATCTGCCCTGTACTCAGGCCAAAGCCACTGCAGCCGATGCTGGTAAAAACGAAGTCCTTGCCGGAGAGGTACATATTATCCGTACCCTTGGACACACCGTTGATAATCAGCTCCGTAGCGGTGCCCATCCACACATCGTCAATATAGATGTGGATTGTGTTGGTGCCGTCTTCGTTGAGAACATTCTGGAAGCGGTAAATATGGGGCTCATTCCAGTCGATTCCAACTCTGGACTGCAGCAAACCGTAGTTTTGATACAGGCCGTCCTTGTATTCACCTATAGAAAGCACACCGCTGTTGGATGCACTTTTGAAGAAATATAACATACCCTCTGTAGAACTGGGCGTTGTGGCCATTGCCATGAACCGGGCGGTGTCCACGCTGTTGAATTCCACCATCCAGAGTTTGTCATGCTTTAGGATGATAGGCTCGGCAGTGGTATAGACTTTTTGCCCGGCGTACTGGGTCAGGGGGTTCTCACGGAATATCTGGTTTGAAACAGAAACCATGTTACCGTTGACCAATTCAAAGCGGTAGGCATAGTAGTCCCGGCCAATGACCTGGACGGCCTGGCTGCCAATGCTGGCGGTCAGAGTACCACCATCTACACCGGTGTCCAGCAGGTCGTAGTAGGAGTAAACCAGGCCATCACTGAAGGTATAGGCCACATTCTTGGATTCGTAGCAGGGATACACTACAGGGACCACCAGCGTACCGCTATTAGGGACAGTGGAAGTCTTTATGGTGTCAACCATTTGATAACCGGTCCAGTCCACAAAGGTGATCGTGGTTTCAACATTGGGTTTTTCCGCAAGTCCCAGGATATACAGGGTGTTCCGAACGGATTCCCGGCCCACTTCGTTATAACCCACCTGGTAGTAATGAATGGAGTCCTTTACTGCCGCGGGGGTAGTGGGAGTGTACCAGGATGCGGCCTGGGTAACCTGGGTGGGGTAGTCAATTATGCCGTTTTCGTAGTGGGCAGCGAAGTATTCTGCAACACCGTCGCTACCGTCGGGCATAGTTACCCAATCCTGAGCCAGGGTGCAAACCAGATGGATATCCGGAAGTTCAGGGTTGTTGGCCATCCAAATCTGGGCCACCCGGGGGCCACGCATTTCAAGTTCCTTAAAGGTGGCGAAGAATTTGTCGGAGCTATCGCTGTAGGTACCCATGCGGTATCCAACGGCATTTTCGTGTCCGGCCATAACCAGGACGATGCCACCAAATTCCATAGTGCTGTCAGGGGTGACGGGATCCCGGTCTGCGTCGAGAGCAGTTTCGGTTTTCAATGCGTTGTGCATGGTGATATATTGTTCCGCATACCATTGGGCGGTTTTGGTTTCATCGGCACAACCCTGGCACCAGTAATAGCCCATATGGGAGAAGGTAAAATGTCCGGCAGCGATTTCCTGCATCAAAACTTTCTGGCAGGCATCCAGCAAGGCGTTGGCTTCCTCAAAATTGCTCTGGCCCGGCTGCCAGCTGGAAATGCTGGAGGCACCGTGGGCGGCATTGATGACCCAGACCTTTTCACCGGTCTGTTTCACCCACTCGTAGGCGATACCGCTGTCCATACCATATTTGCCAGCACCTGCCTCGGTCAGAGAATTGACAGGGTAACCACTGAGCTTGGTGTCGGTTCCGTTTACATTCACGGTGCTGTATTGGCCGGTCAGGGCAGAGGGGACATAATTACCGGCGTTTTCTACAGTCAGGCCCGCATCGCCAGTCAAACCATTGGCCTTCGCATAAGTGGAATAAACCTGGCCATTTTCACAGGCGATGGATTGGTGATCTCTACCTACCATACCCTCGGCGTTGCTCTGGCCGATGATGAGCAGGAGAGAGATAGGGGCGGCGGTGACGGTGACTTCGTAGAGGGTGCCATCAATGCGGACATAGGCAGTACCGATGCCGGTGGCGACCAGGTAGTTGCCCTCCAGGGTGATGACCGCGTCATCCAGGGTTCCCTCCGCCACGCCGTAGCCCACCTTGTAGGAGGTAGGAGTACCCGCGTCGATGATTTCTACCACCTTGCCGGTCACATCGTAGTGGTCGTCATACCGCAGGGACAGGGATTCGGCATTTTCCTCCTCGGGAATAATTTTGAGATAATCGATTTCGCCGGTCACCGGGAAATACTGAAGTCCGGTGCAGCCAAGATAGTTGAACACAAAATCTCCCGAAAGGGGATATGTGCTCATATCATAAGTGCCGTAAGTACTGCTGTTTATGTAACCTTTCTTCTGCAGGTCGGAAACTATAAGTTTTCCGTTTTTCCAAAGGCTGAGCACACTTTTTCCATTTTCGGAATCGTATGTGTTTGTAATTTTGATACAATCGCCCGAAGCAAAAGTTGCTTCTTCGGTGAAATAGTTATAATATCCCTTGCTGTTCTTATAATCGGAAACCATAACATTTCCTACAATACTGAAATAAACCGCTTTTGTTCCGATTGCGCTTTTTTCCGTGTTGCAAAGGAGGAATCCGGTGGTATTTGCAGTAACCTCGCCGAATTTCCATTCAATGCTCCAGTTTTCATCTCCGCAAAGTTTAAGCTGTTTTCCAAGCGCAAGCTGTAGCGAATTTCCTTTGAGCATTCCGTTTTCGATAACGTAGCTTCCGTTGAGCGCGGTTTCACCAAAAGAGTTTACAACTTCGCCGTTTTCGTCTCTGGCATAAAGATCGTTTTCAAAATCCCAGAAATACATATTCGGAGGCTCGGGCGTATTGTCAACAACAGTATACACAACACTTCCGGAATCTCCATCGACGGTAGTATAGGTTACAACGATGGTTACGTCCTCATATTCACGGAGCGTCTGCGTATCAACAGTTCCGAAATCATTGACACCCGTTGCGATTACCTTTTCGGTAATATCGGTATTTCCGCTTTTAACCTTGATATCGAGTGTTCCGGCGGCACTTCCGCAGGATGCCCGGAATGCAAGATTTTCGGTCATTTCGGTGATATCAATGGTGACCGCAGCTCCCGGCTTGCTGATTGTCGCCGCGGTTGCCTTTCCGGATGTGTCTGTCTGTACAATGGAGAATTCATCCGTATGGAGCGCATGATACATATTGTAAGCCGCATCCGCACCGATGATTCCGTAGCCGAATTTTCCGTAATGGCATTTGTTGTTGGAACCATAAAGGGTCTTCATGGTGGTGGTAAGAATACCGTCTTTGATGGTCGCCGTGTTTCCATAGGAATCGTTGATCGTGTCCGCTGTTCCGTATTCTTCCATAAGGGTTATGTAATTGCGGATATCAACAGAATGTTCGGTTGTTTCGTTGCCCTCCCAATTCTCGGTAACGGTGGACGCCATGAACATATCGGCATTGTCGTTGATCATCTGAAGCTGGGCAGTCAAGGAACCGGTATAGCCCAAGTCATGATGCTCGGAAGTATTACCTGTCGTACCACATCTCACACGGAAAAACGCAAGATATTCCGCACCAGCGTCCTTCAGTTTGTTCCACATGGTCATAAATAGTCCTGTGTATTTTTCCGGGGACATGGAAACATCGGATTCGCCCTGGAGCCAGTAGACACCGCAGTTTACGATTTCGTACAGATCACTGTTCTTTTCGTAATAGGCAATACAGTTTTTGATCATCGTGGCAGTACCGTCGGTTCCGGAAGTGTCCGTTTCCGATGCCGCCCACTTCACAATGGACTGGCCGTTTTTGCTGGTAACACCTTCCTGCCATACCATAACATTTTTGACAGGATCGCCTGCTACAACACTTTGGGCATAAAGCTCCGCAACCAGAGGCGTGTGGAATCCCATGGACGGCTGCGTATAGTCAACCGGTTCCGTTGCGCCGTTCTTCCACCAATATGCGGTTCCCAGAGGACAAGTAACATCAGAAGTCGCGTTGGCAAAATGGTTTCCGGCGTTGCTCTGACCCATAATGACGACGATGCTGATTTTCGTCTTTTCCACAGTCACTTCATAAAGTGTGCCGTCGATGCGGACCTGGGCAGTGCCGATGCCGGTGGCCACCAGGTAGTTGCCCTCCAGGGTGATGACCGCGTCATCCAGGGTTCCCTCCACCACGCCGTAGCCCACCTTATAGGAGGTCGGCACACCCGCGTCAATGATCTCCACGGTCTTGCCGGTCACATCGTAGTGGTCGTCATACCGCAGGGACAGGGTTTCGGTTACGGCATTGGGATCTTCCGCGCCGCAACTGGTGCAGATACCGTTTTCGTAAGTGTGGATATGACCGTTTTCCCAAACGGCGATATAGTCAATGGACGCGTTGCTGAATCCATGGGTATCGGTTCCCATGTAGGGGAATACGAAATCCTTGCCGGACAGCCAGTCGGAGGTGGTTTTCTTGTCCGTCGTACCCACATAGTAGTTCACCATGGGGCCGATCTCCACGCCGTCCACATACAGCCAGATCATATTGGACCCGTCTTCGGCGATCCGGTTCTCCAGCCGGTAGGTATGGAGCTGGGTCCAGTCAATGCCATGGTCAGCCAGGGCGATGCCGTAGTTATGGCTGCCGGTGGAGGTCTTTTCGCCCATGGCGATGATGCCATTGGTGTTGCTCTTGAAAATATATCGGGCATTGTACTCCGCGTTCACATCCGTGGAGGTGAAGATTCTGGCGCCGCTGGAGCCGTTGGAATTCAGGAAGGTGCCCTGGCACTTCCATTCCACCACCCAGGGCCGGTCATGGGAGAGCAGGACGGCGGTTTCCAGAGCATACCGGGTCTTACTGAACACGCCGTCGGTGGTGGTTCCGGCATTCTTTGTCAGGGGATTTCCGCCGCTGACGCAGACCAGGTCCGTGCCGTCAAACTCCCAGCGGTAGTTTTTCGGAGTGTAGACGCTCCGGGCGGTAACGGTCACATCGGCGGTTACAGCCCCGATGGTCACGGTGCCGTTGGCATAGGCGGAGGCGGTGATGTCTTCCCCGCCCATGGTGACGGTGACCTGAAGGCTGTCGGAAGCGGTCAGCTTTACCGTGAAGCTGTCCCCATCCACCACGAGCTTATCATCGCCATAGTCGGCGGTCACGCCATCCAGGTCCAGGGACACGGTATGCGTTTCCACCCGGTAGCCGGTGTTTTCCACCAGTGCCCGCTTGAAAGCCTCGGTATAGGCATCCATGCCCAGGCAGTTGGGATGGACCCGGCCGTCACCGATGTAGGTATCGAAAGCCTCCATGGTGATGGCACTGCCGTAAATATCCACAATGTGGGCGCCAAAATGCTCCACCACCTGCTTCAGGTCGGCGTTGAAGGACCGGATCAGCTCGTCGGTGCCGTCCACACGCTGGGAGATGTTCAGATAGTAAACCTCCGCGTCCGGATAGCGGACGGAAATTTTGTGCAGGACAATGGCGGCGGCCTCCAGAGAGGTCACCGGGGTGGCGTAGGTATAGGTACCGTCGCCATTGGCGGTGATCAAGGCATCGTAATCAATGTCGGCGGTTCCCAGGGTGTCCTTGTAATACTGGAAATCGTTGGTGCCCATCTGGATGCCGATGATATCGGGCATTTCTCCGGCATTGTCCCCGGTGTCGTCGTGGAGCTGGACGCAGCGGTCCACATAGGCACCCACGGTGCCGTTGCGCTCATAAAGCAGGGACGAGCCGGACCAGGAGTTGTTCACCAGCAGCCGCAGGCCCAGGTCATCGCAGACCTGCATCCACCAGGTATCGTTCAGGGTCACATCGGTCACGGTGGCATTGGGATAGTATTTGACATTGTTCCGGATGGTGGAATTGGTGGTGTCCGCCGCCGCGCCGTTGGAAGTACCCGCAAAAGTCGAAATGCTGGCACCCAGAATGGAGATGGTTTTGCCCGCCAGCGCGGGCGCTTCCGCGCCGCAGATGGTGCAAACACGGTTTTGATAGCTGTGCCCCAGAGCGTCTGTGTAGGAATCCACATAACTGTCGCCGCAGGTACAGGTATAGGTGGTATAACCCTGTTCGGTACAGGTGGGAGCGGTGACGGTGGATTCGTAGGTATGCTCACCTTCCGCAACAGAAACCTGAACAGTGGCAGAAACATCGTTATCGGCAGTTACTGTGATGGTTGTATTGCCATGCGCAACGGCCGTGATCTTACCATTGGCGTCCACAGTCGCTACCGATGAATTGGAGGAACTCCATGTAAATACAGAAGAACCGTTTCCACTTCTGGGGCTCAGCACCGCCTTTAAGGTTGTAGTTTTACCGTTCTCTATAGAAACAGAAGAATGATTAAAAAGAATGGTTTGTTTCCTGCTGTTTGCACCGTAGCTGGCCAATTCTTCAGACAAATATTCAACGATCTTTTCTGTTCCTGCCTCATTCGGATGAATATTATCCAGCAGGAGTCCAGTCTTGGTGAACGGTGTAATGCCGCACAGATCCATATTGATGGGAATCCATCCATATGCTTCCGCACCATCGTAGATGGCATCCACAAACATCCAGTTGGTATCGGTGGTGCCTTCAGGCACCTTCAAGGTGGAGGGATTCTCATTATTCCAAAGAGGTGTCAGCACAAACAAAGTGGCATCGGGTGCATACTCGTCAGCCAGTTCAGCAATGTACTTCAACGCACCCTTGAAGCTGTCGGTGGTTTCATCGTCCCATGTACCAAGAGGAGAATATCTGTAACTTGTGTCGTTATGACCGCCCCAGACGATGATCACATCGGGCTTTGTGGTCATGGTTTTCAGAACTTCTGCCTTTTTCGCGATACTGACATCGGATTTGCCATTGGCCGTGTAATAGTAAGACGACAGAGAAATACCGCCCTGGGATTTGTTGGTCAAATTCCAGCCGTACTTGCTTGCCAGGACATTGGTCCAACGGGTATCGGTGGTCAGTCCCTGACCCGCTGTGATGCTGTCACCAAGGCACAATACATTCAGGCCATCCAGCTTCAATCCGTCAGGATCTTCCTTCCCGCACCCGGTGCAGATGCCGTTTTCGTAAGTGTGCGTATGCGCCTCTGCTGTTTCGGAAGAGGGTGCCTCCTGGGCCTGTTCCCCGTGGTTATGGTCCTCGTGGGTCGATTCCTCGGCATGGGCATGGATTGTCCCGCCAGGGATCATGCTCAGGACCATGGACAGGGCCAGCACAAAGCTGATGATCCGGCTCCAAAATTTCATAAAAAAGCCACCTTTGCTCATATTTTCCTGATTTTATTATATTGGTTTCCATCCCCTCCGTCAATTGGCATAACGCCGAATTCAGCAGGCCCTTTTTACTTGATTTTCCCGGTCCCGGCATCTATAATGGAAGCAGAATGCTTTAGGAGGATTGCGTATGACCCGACTTGCCAAGCTGCTGTGTCTGGTTCTGATCCTGGCTCTGGCACCGGGAGTGTGGCAGCTCCCCCCTGCCCATGCCGCGGAGGTCCCGAATCACGGCTGTACTGACGGACATAGCTGGGGCCCCTGGGTGGAAGAGGTTGTGGCCGACTGTGATACCGAAGGTGTCCTGGTCCGAACCTGCACTCTTTGCGAAGCCCAGGAGCGGGTCACCATCCCGCCCATGCACAACTATGATTATCAGGTCACCGTGACGGAGCCCACCTGCACGGAAGGCGGCTACATCACCCACGCCTGCAAATGCGGCGACAGCTACCGCACCCCCAATGGCGATGCCCTGGGCCATGACATACTTTCCCACGAAGCCCAGGCCCCTGCCTGCGAAGAAATCGGCTGGCAGGCCTACGAAAGCTGCACCCGCTGTGACTACAGCACCTATGCCGAAATCCCCGCCACCGGACATTCCTGGTCCGACTGGGAATACGTCGATGATAACCTCCAGCAGCGAAGCTGCTATGTCTGCGGTGCCCGGGAAACCAAACCGGTGTGCCTTTACGGCGGCACCTGCGGCGAACAAGCCACCTGGACCCTGGACGCTGAGGGAACCCTGACCGTCTTCGGCACCGGTTGGATGGACCAATACTACGGCAATATGCCCTGGGAGCCCCACGCGAAGCTGATCAAAAAAGTCGTGGTGGAGGAGGGAATCACCGCTGTCACCTGGGGTGCCTTCAACAACTGCCCCAACCTGGTAACCGCGGAGTTTGCCGACACCGTGACCACCATCCAGAGCGAGGTGTTCTCCAATTGCGGTGCCCTGCGGTCTGTCAAGCTGGGGTCCGGTTTGAACGACATCGGCTCCAACGCCTTTTATCGCTGCTTCAATCTGCGGAAAATCGAGCTCCCGGCTTCCCTTACCTGGATCGGCAGCGGTGCCTTTTTCAACTGTGAGACTCTGCGCCAGATTACCATTCCGGCGGCGGTGACCTACATCGGCGACCAGGCGTTTACCAACTGCGATGTTCTGAACACCCTCATTTTCCTGGGTGACGCCCCGTCTTTTGGTGAGAATTGCTTTCTGAATGTCACCGCCACCGCCCACTATCCCCAGGGCAACGAGACCTGGACGGAAGAAATCCGCCAGGATTATGGCGGTGCCATCACCTGGGTCTCCACCTGCGGCGAGGATCACACCTGGAGCGGCTGGGAAGCAACGCGTTCCCCCGCCTGCACCCTGGAAGGCCGGGAGATCCGGGTCTGCAGCCGGTGCCAATGGACCGAGGAACGGATGACTGCCGCCTCCGGCCATAGCTGGGGCCAGTGGACCAGCTCCGGCAGCGACCGGGTCCGCGCCTGCCAAAGCTGCGGCGCGAAGGAATTCATTTATGCCGGACCTCAAATGGGCCGCAACATCGGCGACCACTTCTATCCCGACGGCGAACACATCGACGGCATCAATTATCTGTTCCACCGCCGCTGGGCCACCACCATCAAATCCACCCTGGCCGCCGAAAATGGGGGCTACACCCGGGTGGAGTACATTGACGGCGTTCTGGTCATCGAAGCCTATGACGCTGACCTGAGTTTCCTCTCCGGCCGGGGCATTCCTCTGGAGCTGCCCATCTATGGCGGCGTATACCTGGGCCAGGACTTCAATTTCGTAGTCTCCGGACAGGAAAATCCGGCGGAAGATGACCAGGCAGAGGTCATCCGCGTCACCCGGTACACCAAGGACTGGGTCAAGCTGGATCACGCCAGCCTCTTCGGTGCCAACACCACCGAGCCCTTTAACTGCGGCACCCTTCGGTTCGCCCGGAGCGGGGATATGCTGTACATCCGGACCAGCCATGAGATGTATGAACACACTGACGGTGTGAACCACCAGGCCAATGTGAGTCTGGGCATTCATATTCCCACCATGGAGATCACTGACAGCAGCTACACAATCTCCTATTCCGGCACCGGCTATGTGAGCCACTCCTTCAACCAGTTCGTTCTGATTGACGGAAATGATTATATTGCCCTGGACCACGGCGACGCCAATCCCCGGTCTTTGGTCATGTTCCGCTGTCAGGGCAGCGCCGGGAATTCCACCCTGCCCTTCTTCAAGGAAGAAATCGACGTACTGAAAATCGCCACGAACATCGGCAGCTACAACGACACCGGCGTTGCTGTGGGCGGTCTGGCCGCATCCTCCACCCACTACATTGTGGTGGGCAACACCGTGGACCAGTCCGTAATCATGGAACAGCGCTACGGCCAGCGGAACATCTTCATTAGCCTCACCCCCAAGGACGATTTTTCGGAAGAAGCCACCCAGGGCTTCTGGCTGACGAAATACGCGGAAGATTCCGGTGTAGAAATTTCCCCGCCCCATATTGTGGAGGTTGAAGAAGATCTGTTCCTGTTAATCTGGACGGAAAACGACAGTCTTCGCCACTGCTACATCAGCGGCCAGGGCGAATTGCTCAGTGACATTTATGAAAACGAAGGTGCCCTGTCCGACTGTGTGCCCATCCTGGACGGAAACCGGGTGCTGTGGTACACCACCGGCACCCTGGCGGGCAGCAACGGATATCTGATTATGAAGGACGACGGTCTGCCTGTGTTCTACCAGATCGATCTGGCTGACCCCGGCAAGGTGACCCATCCCACATCACAAATTCGCTACGGTGACACCAATGGCGACGGTGCCGTCAACGGAAAGGACTTGATCCTGCTGCGTCAAAGCCTGGCGGGCTGGGATGTGGAACTGAACGAAGCCGCTGCCGACTGCAACGGAGACCGCAGCGTCAACGGCAAAGACTTGATCCTCCTGCGCCAGCATCTGGCAGGCTGGGACGTGACTCTTGGACCCCAATAAGATACGAAATGCCCGGTCCTTTCGGACCGGGCATTGAATTATGGGCTTAGTCGCCGAAGTTCAGGATATCCTTGAACCGCTCCTTGAAGATCTCATAGACAGCGTCCAGAATCTCCTCGCTCTCCACGGCAACGTAGTTCTCCAGTTCCTCGTCCACGGGCTGGACTTCCAGGATCACGATTTCGGAAGCATCCTCCTCATTGGGGATCAGGACGATGTATTCCTTACCCTGGTACTCGATGGAGTCCAGGTACTCGAATTCCTGGTCCACACCGTTTTCATCGGTCAGAACCAGAATGTTGGATTCCTCCTCCTGGAGGATTTCTTCGTTAGCCATGAGAATTATCTCTGGATACGGCCGGAGCCGTCGCCGCCAGCCAGCTTCTCGACCTCGGGCACGGTGACCATGTTGTAGTCGCCGCCGATGGAGTGCTTCAGAGCGGAAGCAGCAACAGCGAACTCAACAGCAGCCTGGGTGTCCTTGCCGGACAGCAGAGCATAGATCAGGCCGCCACCGAAGGAGTCACCGCCGCCAACGCGGTCGATGATGTGCAGGTTGTACTTCTTGGAGAAGCAGTAGTTCTCGCCGTCGTACAGCATGGCGGACCAGCCGTTGTCGAAAGCGGAATGGGACTCACGCAGGGTGATAGCGACCTTCTCGAAGCCGAACTTGTCAGCCAGCTGCTTGGCCACGGACTTGTAGCCCTCGTGGTTGATGGTGCCGCCGTAGATATCGGTAGCCTCGGCCTCGATGCCGAACACGTCCTTGGCATCCTCTTCGTTGGAGATGCAGACGTCGATGTACTGAGCCAGCTCGGTCATGGCCTCACGAGCCTGAGCGCGGGTCCACAGCTTGCCGCGGTAGTTCAGGTCGCAGGAGATCTTGATGCCGCGGGCCTTGGCAGCCTTACAAGCATCGACACAGATCTCAACAACGTTGGGGCCCAGAGCGGGGGTAATGCCGGTGAAGTGGAACCAGTCGGCACCCTCGAAGATCTTGTCCCAGTCGAAGTCCTCACGGGCAGCCATCTGGATGGCGGAGTGAGCACGGTCGTAGATGCAGACGGAGCCACGCTGAGAAGCGCCCTTCTCGTTGTAGTAGATACCCACACGGTCGCCGCCGCGGACGATCAGGGAGGTATCGACGCCGTAGCGGCGCAGGGAGTTGACAGCGGCCTGGCCGATGGCGTGAGCGGGCAGCTTGGACACGAAAGCGGCGTCCATGCCGTAGTTGGCCAGGGAGACAGCCACGTTGGCCTCACCGCCGCCAAAGGTGAACTCGACATTGGAAGCCTGGACAAAACGCTCGTAGTTGTAGGGCTGCAGACGCAGCATCAGTTCGCCGAAGGTAACAATTCTTGCCATGTTAATCAGAATCCTTTCAAATATATATTATTATTTAATGTACGGAGTTATTCGCCCTTGGCAGCCTTGCGGGCATCGATGCAGAGCTGAGTGATCTTCTCCCAGTTGCCGGCAGCGACATCAGCCTTGGGGCAGACCCAGGAGCCGCCCACAGCGTGGATGAAGGG
>JAFVWL010000039.1 GCA_017501695.1 Oscillospiraceae bacterium
CAGCGTGTCAAAAAAGTATCGAAACAAGAATGTCATTGCGAGGAGCCGCCCAAAAGGCGGCGACGTGGCAATCCGCATCCCCTAAAACCTGCGGTTTTAGGCGCACTTTCAGCAAAGATGAAACATTTTGGAGAACGGATTGCCACACCAGTGTGCGCACTGGTTCGCAATGACAGGTTTTTCGACAGTCTGAAAAAACCACCCGAAAGGGTGGTTTTTCATTATTGGATTTCGGGATTGCTCTGGGGATCGTTCTGGGGCTTGGCGTTCTGGCCGGGGGTCCGGCGCGAACGCTTCTCAGGCTTGTCCGTTTTCCCCTGCCGGATGTTGGCCATGAGGATACCGATGCCCTTGCTGATCAGCTCGCCCAGCTTCCGCCAGACCCACCGGATCTCGCCGGTGAAGCTAAAGATCAGGAACACCACCACATTGACAGCCAGGCAGCTTACCACCACATAATAGACCTGCTTCAGCAGCAGCTCGATGGACTGGTACATCAGCTCCAGATTCTCCATGCCGGCGATCTGGGCCCGGAAGTCGTTGGCTTCCAGCACCAGCACCAGGCCCAGCACCGTCCACACGGCACCGGCAAAGCGCTGGGTGAACCGCCAGGACTTGATGGAGCCCATGCCCCAGAAGAACCGGTAGCCCACGAAATGGTTGGCCTCCTTGGTGGGCAGCAGCAGGTACAGCAGACCCAGGGCCACCAGGAGCATGGGTCCGATGACCAGGGCATACTCCACGGCGGTGACCAGCCAGGTCATCACGTCCGCCAGATCCGGCAGAAGGGTCATCAGGTCGAAGTCATTGAGCAGAGACTTCAAAAATTCAGTGTCTAATTCAAACGGAAGGTCCATAGGTTACTCCTTATTCTCGCCCAGGTACTGATTGATTTCATGAATAAAGCTGTTCACGTCCTGGAACCGGCGGTACACGGACGCGAACCGGATGTAGGCCACCTCGTCGATGGGCTTCAGCCGGGCCATGACCATCTCACCGATCTTGTCGGTGCTGACCTCCCGCTCCAGGGTGTTCTGGATGACCTGCTCGATTTCGGTGGTGATGCGCTCCAGATCGGCGGAGTCCACCTTCCGCTTATCGAAGGCCCGGAGCATGGAATTGAAGATCTTATCCCGGTCAAAGGCCTGGCGGGTGCCGTCCCGCTTGACCACCACGATGGGCAGACTTTCCACGATCTCGTAGGTGGTGAATCGCCGCTGGCAGGCCAGACACTCCCGGCGCCGGCGAATGCTCAGACCGTCATCGCTGTGGCGGGAATCCACGACTTTGCTTTCCTGATCACCGCAAAAGGGACATTTCATGGGAACAGCTCCCCCTTTTCATGCTTTATTCAACCATTATAGCAGAAGATTCCTCCACTGTCCAGCCCCATTTTTATGCTTGTCAAATGGGCGCGCTTGGGGTAAAATATAGAAAACGCGGAACGCAAAAGGCTTTGTGGATCCTGGGGGCGGCCATCCGTTGTCCCCGATCCCCGCGTAGGGGAGACCCATCAAACACGACCCCCCGATTTGCAGGGGAGGGTCTTGACCCTCCCTTGCGGCATCGCAGATGCCGGCAAAGGGCAACCCCGCACCCCCGATTTTGTCATTCCGAGGGCGCTTGCGCCCGTGGGAATCTCCGGTACCGACCGAAGGGACAAGCTTTCCATTTAACATCGAACATCTACGACGGACTTTAGATGACAGATGTTCTTTCATTCCACCGGGAGATTGCCAGGAGGTGAATTGCCCGAAGGGCAAGAGAGACCACCCTGGGGTGCGTCGCTTCGCTCCTCGCAATGACACCCGTATTTTCAAAAGGAGTCCTATTATGCTGAACAAACTGACTGACAAGCATCTGTTCGTCCTTTGGGGCGGTCTTTATATTCTTTGCGCCGGACTGGGATTTATTCCGGAGCCCGGGGACCTGGCTTCCGTGGCGCTGCTGCTTCTGAGCGTCCTGTTCTTCGCACCGGGCTTTGTACTGCTGTACCGGGGCCGGCGGAAGGAAGTGGGCATCATCAGCGCCGTGTCCCTGGGCCTGACCCTGGGAGCCCTGCTGCTGAATGTCTGGTCCGTGGTCATGACCGCCTTTGAAGGCCAGGTGGTCTATGTGGTCCTGGGCCTGGTATCCGCCCCCATGTTCTGCGGCCGGGTATGGCTGCTGAGCCTGTTCCTGTGGGCCCTGCTGCTCAGCGCCGCGGTGTTCAGCAAAAAGCGGGTCAGTTAAGCTCCGCCAAATCAAAGGTGATCACGCAGTAGTATTTTCTGGATGCGTCCCGGTTCAGGGTATCTTCCAGACGCTGGCGGATCGCCTTTTTTTGTTCCAGCAGCTCCGCGGGCACCGCCGCGTCGAAGACCAGGTTGGTATGTCCGGCGCTTTTGACCATGCGGAAGTCGTGGATGGAGATCCGGGGGTCCTGGCTTTGGAGCAGCGCCGTGACCCGGGCCTTCAGGGCATCCAGCTCCGGATCCCCGGTGACCACCGGGTCGTAGTGGATCACCAGATGGACCCGGTGCTCCTCCATGCAGGCGCGCTCCAGATTGTCGATGATCTCATGGCACACCAGGGGGTCCTCCCGGTGGTCCATTTCCACATGGACCGAGGCGAACCGCTGGCCGGGGCCGTAGTCGTGGACCATCAGGTCGTGATAGCCCAGGACCTTGGGCTCCCGGGTCACAGTGTCCACAATGGCCTGCCGCAGGGCAGGACTGGCATTTTCTCCCAGCAGGGGGCTGATGGTCTCCCGGGCCATATTCACGCCGCTCCACAGGATGAATCCGGCTACCCCCAGGCCCATCCAGCCGTCCACGGCCAGGCCGGAGTAGTATTCGATGATCCCCGCGGCCAGCACCGCGGCGGTGGTCAGCACGTCGTTGCGGCTGTCCTGGGCCGTGGCCTCCAGGGCGGGAGAGCCGATGGCTTTGCCCAGGGTCCGGTTGAACCGGAACAGCCAGAATTTTACCGCCATGGCCGCGGCCAGCACCAGTCCGGCGGACAGGGTGAAGGATACCGGGGCCGGGTTCAGCAGCTTTTCCAGGGAGGATTTTGCCAGCTCGAAGCCGATGACCAGGATCAGTCCCGCCACCGCCAGGCCGGACAGGTATTCATACCGGGCGTGGCCGTAGGGGTGGTCCTCGTCGGCGGGACGCTCCGCCAGCTTGAAGCCCACAAAGGTCACCACGGAGCTGGCGGCATCGGACAGATTGTTCATGGCGTCGGCAATGATGGAAACGGAGCCCGTAGCCAGGGCCGCCAGAAATTTCAGGACGAACAGCACCAGGTTGCACCCAATGCCCACACCGCCGCTGAGCCGGCCCACGGCAAGCCGGGTGTCGGAGTCCGTCAGCTCGCCTCCCTTGGGGATGAATAGTTTTAATAAAAAGTCGGTCATAATGCTTCCTCCAAATATGCGCCATAGCAGGGGAGGGTCAAGACCCTCCCCTACAGAGCTTAAACTTACACTGAAATGCTCCGTCGCCTGCCGAAAACAGGGGTCTACCGGGGGTAGAATTTTCCCTCTCCCCATAGTAGAATCCCACCGGCGGTAGATTCTCCGGATTCAGGGAAGACATTTTGGCCCCGGAGGTGTAAGATGCAAGGGTAAATCCGGCGGCTTCCCTCCATTATATCCGGGAGCCCTGCCGTTGTAAAGAAAAACAAAGTACAAAACAGGAGTGTGTTTTATGAAATATCAAATCATCACCGATTCCTGCTGCGACCTGACGGAGCAGCAGTACCAGGAGCTGGGGGTCAGATACGCCCCCCTGACCATCCTGTATAAAGGCGAGCCCTACGACAATTTCAACGATCCGGCGGAGCTGAAGACCTTCTATGACAGCATGCGGGCCGGTGAGACGGCCACCACCTCTGCCGTGAATCCCGAGGGCTGGGTGAACATTATGAAGCCCATCCTGGAAGCCGGAGAGGATGTGCTGGCCCTGTGCTTCTCCTCCGGCCTGAGCACCACCTACCAGTCCGCGGTCATCGCCGCCAAGGAGCTGCGGGAGGTTTATCCGGAGCGGACCATCAACGTGGTGGATACCCTGGCGGCGGCTCTGGGTCAGGGCCTGCTGGTGATCCTGGCTGCCCGGAAGCGGGACCAGGGCATGAGCCTGGCGGACCTGACTGCCTGGGTGGAGGACAACAAGCTGCATCTGGCCCACTGGATCACCGTGGATGACCTGGACCATCTGAAGCGCGGCGGCCGGATCAGCGCCACCACCGCCTTCTTCGGCGGGATGCTGAACATCAAGCCCATCATCCATGTGGATGACGAGGGCCACCTGATCAACGTAGCCAAGGCCCGGGGCCGGAAGGCATCCATCGAATACCTGGCAAAGAAGCTGGCGGAGGACTGCGTCGATTTCGATACCGTGGCCATCGGCCATGGTGACTGCCCCGAGGACGCGGCGGCTCTGGAAGCCCTGCTGAAGGCCGCCGGCGCGAAGAATGTTGTTACCGGCTATGTGGGCGGCGTCATCGGTGCCCATACGGGCCCCGGTGTCCTGGTGGTCTTCTTCCTGGGCAAGAACCGATAACAGGAAATATGTCACAGGGAGGGTCTTTGACCCTCCTTGTTGCGGTCTGTGGGATAATTCACACGCGGGGGCGACCCTGCCGCCGGAAAGCCTCTTGTGCTTCCGGGGTGGTTTTGCTATAATAACAGAACAGAAAGGGGAGGTTCCCATGAAATTAACGGCAGAAACGGTTCAAGCAATCGAAAAAGTTACGGAGTCTGCCCTGGTGAAAATCGGGGCGGCGGACATTCCGGGGAAGGTAAAGCTGGCTGTGAAATTTGCCTGGGCCCAGCCACCCAGGGAAATCCTCCTGAACGGGGAAAGGGTCACGGCGGTGGCTGTGGACATCGCTACGGTCTTCACTCCGGAGGGCTGCTTTCACCAAATCATGGATGCGGCAGGCGCGGTGACAACGGCGGAATCGGTCCGGGCCCTGAGCGTCGTCCTTCTGGGGGACGATGTGATGCTGTGCAAGTCCGCCTACGATGCCGTTGGCACCGATGTGTTTCTGAATGCCCGGTATTGGACAACCTCTTTGGATGCCCTGACAGAGCACTACATCAGTTGATCGTAAGAAACCATGTCATTGCGAGGGCGATGAATGTGGTATAATGTTTTTGGACAACTCACGAAATGACAAAAGGAGAGATCGAGATGCCCAAAGGCGAGAGAAAAAAGTATACCAAGGAGTTCAAGCTCAGTGCGGTGTATCTGATGCTGAGCAAGACCATGCAGCCGAA
>JAFVWL010000040.1 GCA_017501695.1 Oscillospiraceae bacterium
CAAAGGCCTTTTTGCTAATCGCAATTAGCAAAAAGGCCGCACATTTTTTCTCCTTTGTCAAGCATTATTTCTAAAATTGTTACGAAAAAGCTGGATCCCTCATTTCTGTGAGATCCAGCTTTTCTTAACTTAATGACATTGCTCTTTTTTGAGTGGGATTTTTTCAATGCAGAATGCAAAATTATGGGCCGCAGGGCGGGGAATTCGTAGGGCGACCCTTGTGGTCGCCCTACAGCCCACAAGCACGGGATTGCCACGGGCACAAAGTGCCCGTGGCAATCCCGTGGATATTTATCGTAGGGCGGGGTCATGACCCCGCCAACCAGGTAACGATTATTGCGTGGCAACGACAAACGCACCCAATCACCGAATATCCTGTCAATCCGAGGGTCGACAGCCCGTGGGAATCTCCCGGTGGATGCTGGTGAAATCTGCCGACCAAAGTCCATTGTAGATGTTCGATGTTAATTGGATGGCTGGTTGCATAAGACGGTGCTGGAGATTGCCACGTCGCCGCCTTTGGGGCGGCTCCTCGCAATGACATTCCGGTTTCGATGCTTTTTTGATAATCTAAGGGGCTGCCTCACTTGGTGAGGCAGCCCCTTTTTAATCAGTCAATGAGCTTGGTGGCTTCCTGGAACAGGGCCTCCACCAGTTGGGTGATCTCCTCGGGGAGGTAGGCATAGCTGGTAGCGTTGACCAGGATCTCCTCGCTGGGGTATGCCAGTTCGCTTTCCACCATCTCCGGGTCCATGTAGTCCTTGGCCGCGCTGATGGGGGTGGAGTAGCCCAGGGCGTTCATGTTCTGGCCGGAGATCCAGGGATCGCACAGGAAGTTGATGAACAGCTCCGCGGCTTCCTTCTCCTGACAGCAGGTGGGGATGCACATGGCGTCAATGAACATATTGAAGCCCTGCTCCTGGGGGAAATAGAAGGCCAGATCCGGGTTGTTCTCCATCATGGTCAGGCAGTCGCCGGCGTAGTAGGTGGCGATCCAGGCCTCCTCATTTTCCATGGCGGCGAAAATCTCGTCCATGATATACTGCTGGACCATGGGCCGCTGCTCCTTCAGCTTGTTGGCGCAGGCCCGAAGCTCTGCCGGGTCCGTGGTATTCACGTCATAGCCCAGCAGGTACTGGGCAATGCCAAAGGCATCCCGGGAGTTGCCGAACATGAGGATCTTGTCATCATATTTCTTGTTCCACAGCAGTTCCCAGCCCGTCACATCGGCCTCGTCTACATACTTGGTGTTGTAGATGATGCCCACGGTGCCCCAGGTATAGGGGACGGAATACTTGTTCTCCGGGTCGTAGGCGGTATTCCTAAAAGCCTCGTCCACATAGGCGTAGTTGGGGATGTTGCTGAAATCCAGCTCCAGCAGCATACCCTCGGCAATGAGCCGGGCCACCATATAGTCGGAGGGAATGATCACGTCCACTGTGATGCCGCCGCCGGAGAGCTTGGTATACATGGTTTCGTTGTCGGAATAGGTGGAATAACGCACGTCGATCCATGGATAGGCGTTTTCAAATTCCGCGATGACATCGATGGTGTCATCCTGTCCTTCGGAGATATACTGGCCCCAGTTGTACACATTCAGGGTCACCTTTTCCTCCGCCGGGTGCAGGATCAGCCAGCCGCAGCCGATGACCAGTGCCGCCGCGGCAGTGACAGCTACCAACCGCTTGAAGACCTTCATTCCTTCGGTTTCCACCCGGACCCGGGTTTCCTTCCTCTTTTGGTCTGCCCGGAGCTGCATCAGGTTCATGGCAGCCATCAAAACGAAGATCAGCAGGAACAGCAGGGTGAACAGGGCGTAGACCTTAGGCGCCACGGGCTTCTTCACGTAGGAGTAGATTTCTACGGGCAGGGTGATGAAGCTGTTGCCGGTGACGAAATAGCTGATGACGAAATCATCCAGACTCATGGTAAAGGCCATGATGGCACCGGAGATGACACCGGGCATGATCTCGTGGAGGGTCACCTTGAAGAAGGCCTGGACCGGGGTGCAGCCCAGGTCCATGGCGGCATCCGTCAGGGAAGCGTCCATCTGCTTCAGCTTGGGCATCACATTCAAAATGACATAGGGCAGGTTGAAGGTGATGTGGGCAATCAGCAACGTCCAGAAGGTCAGGCTTTCCTTCTGGCCCAGCATGGTGGTACCGACGAAAACGAACAGCAGGGAAAGGGAGATACCGGTAACGATATCCGGGTTGGTCATGGGGATGTCCGTCAGACTCATGACCAGCTTGCGCAGCTTGGGATTCAGGCTGTTGATGCCCACGGCAGCCAGGGTGCCGAAGACGGTGGCAATGCCGCTGGCCAGAATGGAGATCAGCAGGGAGTTGCCCAGAAGGCCCAGGAGCTTGTCATCCTGGAACAGCCGGACATATTGCTGCAGGGTGAAGCCCTCGAATTCCGTAATATCCGTGCCGGTGTTGAAGGACGCGACGATCAGCACCGCCATGGGGATATACAGGAAAATGAGGATCAGGGCAGTGATGATGCGGTTTGCGTGTTTCATACGATCACATCCCCTTCCTGTGTATCACCGCCGAAGCGGTTCATGATGCCGGTGCAGACGAAGACCAGAGCCATAAGCACCAGGCTCAGGGCCGCACCCAGGTTGGGATTGTCTGCCTGCTTGAACAGACGCTCGATGATGTCGCCGATCAGCACTGTATCCCTGGGATTGCCCAGCTTCTGAGAAATATAGAAGGTGGACACGGCGGGGACGAACACCATGGTGACGCCGGACAGAATGCCGGGAACGCTCAGGGGCAGAATGACCTTGGAGAATACCTGCACCGGAGTGCAGCCCAGATCCTCCGCGGCTTCGATGAGCCGGTGGTCAATTTTGCAAATGGTGGAGTACAGGGGCAGGATCATGTAGGGCAGGTAGTTGTACACCATACCCAGGATCACCGCACCGGGGGTACGAATCAGCTTGAGACGGGCCAGACCCAGGGATGCCAGCAGATCATTGATGATGCCCGTATCCTGCAGCAAGCCTACCCAGGCCAGGGTGCGCAGCAGGAAGCTCATGCACATGGGAAGCATGATCAGCATATACAGGAACTTCTGGGCGGTGGGGCTGCGGTGGGAGATGTAGTAGGCCACCGGATAGCCCAGCAGCAGGCAGATGAATGCCGCCGCCAGGGAATAGAGGATGGACTGCCACAGCACCGGCAGGTAAGCCCGGAGTTCCAGCAGATTGGCCCAGGTAAAATTGCCGGCGGCGTCGGTCAGGGCGTAGAAGCAGACCACGCCCAGAGGAACCAGGGTAAAGACCACCATCCACACAATATAGGGTGTGGACAGCAAAGCAGCGTTAGTCTTCTTCATTTCCGGCATCCTCCGTCAGTTCGTCGTACTCAGCGGAGTAAGAGCTGTAGTCACCAAACATACCGGAATACTCGCTCTTTTTCATAATGTGGATATCCTCAGGATTCAGGAGGATACCAATGGTGGCACCTACGGGGTGGAAATCCGTGGTCTGGATCAGCCACTTGAAGCCCCGGAACTCGCAGATGATGTCGTAGTTCAGACCCTTGAAGGTGACACTGGTAACGGTGCCCACCAGATGGCCCTGCTCCGGAGGAACGATGTCGATGTCCTCGGGCCGGATGACCACATCCACAGGCTCGTTGGGAGCAAAGCCCTTGTCCAGACATTCAAAGTTCCGTCCGAAGAAGCGGACCTTGTAGTCGGCCAGCATGGTTCCGTCCAGAATGTTGGACTCACCGATGAAGTCCGCCACGAAGGCGTTCTTGGGCTCGTTATAAATATCCTCAGGCCGGCCGATCTGCTGGATGCGGCCCTTGTCCATAACCACCACGGTGTCGGACATGGACAGCGCTTCCTCCTGGTCGTGGGTCACATAGATGAAGGTAATGCCCATGGCCTGCTGGATCCGTTTCAGCTCGTTCTGCATATCCTTGCGCAGGCGCAGGTCCAGTGCCGCCAGAGGCTCGTCCAGCAGCAGCACCTTGGGCCGGTTAACCAGCGCCCGGGCAATGGCAACACGCTGCTGCTGACCGCCGGACAGGCTTTCCACCCGCCGGTTTTCATAGCCCTTCAGACCCACGATGCCCAGCATTTCGTGGACACGGTCGTGGATCTCCTGCTTGTCCACCTTAGCCACGTTCAGGCCGAAGGCGATGTTATCGTAAACATCCAGGTGCGGGAACAGGGCATAACGCTGGAAGACCGTATTGACCTGCCGCTGATAGGGCGGCACGTCATTGACTTCTTTCCCGTCAAAAAGCACCTTGCCGGAAGTAGGCGTCAGGAAGCCGCCGATGATCCGCAGGGTCGTGGTCTTGCCGCAGCCGGAGGGTCCCAGCAGCGTGAGAAATTCGTGATCGTTGAAGTAGAGGTTGATACCGTCAAGTATCCGTTCTCCGTCGAACTCCATAACAAGGTCCTGGAGCCGAATGAGTTCTTTAGCCATTATCCTCCCCCGTTTCTGTATGTTTTTGGGTGAATTAAATCAATTATAGATATATCGCAAAATCCGCGCTTTGTCAACGAAAATTCCGTCCAAATCCGTCATTATTTTCAAATCGCCCCGCCGGGACCCTGCCGGAACCCAGCCTCCACGCAGCCCCAATTGTAGGTTTTCCACAAATCCCGGAAAAAACCACCCACTTGGATGGAGGGCGGCCCGAAGGGCCGGATAAGGGGTGCCGGACGGGCCCTCCGGGAGTCCGGTCCCTGAATTGTACCGGCCGACGAACCCGGGTAACGAAAACCATGTCATTGCAAGGAGCGAAGCGACGTGGCAATATCCAGTACCGATATATGAGTATTGTTGGTCCAATTAACATCGAACACTTTCGATGAATTTTGGTCGTCAGGTTTCGCAGCTATCCGGCAGGAGATTCCCACGGCCTTCGGCCTCGGAAAGACACGGGGGTGGCGATGGGGACTAGCTGCTCTGAAGGAAATAATCCGCATTATTTTCCATTCCCTGGTTTATTTTCCGAAAAGCTGGCAATACTGGTTTTCGGAGGTGCTTAACATGAGCAACAAACAAAACCGCAGCAGCATGGGCTACTACATAGCCCTTGGGCTGTGTGCCGTTGTAATCGGCGTAAGCGGATACCTGTTCTCCCTGCGGGATACCGGGGAGGACCCCAATCAGAATGACCCGAATCAGACTGTGGCGGGAACGCTCCCCGGGGACGATCTCCCGGTGGTGGCCACCAAGCCCCATCAGGTGCTGCCCACCATCCCTACGGATGATCCCACCGAGGGTTTCCAGCCCACCGTTCCCACGGTGCCCGAGCCTCTGAAGACTGCTTCTCCCGTGGAAGGCCAGACCGTGGCGGTCTACGCCATGGATGCCCTGAGCTACAACCAGACCACCCGGGACTGGCGGACCCATGACGGCCTGGACATCGCCGCGGAACCGGGGACCCAGGTCTGCGCCGCGGCGGACGGTGTGGTGTACACGGTTTTTGAGGATGATACCATGGGCATGACCGTGGTCATCCGCCATGCCGACGGCTATATCACCCAGTATTCCAGCCTGTCCCAGGAGGTTCTGGTGGCCCCCGGGGATGAAGTAAAGCTGGGCCAGGCCATCGGCACCGTGGGCACTACAGCCCTGCTGGAGACGGCCCTGGGCCACCATGTCCACTTCTCCGTCACCCAGGATGGAGACGCTGTGGACCCGGCCCGGTTCCTGAACCTGACCTGACCGAAACCGATCTTCTTCATGTGTTCCCCTTCCGCAAAAAGGCCGCCGGAATCCCGGCGGCCATCTTTTTTGAATTGAGAATTGAAAATGGAGAATGGATAATTATTATTGTCGAAAAATCCGTATTCCTGAGCGAAGGGGGGTAAATGATGGGTCAACGCTTGTCTGTCCGTTCCAGCAAGTAGTCGATGGTGGTTCCGTAGAAATCTGCCAGCCGGATCAGAACCTGGGTGGGGATGTCATTTTCTCCTGTTTCATATTTGGAATAACCTGTTTGGGACATTCCAAGCATCTGCGCGATCTGTTTTTGGGTTAGATCCCGGTCTTCCCGGAGGTCACGGATGCGTCTGTACATTGTGATCACCTCATGTACAGTTTACTATAACCTGAAACAGATTATTGACTTTTAACCTGAAACAGGTTAAAATGTGAATGAGGTGATATTATGGATCAGGAGATCTGTCAAAACTGCGCCAATTACCATCGTCATTATACCTTTATAGAAAACCGAATCATTCGGGTCTACTGTGGACATTGCGGTTTTCCGAAAATCAAAAGACGAATGCCGGATGCGCCTGCTTGCCAGCACTACATACAAGGACAATCGGATCGTCATTTGTTTGCTTCAAAAGAATATCTGAGTAAAGCACTAATCCAATATATCACGGAGATGGAATTACTGCCGGAGATCCTGGATATGGTCGACTCAGGGGGATAAAGCGCTGTTGCGTCAGGACAGTATTCGGATTCCGTACAGTACTACAAGGTGCAGGGGGTAATATACATAGAACAGGTACTTCAGCTTTGCCTTTCCCCGGAGACCGTTGTAAAGCATCACCAGGGGAACAGACCCCAGGCACCACCACTGGATGCCGCCGTAGGTGAAGCCCAGCATCACGGTCCCCAGGGCCAACAGCCCCAGCCGTTCCTGCCGGTTTCTGCCCAGCCAGACCAGCACCGGCAGCAGGACCCCTACGGCGCCGTAATCCACGGAATAGTCCGTTCCCCGGAGCAGCATGGGCAGCCCCTCACAAAGGAACAGAACCCCCAAAAAGCCCAGGACCACCAGAAGGTTGTGGACCGCGGACGGCAGCCGTTCCTCCCGCAGCAGCCAGACCAGCCCAATGGACAGGGCAAAGGTCACCAGAACACTTTGGCGCAGGGAGCCGTTGAAGCACAGAAAGAAGAGCTGGCATCCCGCCGCGAAGGCGGCTATAGTGCCGAAATACCTGCCCATGCTCCGGGTGTGGCGGCAGCCCTCGGCGATGAGGAAGGCGTATATGGGAAAGGCAAGCCGCCCGATGACCCGCAGCACCGGAACCTCGGGGAACAAGAGGATTCCCGCGTGGTCCACGGTCATGGTCACCAGGGCGATGAGCTTGAGCTGATTTCCGGTCAGAGAAATTCGGTTCATGTGTTTCACTCCAAATTTGTGGGGCACCTCTAAAATTCCCCTTTCGCGATTTGGACGGATCTTTTGCCCTAACGGATCCTTGTAATAATCCCTCGCACAAATCATCAAAAAGAGAGTTTTTAGAGGTCGCCTGTTGCTTTTTGTCCGTTTCCGGTGTACAATAATCCCAAAGTTCCAGGGAGGTGCCGATGCATGACAGCTTCATCCGAAACCCAGCGGGGCACAGGCACCGCTGCGCTGTTCGCTTTGGCGGTATTCCTGTTTGTTCTCACGTTTTCCATTTCCCTGCCAATTTATATTCGGCCCTTTTACTATGCCCATATTGAGGCCCTGGATCTTCCAAGGACCAGCGGCTTCTCCGCGGACCAGATCCGGGAAGCATACGACCAGGTGCTGGATTATCTTACCATCCCGGGCCGGGGATTCGGCACCGGTGACATGGCCTGGTCCGAAAGCGGGAAAGCCCATTTTGAGGACTGCAGGGTTCTTTTCAACCTGAACGCCGCGGTGCTGATGTCTTCCGCGGTCTGTATCCTTGTGCTTCTGGGTTTGCGGCGGATGGGCAGAATCGGCCCCCTGCGTTTGGGCCGCAGAAGCGCCGCTGCCTGGGGCGCCCTGGCTATGCTGACGGTCGTAACCCTTGTCGCCGTGCTGGCGGCCATGGATTTTAACCGTGCTTTCGTGGTATTCCACGGCATTTTCTTCCCCGGTAAGGACAACTGGGTCTTCAACGGGTATCAGGACCAGATCATCCGGGTTCTGCCGCAGCAATTCTTTATGAACTGTGCCATTTTCATCGGCACCGGACTCCTGGGCCAATGCGCAGCCATTTTGATTCCGGAGTTCTGCCGCAAGAAAGACAAGGAGGCTTCCTTATGATCGTCAAACGTGACTTCGTTTATTCCCCCAAGGGGACCAACCGGCCCCTGCACATCTACCTGCCCCAGGGCTACGAAAGCAGCCAGGAGCGGTATCCCGTCATGTATTTCTTTGACGGACACAATCTGTTTTTCAATGAGGACGCCACCTACGGAAAATCCTGGGGTCTGAAGGAATTCCTGGATACCTGGGGCAAAAAAATCATCATCGTGGGCATGGAATGCAGCCATGAGGGCGAGGATCGGCTCAGTGAGTATCTGCCGTACCCCGCCAGGCGGAACACCTATTTCGACAAATTCCAACCCCTGGGTGATGCTACCATGAAATGGCTCGTCGAAGAGATCAAGCCCGTCATCGACCGGGAATACAGGACCATACCCTTCCGGGAATGCACTGCCATCGGCGGCAGCAGCATGGGCGGCCTCATGGCCCTCTACGGCGGGGCCCACTACAACCGCTGGTTCTCCAAGGCTGCCTGCGTTTCCACCGCCATGGGCTTCTGTATGCGTCCGTTGATGAAGGATCTGCGGGAAAGCGCCATCGGGGCGGATACCCGGTTCTACCTGTCCTGGGGCAGCCGGGAGGCCTTCGGGGTCAAGGACCCCAACCGGGAGGACCGCTCCAGCAAATCCTATGGCTGGAACAAGCGGGTGGCGGATTACCTGGGCACCCAGGGCGCCGCGGTAAAGCTGCGCTGCCAGGTGGGCGGCGGTCACTGCGAAGCCGACTGGGAAAAGCTGGTACCCGAATTCATGGATTTTTTGTGGATGGAATAGAGGGGCACCTCTAAAAACTCCCCTTTTGGGCTTTGGGCGAATCTTTCGCCCCATAAATGCGTTTTGAAAACGCCACAATACACAAAGTATTCTGCCGTTTTCAAAACTTTTTCTGAGCCGAAATCTTCTGCCCAAATCACC
>JAFVWL010000005.1 GCA_017501695.1 Oscillospiraceae bacterium
CCGTACAGCTGAGTGATCAGGCGGGCATAGCTGGTCTCGGCGCAGCCTGCGCAGGAGCCGGAGAACTCCAGATAGGGCTTCTTGAACTGGCTGCCCTTAACGGTGTTGTCCTGCATATCCTTCTTCTCGGCGACCTCGGCAACGCAGTAGTTGAACACATCCTGCTGTGCCAGCTCGGTCTCCTGAGCGACCATGGTCAGAGCGTTGACGGGGCACTGACCGATACAGACGCCGCAGCCCATGCAGTCCAGGGGAGAGACACCCATGGTGTACTTGTAAACGCCCTTGCCCTTGCCGGCCTTGACTTCCATCAGACGGGTGCCGGCGGGAACGGCGGCAGCCTCTTCCTCGGTCAGAGCGAAGGGACGGATGGTGGCGTGGGGGCAGACATAAGCACAGTTGTTACACTGGATGCACTTGGTCTCGTCCCAGTGAGGAACGGTAACGGCAACGCCGCGCTTCTCGTAAGCGGAAGCACCCAGGGGGAACTGACCGTCGGCGATGTCCTCGAAGGCGGAGACGGGCAGGGAGTAGCCGTCCATACGGCCAACGGGGTGCAGAATGTTCTTGACGACCTTGACGGTATCGGCGGGGCCAGCCAGCTCCACGTCAACCTTATGGTCCTCGGCGTTGGCCCACTCAGCGGGCACGTCGATCTTCACGTAAGCGGTAGCACCGGCGTCGATGGCATCCCAGTTCTTGTCGACAACGTCGCGGCCCTTCTTCAGGTAGGACTTCTCAGCGGCGTCCTTCATGTACTTGATGGCCTCCTCGGCGGGCATAACCTTAGCCAGGGAGAAGAAGGCGGACTGCAGGATGGTGTTGGTACGCTTGCCCATGCCGACCTTGATGGCCAGGTCAATGGCGTTGATGGTGTACAGCTGGATGTTGTTGGCAGCGATGTAACGCTTGGAAGCGGCATCCAGGTGATGCTCCAGCTCCTCCAGAGTCCACTGGCAGTTGATCAGGAACACGCCGCCGGGCTTGACGTCCTGGACAATCTTGAAGCCCTTGGTGATGTAGGAGGGGTTGTGGCAGGCCACGAAGTCAGCCTTATTGACATAGTAGGGAGACTTGATGGCGTTGTCGCCGAAACGCAGGTGGGAAACAGTGACGCCACCGGTCTTCTTGGAGTCGTACTGGAAGTAAGCCTGCACGTACTTATCGGTGTGGTCGCCGATGATCTTGATGGAGTTCTTGTTGGCGCCGACGGTGCCGTCACCGCCCAGACCCCAGAACTTGCACTCGATGGTACCCTCAGCAGCGGTGTTGGGGGAGATCTTCTCGTCCAGGGACAGGTAAGTCACGTCGTCAACGATGCCCAGAGTGAACTCTTCCTTGGGCTCGTCCTTAGCCAGCTCTTCGTACACGGCGAAGAAGGAGGAAGGAGTGGTGTCCTTGGAGCCCAGGCCGTAACGGCCGCCGATGACCTGCACGTTGTGGCAGCCGCACTTGGCCAGAGCCATGACGACATCCTGGTACAGGGGCTCGCCCTGGGAGCCGGGCTCCTTGGTGCGGTCCAGAACAGCGATCTTCTTGACGGTGTCGGGGATGGCAGCCAGGAACTTGTCGGAGCGCCAGGGACGGAACAGACGGACCTTGACCAGGCCGACCTTCTCACCGTGGGCGTTCAGGTAGTCGATGACTTCCTCGATGACGTCACAAACGGAGCCCATGGCGACGATGACGCGGTCGGCATCGGGGGCGCCGTAGTAGTTGAACAGCTGGTAGTCGGTGCCCAGCTTGGCGTTGACCTTGGCCATGTACTTCTCAACGATCTCGGGCAGAGCGTTGTAGTACTTGTTGCAGGCCTCGCGGTGCTGGAAGAAGATGTCGTCGTTTTCGTGGGAACCACGCATAGCGGGACGCTCGGGGTTCAGAGAGTGCTTGCGGAACTCGGCGACAGCGTCCATGTTGACCATTTCCTTCAGGTCCTCGTAGTCCCAGATGGCGATCTTCTGGATCTCATGGGAGGTACGGAAACCGTCGAAGAAGTTGATGAAGGGGACGCGGCCCTCGATGGTAGCCAGGTGGGCAACGGCGCCCAGGTCCATGACTTCCTGCACGTTGGTCTCAGCCAGCATGGCGAAACCGGTCTGACGGCAGGCGTACACGTCGGAATGGTCACCGAAGATGTTCAGGGACTGAGCGGCGACGGTACGGGCGGAGACGTGGAAGACGGAGGGGAGCAGCTCGCCGGCGATCTTGTACATATTGGGGATCATCAGCAGCAGGCCCTGGGATGCGGTGTAGGTGGTGGTCAGGGCACCGGCGGCCAGAGAGCCGTGGACGGTACCGGCGGCACCAGCCTCAGACTGCATCTCAACGACCTTCACAGTGTCGCCAAAGATGTTCTTGCGGCCAGCAGCGGCCCACTGGTCAACGTTGTCGGCCATGGGGCTGGAGGGGGTGATGGGGTAGATGCCAGCAACCTCGGTAAAGGCATAGCTGACGTGGGCGGCTGCGGTATTGCCGTCCATAGTTTTGAATTTTCTAGCCAAAATGAATTACCTCCTAAAGTAATCAAATTTTGTCCCACCTATCATATCACCAAACCCGCGTTTTGTAAAGTCATCATTGGGGGTCCTTTGTAAAAAATCATTTATTTCAACAAGAATAAACAAGGAAATGTGTACAAAAATACCCAACACAGGCAGATCGTGTTGGGTATTGTGTTGGTTTATGATGTTAAGGCTCTGAGAATCAATGAATAAGGCTCGATTCCAGGATAGCAAGATAATCAGGGTTTGCATCCGTGGAGCCGACAAAATAGAAGTCCTGATTCTTTCCGCCCAGCTCTACGATACACCAGGACCTGTCTTCCGGGAAGATAATATCAATGGATACGGTTGCGTTTGTCTCAGAATCATAAAGTAATCCGGTAAACGAGAAACGGTTTTTCCCATGATGCAGCACAATCGTATAGGCATTGTTGTAGTCAACCGGAAATTCCTTGTCAAGAATACGCAATTCGGTGGCATCCAGATAACGGGTGCTTTTGAACAGCTCTTTTTTGATATCTCCCCGGATGCAGATTTCTCCCTCGTCGAATATCCGACCATCGGTGGTGATTTTGACTGCGTTCATGGCAATATCCAGGGGCTGCGTTTGCAGTTCGTTCCAGCCGAAGATCAGCAGGGGAATGAGAATGGAGGCGACGATTAGGGTGACGAAAATGTGAAGCGGTGTGATTTTCCTCATGGTTATTGCCTCCTTTCACAGTCATTATATATTATCAAGCCACTTTACTGTCAAGAAAAATCTTTCGCCACAGCGAAAAAGATTGTAATTTTTCCCGATATGGAGTATAATGCAGAAAATACAGTAAAAAGGGGAGTATGGCATGATCTGCAGTGTGAAGACTTTGGGCATCACCGGTATTCAGGGCAGCGTGGTGGTGGCCGAGTGCTATGTGTCCAATGGCCTGCCGGGCTTTGATATCGTGGGTCTGCCGGATGCGGCGGTGAAGGAAGCCCGGGACCGGGTCCGGGCCGCGGCCAAGAATTCCGGCCTGACCTTTCCCACCTCCCGGATCACCGTGAATCTGGCTCCCGCCAGCCAGAAGAAGGCCGGCACTCATTTCGACCTGCCCATTCTGCTGAGCATCTGTGCCGCCTGCGGCTCCGTCCGCCGGCCCAAATCCACCTCCGCTTTCATCGGTGAGGTTGCTCTGGACGGCCAGGTCCGGCCGGTGTCCGGTGTGCTGCCCATGGCTCTGGCGGCGAAACGGGAGGGCATCGAAACCCTGTTCGTCCCTGCGGAAAACGCGGCGGAAGCGACCCTGGCCCGGGGTCCTGCCATTATCCCGGTCCATACTGTGGCAGAACTGGCCGGAGGACTCAACGGCGAGATCGTATTGAAAGAAGAACCACTTTGGGTGCCCACCCGGTCCGATGCGGCGATCCTGGATTTCAAGGATGTGCTGGGTCAGGAGAATGTGAAGCGGGCACTGGAAGTTGCCGCCGCAGGCAGTCACAATGTACTGCTCATCGGCCCGCCCGGTTCCGGCAAGAGCATGCTGTCCAAGCGGCTGCCCTCCATTCTGCCGGATATGACCTGGGAGGAATCTCTGGAGGTGACCCAGATCTACTCCGTCATGGGGATGCTCAGCAGCAAAATGCCCCTGGTGACCCAACGGCCCTTCCGGTCGCCCCATCATACGGTGTCCAACGCGGGCCTGGCCGGCGGCGGAACCAATCCCAGGCCCGGTGAGATCTCCATGGCCCACAAGGGTGTGCTGTTCCTGGACGAGCTGCCGGAATACCGCAGCGATACCCTGGATATGATGCGCCAGCCCTTGGAAGATGGTAAGGTGACCATATCCCGGGTCTCCGGTGCTGTAACCTACCCGGCGGAATTTATGCTGGTGTGTGCCATGAACCCCTGCAAATGCGGCTGGTACGGCGACCCTTCCCGGCGGTGTACCTGCTCGGACCATGCGGTGGCCAATTACCGGGGCCGGATCTCCGGGCCCTTGCTGGACCGAATCGACATTGTGGTGGAGGTTCCGGCGGTCCATTTTGAGGACCTGAAGGCAAGAGCGGAAGCGGAGCCCTCCGCCGCCATCAAGACCCGGGTCAATGCCGCCCGGGATGTTCAGAACCAGCGTTTTGGCAATCATCCCGGTATGTGCAATGCCCGGATGGGTCCTGCGGAAATGCGAGCCTACTGCGGTCTGGATGAAGCCGGGTCCGAGCTGATGAAGCAGGCCTTCGAAGCCCTTGGGCTGACGGCCAGAAGCTACGACCGGATTCTTCGGGTGGCCCGGACCATTGCGGACCTGGAGGGCAGCGTAACCATCCAGCCCCAGCATTTGGCGGAAGCCATCTCCTATCGGGCCGCGAATCTCGGTAATCGCTGAATGGAGGGCCTGAGATGTCAAATCTTTGGCTACTGATTTTTGGCTTGATTATGGTCTTGGTTTGCCGGGGGTGGATGGCTGCCGGAGTCAGGGTTTCTATGTCAAAATCAAATTGGAAAAAGTATATTATAAACTATGGTATATTAAACCGCTGGTTCTTCATTTCTGCCGCTTCGTTTTCCGATGTGCGATACTCAAAATTTGAAAAAAGAAAGATTAACTTTCCTGCAGTTTTATCTTTTTATCGTACTGCCAATATCATAATGCACGGTGCGTGGCTTATGTTGTTGGTTGTGTTTCTTTGTTTTGAGCAGTGGTTTGAACAATGTTTTTTTTGGTATTTATGTTTTGCGATGGGAATTATTCTGTCTATGTTGTTTACAAACCTGTATACGAGCTGGAGACGGCATAAAAATAGATACCGTTAATTTTGTAGATTATTAATTATTTGGAGTGTATTTACTGATGAATGAGATATTTTTGATGAAGCTGGGCGAGATCGTTCTGAAGGGTTCCAACAAACGGCAGTTTGAGAACAAGCTGCGTCAGAATGTCCGCCGCCGGATGAAGGCCTTCGGCAATTTTGATGTGTATATCATGCAGTCCACGGTCTATGTTCAGCCCATGGATGAAGAGGCTGATGTGGAAGGTGCCTGGGATGCCTGCAAGTCCATCTTTGGTGTGGTGAGCCTGTGCCGCTGCCGTCCCTGTGAGAAGAACCTGGATGCCATTTATAATGCCATCGAGGAGTACCTGGGCGACGATCTGGATTGTGCCAAGTCCTTCAAGGTGGAGTCCAAGCGGTCCGACAAGGCGTTCCCCATGACCTCCATCGCCATTTCCCAGGAAATCGGCGGTCGTCTGGCGGAGGCCCACCCCCATGTGGCGGTGGATGTCCACCATCCTGATTACACTGTGTATGTGGAGGTTCGTGACCTGGCGGCCTATGTTCACGGTCCCGCTGAGCCCGGTGCCGGCGGTCTGCCCACCGGTGTGGGTGGCCGGGCCATGTGCCTGCTGTCCGGTGGCATCGATTCTCCGGTGGCTGCCTGGATGATGGCCAAGCGGGGCATGGAGATCGAATGCGTCCACTTCTTCTCCTATCCCTACACTTCCCAGCTTGCCAAGGATAAGGTTATCGAACTGGCCCGGCTGGTGACCCGGTATTCCGGCAGGATGACCCTGAATGTGGTTTCCTTTACCCAGATTCAGGAGGCCATCCGGGACAACTGCCCGGAGGAATTCTTTACCCTGATCATGCGGCGGTTTATGATGGAAATTTCCATGCGGATCGGCAAGCAGCACGGCTGCGGTGCCCTGATCACCGGCGAGAATCTGGGCCAGGTGGCTTCCCAGACCTTGGAGGCCATGGCGGTCACCGGTGCTGTGGTGGATATTCCCGTGTTCATGCCCCTGGTTGGCTTTGACAAGGAGGATATTGTCACCATTGCCCGGAAGATCGGTACCCTGGAAACCTCCATTCTGCCGTATGAGGACTGCTGCACGGTCTTCACTCCCAAGCATCCCAAAACCAAGCCCACCCTGGGCCAGGTCATCAACGCCGAGCGTAAGCTGGACCGGGAAGCCCTGATCCAGGAGGCTCTGGCTAATGTGGAGAAGATCACCGTCAAGTTTCACGACGAACCCGCAATTTGACAGCAACAGCCCCCGCCAAAACGGCGGGGGCTTTGTTCATATCTGGTTGTTGGAATACCATAGTTTCTTCAAAGGCTGACGGCTGGTTTCCTGCTGTTCGCAAAACTGCCGCATTTTTCCACGGAATCGTTACAGCATCATACTGCAAGTTTCAAGCAAATAGGATCTATGGTCTGTCAGGAATGTACATAATCTTATCGTACAGTTCCAGGGCGGCATCGTAATCTCCGGTAGTGGAGCCGGCAAAATAACGACCGTCGATGCAAACGGTGCAGCAGCTTCCGTCGTCGTGAAATACAATATCGCAGGAAGTGATTTTAGGTAAGTCGTTTTCAATTTTACGAATAATGAATCCAATGAGATTTGCTGGGGGTATTCTGCTGATGACCCGTTCTCGAGTCTGGGGATAGGGTTCATATCCCTGATATTCGGGAATCTGGAAATCGAATGGGATGATATAAGA
Organism: Oscillospiraceae bacterium; assembly: GCA_017501695.1. Classification (GTDB taxonomy): domain Bacteria; phylum Bacillota; class Clostridia; order Oscillospirales; family Oscillospiraceae; genus Faecousia. Next base: position 6,981 of record JAFVWL010000005.1, read on the forward strand.
GTTACCGCTTAAAGGATCATGGTACTTCAGTCCCGTGAATAGAAGGGAGCCTTCATTCAAATGTGTGCCGTCTTTCGTTATTTCCATGCAGGGCATATCGAAATGGAGATATGTGGGTTGGAAAAGCAGTAAAACTATGGATATACCAAGAATGAAAGCGACAGTAATTATTCGTGTCAGATTTATCTTCATTTTAAAACCGCCTAAGATGCAGAAAAAGTTATTCATCAATATATACATTGAATAAAATATATATCATAAACAACTTGAAAGTATGAACAATGTTTGAATAATTACCGAATTGGCTGGAGAAAACAGGATATGAAAATTGTTCAGAATTACCAATCACGTTACAAACAAGACTGAAAGAAGCCAGCCCAAATGGACTGGCTTCTTTGTGGAGCTAGTGACCTGACTCGAACAGGCGACCTTCTCATTACGAGTGAGATGCACTACCGACTGTGCTACACTAGCATTTAGCTTAGCTATTATATCGGTTTTGGGTCCAAATGTCAACCGGAATTTTCCGTTGCCTTGGTACAAAAACCGTGATATAATGACTCTGCTGCAGGAAACGGAGTGATATGATTGAAGAATCTGTTGAAATATATGAAAGGCTATGGCAAGGAATGTATCCTGGGCCCCCTGTTCAAGCTGCTGGAGGCTACCTTTGAGCTGTTTATCCCCCTGGTGGTGGCGGCGATTGTGGACACCGGCATCGCCAATGGAGACCGGGGGTTCCTCGTCGGGATGTGTCTGGTCATGGTGGCTCTGGGCATCGTGGGTCTGGGCAGCGCGGTGACGGCCCAGTATTTTGCGGCTAAGGCCGCGGTGGGCTTTGCCGGAAGGCTCCGTCATGCCCTGATGGAGAAAATTCTGGGCATGAGCTATACCCAACTGGACCGGGTGGGGGGATCTACCCTGGTGACCCGGATGACCTCCGACATTAACCAGGTCCAGAACGGTGTGAATCTGACCTTGCGGCTGCTGCTTCGGTCGCCCTTTGTGGTTTTCGGTGCTATGATTATGGCCTTTACCATTGACTTTGAAGCGGCCCTGGTATTCGCTGGGGTGATCCCGGTGCTGTGCCTGGTGGTTTTCGGCATCATGCTCATTACTATGCCTATGTACAAAGCGGTCCAGAACCGGCTGGACGCGGTGACTTCCTCTACCAGGCAGAACCTTACCGGAGTTCGGGTGCTGCGGGCATTTACCATGGAACAGGCCCAGACCGAGGATTTTGACGAAAAGACCCAGCGCCTTACGGCGGCTCAGCTTACAGCCGGACGGATATCAGCCCTGCTGAATCCGCTGACCCTGGTCATCGTCAATGTGGCGGTGGTGATATTGATCCATGTGGGTGCCATTAAGGTGGAGCACGGAATTTTGACCCAGGGTTTGGTTATTGCTCTGTATAACTATATGTCTCAGATCCTGGTGGAGCTGATCAAGATGGCAAATCTGATCATCACCATCACCAAGGCCGTGGCTTGCGGCGGCCGTATCCAGTCTGTGCTGGCCCTTGAGCCGGATCAGATGAACGGCAGCGCCGATGGAGCGATCCTGGGCGCTGTGGAATTCCGGGATGTGAGTGCCCGGTATGACGGCAGCGCCGCGCCTTCTCTGGAAAACATTCGCTTTATTGCCGAACCGGGTCAGACAATCGGCGTTATCGGCGGTACCGGTTCCGGCAAATCCACTCTGGTGAATCTGATCCCCAGATTTTATGAAGCCTCCGCGGGGGCCGTTCTCATCGACGGGAAGCCGGTACATTCCTATGATTTGGAATCTCTCCGGGAACAGATCGGTGTGGTGCCCCAAAAGCCCCAGCTCTTTAAGGGGACCATTCGGGAAAATCTGCTTTGGGGTAATGACAAGGCTACGGATGCCCAGCTTTGGGCTGCTTTGGAAACTGCACAGGCCAGAGAAGTAGTGAAGGACAAGGCGGGAGAACTGGACGCTCCTGTGGAACAGGGCGGCGCTAATTTCTCCGGCGGTCAGCGTCAGCGGCTGACCATTGCCCGGGCTTTGGTCCGCAAGCCCAGAATCCTGATTCTGGATGACAGTGCGTCGGCCTTGGATTATGCCACCGATGCCCGGCTTCGCATGGCGATCCGGGATATGAAGGACCCGCCTACCACCTTTATCGTTTCTCAGCGGGCGGCTTCGGTGCGCTACGCAGACCGGATTTTGGTGCTGGATGACGGAGAGCTGGTTGGCCAGGGGACCCATGAGGAACTTCTGCGTGAGTGTGCCGTGTACCAGGAGATCTACTATTCTCAGTTTCCTAAGGAGGTGCGCTGATATGAAAACACACAATCAGGGCACCGTCCTGAAAAAGGTGCTGGTTCGGGTCCGGAAATACTGGCCGGTCCTGATTCTCTCCCTGATTCTGGCTACCGTAACAGTGGTTATGAATCTGTATGTGCCCATTCTGGTAGGCGATGCCATTGACAATATTCTGGAACCGGGAAATGTGGCCTTTGATAAGATCTTTGGGATTCTGGCGACGATCCTGGTTTGCACCGGCATTGGGGCTCTGTGTCAATGGGTTATGAATGAAATGAACAACCGGATCACCTACAATGTGACCCGGGATATCCGGCGGGAGGCTTTCCGGCATATCCAGGAGCTGCCTCTGTCTTATCTGGATCGGCATCCCCAGGGCGATCTGGTCAGCCGGGTGGTGTCCGATGTGGATGCCTTTGCCGACGGGCTGCTTATGGGCTTTACCCAGCTTTTCACCGGCGTGATGACTATTTTGGGAACCTTGCTGTTCATGGTTCGCATCAGCATCCCCATTGCTTTGGTGGTGGTTCTTGTGACTCCGGTTTCCCTGCTGGTGGCTGGCTTTATTGCCAAAAAGACCTATTCCATGTTCCAGCTCCAGACCAAGACCCGGGGAGAACAGACCGCCTTGATCGACGAGACCATCGGCGGCATTAAAACTGTGAAGGCTTTTGGCCATGAGGACGAGACACTGGCACAGTTTGATGAGATCAACACCCGGCTGGAAAAGGCGTCTCTGCAGGCGATTTTCTTTTCCTCCCTGGTGAATCCCTCTACCCGGTTTGTCAACAGCCTGGTGTATGCGGGCGTAGGCTTGGTGGGTGCTTTGTCCGCCATTTCCGGCGGGATCACTGTGGGAAATCTGACCAGCTTCCTGAATTATGCCAATCAGTATACCAAACCCTTCAATGAAATTTCCGGCGTGGTGACGGAATTACAGAATGCGCTGGCCTGTGCCGGGCGGGTTTTCGAGCTCATTGAAACACCGGCCCGATCCCCGGAGCCGGAAAATCCCCAATGTCCGGACAAGATAGCGGGAAATGTGGAGGTCCGGGATCTGAAATTCTCTTATTCCCCGGACCGGCCCCTGTTCAAGGATATTGACATCAGCGTGAAAGCTGGTCAGCGGGTGGCGATCGTGGGTCCCACAGGCTGCGGAAAGACCACCTTTATCAATTTGCTCATGCGGTTTTATGACCCCGAGGCGGGGCAGATCCTGCTGGATGGGGTGGATACCCGGAATATGGACCGCAGGACCCTGCGGCGCAGCGTGGGCATGGTGCTCCAGGATACCTGGCTCATGGCCGGGACTGTCCGGGATAATATCACCATGGGAAAGCCCGATGCCACGGAGGAAGAGGTAATCCGGGCCGCGAAGCTTGCCAATGCCCATGGCTTCATCAAGCGGCTGCCCCAGGGCTATGATACGGTGATCGGAGAATCCGGCGGAAATCTTTCTCAGGGACAGAAGCAGCTCCTGTGCATTGCCCGGGTCATGCTGTGCCTGCCGCCCATGCTGTTCCTGGACGAGGCCACGTCCTCCATTGATACCCGTACTGAGGCCCGAATCCAGAAGGCCTTTAACACCATGATGGAGGGCCGCACCAGCTTTATCGTGGCCCATCGGCTGTCCACCATTCAGGAGGCGGATGTGATTCTGGTCATGCGGGACGGCAGGATCGTGGAGCGGGGCACCCACGCGGAGCTGCTGGAAAAAGGCGGCTTCTACGAACAGCTCTATCAGAGCCAGTTTGCTCACTGATAAAAAACCAGGCACAAATCGTGCCTGGTCAGACTGTCGAAAAACCTGTCATTGCGAACCAGTGCGCACACTGGTGTGGCAATCCGTTCTCCAAAACGTTTCATCTTTGCTGAAAGTGCGCCTAAAACCGCAGGTTTTAGGGGATGCGGATTGCCACGTCGCCGCCTTTTGGGCGGCTCCTCGCAATGACATTCTTGTTTCGATACTTTTTTGACACGCTGACCAGGCACAAATTGTGCCTGGTTTTTTCGGAAACAATGAACCTTTTGACCATGAAAATCATCTATAATTATGAAACCGGTTTCAAATACATGGAAGGGGGGAGGATATGGATCTGTTTGAAGCACTGCTGCTGCGGCATGGCCCGGCGGCACAGCGTTATGTCCGTTACCGTCTGCGGGACAGTGGAGACTGGGAGGATGTATTCCAGGAGGTGTGCGCGCAGGCCTTTGTGCGTTTTTCCCAGCTTCGGGACCCGGAAGCTTTCCGGCCCTGGCTGCTGGCGATTGCCAGGAATTGCTGCGCGGCCTATTACCGGACCAGGCAGAATAAACGGGAGATCCCGCTGGATGACGTGACGCAGGGGGAACTCTGCCTGGGAAGGCAGGGGATGGAGGAACCCTCGCCGGTTCTTGAGACGCTGGAACGTTTGGAGCCCAGGGACCGGCAGGTGCTGGAGCTGTATTACTGGCAGAAAATGAGTCAAACGGATATGGCGGCAAAGCTGGGGATTCCGGTTGGGACCGTCAAAAGCCGGCTCCATGCGGCAAAGTCCCGATTCCGGTCCCAGTATCCGCTGGCTCCCCGAAAAGGAAAAGGAGAATTGATTATGAAGCGTTTGCCGAAAATTTTACCGGAATATACGATCCGGCCCAGAAGCGAAGCGCCGTTCCCGGTGAAATGGGAAGAGCTTATGGGCTATTTTCTGATCCCCAGAGTGGGTGAGAAGCTGTGCTGGGGTATGTATGATCTGCCCAACCGGAAAAGGACCGATCATTACGAGATGAAAGTTCTCGGAAAAGCCAGGGTCCATGGGGTGGAGGGCGTGGAGATCACAGCCCGGGAAACGGATCACTCCCGAGACAAGGACCTGCGCCGGGTCTTCGTAGCACAGCTTACCCATTCCCATTGCCGATACCTGGCTTCCCTGCGGACGGAGGGGGAGGCGCGCAATTATATTACATTCCTGGATGAGGATGTGTTTATGCCCACCTGGGGCTTTGGCGATAATAATTGCGGCCATGAGACGGATTTGGTTCCCAAGGGCGATATCTTTATGACTCCGGAGGGACTGGTCAGCAAGGACAAAAACTGGCTGCTGGATATTGTGGGACGGTTTGATGTGACCATCAATGGAAAAAACTATGATACAGTCTGCCTGGTGGATCTGGAGACCAGCGACTGCAAGGTTTGCTCGGTCCAATACATCGACCAAAAGGGACGGACAGTGCTATGGCGCAGATTCAACCGGGATGACTGGGCGCTGGACCGCTATGAAGGTCAAAGCTGGTCCCAGCGGCTGCCGGACAATGACCGTATCATAATCAACGGACACACCTTTGTGCACTGGTACGACTGTATCACGGACTATATTCTGTAGGCTTGGGAAACGGAATAATTCCCTGAAAAATGTAAAATTAATGCTTGACAAATCCGGCTCTATGGTGTATTATATGCAAGTCGGCAAGAGCTGACCGCCATGGAGCAGTATCGAAGTGGTCATAACGGGCACGACTGGAAATCGTGTGTACCCCAAAAGGGTACCGAGGGTTCAAATCCCTCCTGCTCCGCCAGAATAAGAAAGCACATCCGAAAGGATGTGCTTTTTTTGCACAATAAAACACGGGTCTCCGGCGAATTGCCGGGGACCCGTGTTGTCTGTCAGGGTGTTATTCTGTGTCAGTGGAACTGTTCAATTCGTCCCGAAGCTGTTTCAGCCATTTCACATTGTGGGACAGCAGATCGCTTCCAACATCGCGGTAGCAATTGCGGACAATTTCCGGCAGGAAGGTCAGGCCGTATCCGATGGCAAACTCCTCCTTGATGGCCCGGTGCCATGCCGCGGTATCCTCATAATCATGGGCGTTCAGGAACATCCGCTTGATTTCTTCCCTGAACTTGGGAACACCCGGGAAGGGATGCTCTGTTTCGTAGGCCTCCATGGCGGTGAAATGCTGCACATAATTATGGATGCAGCGGGGGACGCAGGTGATCTTTTTTAGGACGGAAAGATCGATGTTCGGATAATCGGGATGGGATTTGATGCAGTCCCGGAAGACGCTGTAATAGCGGTCTATAAGCTGGAAATCAGCGAGTTTGCCGCACCGCTGAAGCAGCTTCTGGTAAAGACCGTTGTTTACGGTGACTTTTATGGCTCCGCTCGGTGCCAGAAACACCAGATTTTTGGCAAGAAGCTGCTTGATCACTGCTTCGTGGTCCATGTCCTTAAAGTTCTTTTGAATGACTCGGAGGAAAGTGACGGTTCTGCCGCGAATGAAGCTCAGTAATTCATATTCGTCCTCCGTCAGGGCCGTGATCACAGGCTGTCGGGGTACGTCCTTGTATTTTGCAAGCAGGAATTGGTAAGCACTGTCGGAAACGGTGGATGTTACCTGCTTCTCCCTGTGGAGAACGGAAACAAACCGCTTTTTCTCCAGATCCTGGAGGACCGACAGCGTGTTCGCCGCATCCTCGGGCAGGGCATCGGGGAGGGATTCCAGAGAAACGGTACCGCTGTCATGGATATACCGCAGAAGGATGAACTCGTTCCGGTTGATTTCCGGGGTGATGTCATCGGGGGTGAAATAGGTGCAGGTATAGTCAAAACGGTTGACGGGATACACGGAAAGAATGTCGGCATTGGGTTTGAATTCCGGGCATTTGTAGAAGGCTTCGATGTAGGACAGGAGCAGGGGATTGCGGTTGCTTTTGACATAGATATAACCTTCTTCGGTCAGGCTCAGCTTGTCCGGGGTGATCAGGTCCACGGTGGTCAGCACAGGGCCCTGCTGGGAAATCTGGCTGCTCAGGGCTTCCACGGTCTTTTCTCCGCAGGAGCGGGAGAAGCGGACCAGGGTGTCGTGATCCTGGGAGCCCATGAAGATCTCCGTGCAGTTGGCACGGATGATCCGTGCCATATCCGGATCGAATTTCCGGTCCAACTGGGCGTCACACTGCAGCAGCATATGCCAGTACATTCCGAATTTCCGGGAGGTGGTCAGCATCCGGATGAATTCCGGACCGTCGGCGATGTTGCAGTTGGCGAATTCGTCCAGGAAGCAGTGGATCTTTCTGGGCAGGAGCTTAGTGGCACTTTCCCGCCCCTTGCGGACCACGGTGTTGTAGATCTCGTTGGTCATCAGCGACAGCAGGTCATCGGCGATCCGGGTGCTGCCGGACTGGATGAAAATGGCTGTGGGCTCCTCGATGAAGCTGTCGATCCGAATGGTGCTGCTGGAGGAAAGCTGGTACAGAGTGGGCTGGCCGAAGGAATCGTAGTGGTTTTCGATAACGCCGAAATAGCTCATGCGGGTCCGCTCTGCATTGTTGGTCACCGCCATCATTTTCTGGACGGACAGTGCCTTTGCGCCCTTCTTCATGAAGTGGGGGATCTTCAACAGGTCCGCTATACCGGTCCGGGAGTCGCTGACTTCAATCAGCTTCTGACGGAGCCAGTAGTGGTTCTCGATGATGTTGTAAATGGTGATCTGTTCCGGTTGGATTTCTCCGTTGATCAGGTCTTCCAGCTTATCCAGGATCCAGCCGTTGGTGTAGGCCTGGGCACCCTGGTCCCAGATGGGGTCCTTCAGGGTTTCCAGGGGCTGGATGATCTCAGCGATCCGGCGCACTTCGTTGATGGTCTGATTATCCAGAACTCCGGAGGCGGCGCAGCGGTTGGCAATGGTCAAAAAAGGATTGTAGGTATCGGACCGGCTGGGATCGTCGCAGTTCAGGATCCGGATGTTATAGCCGTTTTCCTTCAGATGGTCATATAGATTTTCCACCAGCTCGCCGTGGATGTCCATCACCAGGAAGCTGGGCTTTCCCTTGGTGCAGGAAAGGGCACGGATGGACTGCATGGCGAACCGGGTGGTTTTGCCGGCACCGGTTTCGCCTTCCGTGTATGTATGCAGGACCTTGTCCCGGCCGCCGTAGATCACGGTGCCCGTAGTTTCGTCCAGTCTGGCGCACAGAGGGAACCAGCCGTCATCGGCATTTTTCAGGTCTTTGGCGGAGTAAAATTTCAGATTGCTGTCCGCGTCATCCCATTCCACGATCCGGGCGTTGGGATAATTGGCGGCAATATGGGCACTTACGATCTTATCCTTCAAGCTGTCCATAACACACCTGCTTCCGATTTTTTTGTTATTATACTGTTTATGGACTGGGCTTGTCAACTGCTCCGGTTATTTTATGAAAATGGGGTGATTGACGGAAAAACAGGTCCATGATATAGTATCTATATAAGAAAAGAGGGATGCGCTATGGAAAAAGCAATTTTGAAGAAAATCATGCGGCGTTACTTCATTACCACAGGCCGGCTCCTGTTCTGGGGTAGACGGCCGGAAAAGGATCAGTTGGAAAGCCGGATTCTGGATCTGATGCTGGCGGTCCAGGGGGCGCAGGATTACAAAAGCGCTTGCCATGAGGTGCTGACCGAGACCCGGAGCCTCCAGACACTGGAGGACTGCAACGTGCTGAAGCTCAGCATGGATACCATGTCCGTGGACCAGTCCAGCTATTACGACATGAAAGCAGACAATCTGAAATATTATGAAGTCCGGGAAACCCAGGTTTTTGATATGGACATTCTTCTGATGGATAACCGCCAGGCAGTGATCGACGGAGATCCCGGAGGCATCCGGCTGGCGGCCTGCCTGAGCTGGCTGAACCTGGACCCGGAATCCAGTCCGGAAACCGCCCTGCGCTACTGGCAGGTTTTGGCTTATACCGGGGATTATTTCGCTATGGAGGCTCTGGAATATGCCTACGCCCAGCGGGGCGATGAGGCGAAAAGCAGTCTGTGGCGGACAATCCGGGAGATCTTCGCGGAAGCGGACCGGAATTTTACAATTACGGTGCCGGAGCATTATTTGAAGGATGCGGATTCGGAGGCTGTGAATACGGCCCAGGTCATTCTGGCGGTTCGCCGCCGCTGCGCCGACGATGGGCAGGAAAAGCTGCCGGTGCTTCTGCTGCAGTATGCCATTGACAGCGCGGAGGATGTGACGGTGAAGCTTCAGAATCTTTATGCCCCGCCGGAGGCCTTCCAGGCCATGCTGACCCGCCAGAACCGCCGGACAACCCGGCCGCTTGGGTTCGCGATTTGAAAGGTGCGGCTATGGAACAGAAAAAGAATTGGATTGCCATGCTGCTTCGGGCAATTGCCATGCTTGTTGTCCTGCTGCTTCTGTTGGCCTGTATGGTCCTTTTCTGGCATTTTCCCCGGTATCTGCTGCGGCAGGAGCCGGTTGAGATCCCGGCAGGGGACAGCGGTACAGTGAAGCTTATGAGCTGCAATCTGCGGTGCCTGACACCGCTGGATCTGAACCAGCGGAGCTGGTTCTACCGGGCGGACCTGATCATGGATGGAATCGAAAACCAGGCTCCCGGGATTATCGGCTTCCAGGAAGCCACAGCCTGGCAGTATGACTATCTGGTCCGGTCCATGCCGGACTATGACAGTGTGATCACCTACCGGGATGAATCCGTTATTGCCGAGGGATGTCCCATTTTCTACCATACGGAGCGGTTCTCCCTGGTGGACAAGGGCTCCTTCTGGCTGTCCGAGACCCCGGAGGTCATGAGTAAGGACTGGGGATCTGCCTGCTACCGGATCTGCAGTTATGTGATTTTGACGGACAAATCCTCCGGAGAGGATTTTGTGGTGTTTAACACCCATTTGGATCATGTCAGCGATGAAGCACGGATCAAGGGGATCCAGGTTGTGTTGGATAAAATCGCCTCCTTCGGAGGATTGCCCGCTGTTATTATGGGGGATCTGAACGCCCAGGAAGGGTCCCAGACTTATATCAGCGCGACGCAGATCTTCCGGGATGCCCGTTACGCGGCGGCGGATACCATGGATGGCGGCACATATCAGAACTGGGGCGAAAAGGAAAATCCCAGCCGCATCGACTATTTCATGGTGTCATTTGAGGGCTTTGAAATTCTGCGTTATGCGGTGATTTCTGATACTTACAACGATGTTTACGCCAGCGATCATTTTCCCATTGTGCTGGAAGTCCGGTTGGAAGAAGAGGAGTGATCTATGATGAAAAATGAGGAGCTTCGCGGGTATTTGCGCCATGGTACCCGGTTCGCTGTGGCGTTTTTTAAGTGGCTTGTCCTTGGATTAGGCATCGGTGTGTTTGTTGGTACCGTGGCATCCTGCTTTGGCCACGTTCTGGTGTTTGTGAATGACCTGAGAGGGCAGTGGCCTTTGCTGAAGCTGGGCCTGCCTGTGGGCGGTCTTCTGATCGTGTTCCTGTACCGGATCTTTAAGAACCATTCCGACAGGGGCACCAATACGGTGGTTGCATCCCTGCAGTCCAGCACGGATATCCCCGGCCGCATGGCACCTCTGATTTTTGTGTCCACGGTGATTACCCATCTGTTTGGCGGCAGTGCCGGACGGGAGGGCGCGGCGCTGCAGCTTGGCGGCAGCATTGCCAACAAGCTGGGAAGGATGATGAAGCTTTCCGAAAGTGACCGGCATACCATCATTATGAGCGGCATGAGCGCGGGCTTTTCCGCTCTGTTCGGGACTCCCATGGCGGCGGCTATTTTCTCCATGGAGGTGGTCCGGGTAGGAACCATGCAGTACAGTGCCTTTGTGCCCTGCGTCATCGCCTCGGTATCTGCCAATTTTACAGCGAAGTTTTTCCGGGTCCCGCCGGAAACCTTCCTGTTTTCCAATGTACCGGAATTCGCTCCCGGAAGCTTTGCGCTGATTTTGCTCTTTGCCGTTGCCACGGCCCTGGTCAGCATTTTGTTCTGTGTGGTCCTCCATGAGACGGAGCATCTGCTGGAGAAAAAACTGAAGAACCCCTATGTCCGCATTGGGGTGGTGGGCGCGGTGATCGTAGCCCTGACCTTCCTGCTGGGAACGGATGTGTATCTGGGTTCCGGTATGGGCATCATTGAGGATATTTTCCATCATGGCGGCGGTGTGGTCTGGTACGCGTTCCTGCTGAAGATTTTGTTCACCGCATTGACCATTGGGGCCGGCTTCAAGGGCGGCGAGATCGTACCGTCCTTTACCATCGGCGCGGCCTTCGGCTGTTGTGTGGCCGGTTTGCTGGGGTTGCCTGTGGAACTGGTCACCGCCTGCGGCATGATCGGCGTATTCTGCGGTGTGACCAACAGTCCCATTACATCCCTGCTGATTGCTTTCGAGCTGTTCGGCTTCGCAGGAATGCCCTATTTCCTGACCACCGTAGCGGTGACCTATATGCTTTCCGGCTATCACAGCCTGTATAAAGTGCAGATTTTTGAGAACTCCAAGACGGAAGCCGATGGAAAAGCGGGGATTCCCCAGTGATTTTTCCTGAAAATGAAGGATTTCCCGGATAGGGGCTTCCAATTTCCGCAAAAGTGTGTTATACTATTTCGGATTATAAGAAAGGAAGTGTGAGTTTTATGAAGCTCATTTCATTTGCGATTCCCAGTTATAACTCGGAAGCGTACCTGCATCACGCAGTGGATACCATCCTTACCGGCGGCGAGGATGTGGAGATCATCATTATCAACGACGGCTCCAAGGACGGCACTGCCGCCATCGCTGACGCCTATGTGGAGAAGTACCCCACCATCGTTAAGGCTGTTCATAAGGAAAACGGCGGCCACGGTTCCGGTGTCAACCGGGGTCTGGTGGAGGCTACCGGCCTGTTCTACAAGGTGGTTGACTCTGATGACTGGGTGGACGAGAAGGCCCTGAAGGAGATTCTGATTACCCTGAAGCGCCATGTGTCCAAAGGCATTGAGGCGGATCTGTATATCCACAACTTTGTTTACGAGCACGTGGAGGACAACACCCAGAAGTGCCGCTCCTGGGAGAAGAAGTTCCCTGTGAACCGGTTCTTTGGCTGGGATGAGGTCAAGCCCTTCGTGGCCTCCGAGACCCTGCTGATGCATAACCTGATGTATAAGACCGAGAAGCTCCGTGCCTCCGGCACCGTGCTGCCTGAGCATACCTTCTATGTGGATAACATCTTTGCTTACCAGCCCCTGCCTTATATGCAGAAGCTTTACTACATGGATGTGGACCTGTACCGCTACTTCATTGGCCGGGCGGATCAGTCCGTGAACATCAACAACTTTGTCAAGCGTTACGATCAGCAGATCCGGGTCATGAATCAGATGCTGGGTGCTTACACCTACGACGAAATGATGGCCATGCCCGAGGGCCTGCGGAAGTATCTGCTGCAGGATCTGAGTGCAATTATGATGAACACCCTGATGTTCTGCTGCTCCGGCGGCGACGATGAGGTCCGCCGCGCGGCTTACCAGAAGATGTGGGACGACCTGAAGGAGCGGGATCCCAAGCTCTACGATTACCTGTACCACAAGAGCCTGCCCGCTGTCGTCACCTGGATGCCCTGGAAGGCCAGAGGTTCCTTTATGCTCTTCGGCTACAAGGTCCTGTGCAAGTTCCTGAAGCTGGGCTGATACAAATATTTCCCGAATTGTTAATAATTCCGTTACGAATCAAGTCCCGGATTTTGGTATACTGATTTCAGAAGAAACGAATGGAGTCAGGACGCCGATGCCGTGGAAATATTCGCGGATGTTCCGACGGCGCACCCTGTATGAGGCTCCCTTCGGAATAAGGATCATATGGAGCGCGGCGGTCTGAAATCAGACCGCCGCATTTTTCTTCGAAAAGCCCCCGGAAGCAAGCTTCCGGGGGTAGTTGTTATTCTTCGGGTTCCTTGGGCTCCTTGGTGTGGAGCTTCAGGTCAGTGACCTTGGATTCTTTTCCGTAGTAGGCCATGACATAGTCGCCAAAAGCGATGAGCAGGAAAATGATGTCGATCCAGATCATCAGGTTGGCGGTCAGGTCCTGCATACCGGGGAGCATGACCATAAAGATCAGGGTGACAAAAAGGACCGTGGTGCAGACCTTGCCGGACATCAGGGCACCGTCCAGGGCCTTGCCTTTGCGCAGGTTCATGCCCATGGCGATGAGCTGGAAGCCTTCCTTGATCACAAACAGGAAGATCAGCAGGAACATGAGCGGATACCGGAAAGCAAGGCAGATAATCAGGGCAAACTGGGTGGCCTTGTCAGCAATGGGGTCCAAAAGCTTGCCCAGATTGGAGATCATGTTGAACCGCCGGGCAATCTGTCCGTCCAGAAGATCCGTGATGCAGGAAACTGCCAGAATTCCGGCGGAAAGATAATAGTGCCATTCCTCGGTGGCATTCAGATAAATCACCACATACACCGGAATCAGGATCAGCCGGAACAGGCTCAGCAGATTCGGTATGGTCATTATTTCTTTTTTCCAGTCAATATTGGTCATGCGTTATTCCTCCAGAGCGTGGATGTTCGTCACGCCACTTAGCTTATTATACGCCCAAGTCCCCAACGAATCAAGAGGTAATGTGGGTTTCTCTGAAAAAATTTAAGGAATTCAATCGAAGGGTGCAACGGTGTGTCAGTATCCGGCGAAATGATTGGCGTGAAGACTGAAATGGTGGGCCAGGTATTTCCAGGTGATCCGGTCCAGCTCTCCCGTTGGCGGAAGCCCCGCTAAGAGCTGGAAAGCCGCCAGAGCCTGGGCAGTGGACCCGTCCAGGGTCCCGGATACCTCCGGAGCATCAATGGATGGATAGTCGTTGGACATGGACAGGAGGATCGCCTGGAGCAGATACAGGTAAGGACTCCGGTCACCCCGGCGGAAAACCTGATCCGGTTCCAGGATAATCTCGATGGCCTGGGCCTCACCGATCCGGTCCAGGGCGGGCTCATAGACGCCCACGATCCGGTCCCAGGTTGCCTGGTCCGTGATGCCCGTGGGCGGAATGCCGTATCGCCGTTGGAATGCGGAGACCACATTCATGGTTGCGCTTCCGTAGATTCCGTCCGGGATCACCGTGGGGATGGTGCCGTCTGCTTCCGCGATTACCCGAAGCATGGTCTGGAGCCCACGGACGCTCTGACCGACAAAGGATTCCTCCGGTCTCATCGAACCACCTCCTGACGAACCGGGTCTTTGGAACCGATCCGAAGATCGGTGCCTGGGAATTGGGTCAAGGTTGCCGTTTTCGCGTAGCGGTTATTACTGCCGCGAGCCGTATTTCTGCTGCCGGAAAACCCGGCGGTGGGAACCGCGGCGGGGGACTGGTTGGGAAAGTCTTCCCGGCTTCGCAGACTCGTATTCTCAATGCCGGAATATTGGTCGTAGATTTCCAGCCAGGTATCCGCGTCCACAACGCCGGTTTCCGGCAGGCCAAAACGCCGCTGGGCTGCCAGCACCGCCGCCCGGGTGGCATTGCCATAGACTCCGTCCACAGTCACATTGGGAATATTGGGGATGAAGGAGGAGAGGACGGAAAGCATATACTGTAAGAACCGTACGGATTCTCCGGAGCTTCCCACCCGCAGGGCCTCTGCCGGATTCCAGTTGATGGCGTAGAACTGCTGTCCCTGGCTTCGCAGCTCCGACAGAGCGGTCACCGCGGTATAGAGCCGGACAATGGTGTACCAGGTTTCGGGACCAACGATGCCATCCGGTGTCAGGTCAAAAATTTCCTGAAAGGCCCGGACCGTGGCTTCAGTCCGGCTTCCGAATACCCCATCCACGGATGCCAGCTTGGGAATGGCGGGATAGTTCTGGGCAATCCGGTTCAGGGCTGTCTGAATCACGACCACATTGGGTCCGCTGCTGCCCAGGCGCAGGGGTGTTCCGGGGTAGGAGGACTGAATGCCCCGGACCGGAGCGTTGACCACGGTTTCCACATTTCCGTAGTAACTGGTCAGAATCTGATTGGCGTTATAACCCTGCTGGGCCAGGTTCTGGCTGCCCCATTGGCTCAGGCCCTCGCAGGTGACGGTGGTGCCGTTACAGAATTTGGCGGCCAGGGGCTCCACAAAGCCCGGCCTGCGGAGATAATCGTTAAACAATTCGTCCACAAGCCGGGATACGTTTTCAAAATAGCTTCTGCCGTTGACAAAATACTGGTCGTAGGCGGTGTTGTTGGTAATGTCGAAATCATAGCCCCGGCTGCGGTAGAATTCTGTATAGACCCGGTTCAGGGCGAAGGATACAATGGCCAGAATATTGGCCCGCAGGGCAGCTTCATCCCAGGTAGGATAGATTTCGCTGGAGGCTACATTTTTCACATAGTCCACAAAGGGAACGGTTACATTCTCCGCGTTGGAGGATGGGGCGCCCAAATGGACGGTGATCCGCTGGGGTACATAGGGCACAACTGGGGGCATGGGCACCTCCTAAAGATTTTGGGGCGGAGTACGGAAGATCTCGGTTTTGGTCCAGGCTTCCGGCAGCTCCGGCAAGGGAATGAGCTGCAGGTCCTGGGTGGTTACCGTATCCGGAAAGACCTGGACCTGCTCGGCTTCGATCTGCTGATAACGCCGCAGCCGGGCATAGATGTTGACGGTGGTATAGGGAACGACTCCGGTATCCGGACGCTGTCCTGCGGACAGCTCCGGCACCTCTATGGGCACTTTTTCGATCCTTCCGCTGCGGTCCGTCAGCCGCAGAGCAATGACGTCTCCATCGGCATCCGTGATGGCTACAGCTACATTTTGCAGGGGAAGCTGGGCTTCGCTGGCATAGGCCCGGACTGTTATGTATCCGGTTGGTGGCATGGGAATCCCTCCTTCATGGTTACGATACCAGAATATGCGCAATGGAAAAAAATGTTCATTCCCGGACAATATCAGGAAAGTATTTCCAAGTCCCGCATAGAATACAGGTGGGAAAGGAGACGGATGCCAATGTGCGCGATTTCTGGAATCATTGAACTGAAGCGGAATCCCGATGTCCTTGAAAAAATGATCCTGACCATGCTCCGGCGGGGGCCGGACGACGCGGGGATTTATGAGTGCGGTCCGTGCTGCCTGCTTCATACCCGGCTGGCGGTCATAGATCCGGAGGGAGGACATCAGCCCATGCTCCTGGAATGGGAAGGGGAGCGGTATTCCCTTGTATATAACGGGGAGCTTTACAATACCCGGGAGCTGCGGGCGGAGCTGGAAGCACTGGGCCATCATTTCGCCACACATTCCGACACGGAGGTGGTACTCCATGCCTTTGTACAGTGGAAGGAAGACTGCCTGGAAAAGTTTAACGGTATTTTTGCCTTCGGTGTGTGGGCGGAAAAACAGGGCAGGCTCTTTGTCGCCCGGGACCGGATGGGGGTAAAGCCCTTCTTTTACAAGCTCCATGAACAGGGATTTCTGTTCGCTTCTGAGATCAAAACCATCCTGGCTTATCCCACGGTAAGGGCGGAGCTGGATGCGGACGGGGTGGGGCAGATCCTGCTGCTGGGACCCGGGCGGACACCGGGGTCCGGTGTTCTGAAGGATATCCGGGAGCTGGAGCCAGGGTGCTGCGGGTGGTATGCCCATGGGAAATTCCAGGCCCGGCGGTACTGGAAGCTCCGGGACCGGGAGCATCAGGATTCCTTCGGGGATACGGTGGAAATGGTCCGGTGGCTGGTCCAGGATTCCATCCGGCGGCAGATGGTGTCCGATGTACCCATTGGGACCTTTTTGTCCGGTGGTCTGGATTCCAGCATCATTTCCGCTGTTGTAGCTGAGGAGCTGGGCAAGCGTGGGGAAACACTGAAGACATTTTCTGTGGATTATGAAAACAATGACCGGTATTTTGTGCCTGGGAAATTCCAGCCCAATTCCGATGGGCATTACATCCGTATGATGACACGGAAGCTGGAATCGGAGCACCATTGGACGGTGCTGACACCGGAACAGCTTGTGGAAGCCATGGAAACGGCGACAGTTGCCCGGGATCTGCCGGGGATGGCGGATGTGGATTTTTCCCTTCTGGCCTTCTGTGGGGATATCCGGAAGGAGGTCACCGTGGCCCTGTCCGGGGAGTGTGCCGATGAGATTTTCGGTGGATACCCATGGTACCGGGATCCGGAGGTCCGGGACCGGGACGGCTTCCCCTGGGCCCAGAATACCCTGCAGCGGGCAAAACTGCTGCACCCGCAGTTGGCGGCACATCTGGATCCGGTGGAATTTGTGGGAGAGCGGTACCGGCAAACCTTGTTGGAAAGCGATATTCTTCCCGGTACACCCCAAACGGAACGCCGGATGAAGGAAATGGTGAATTTGAATTACCGGTGGTTTATGCAGACCCTTCTGGACCGGAAGGACCGGATGAGTATGTATCATGGCCTGGAGGTCCGGGTGCCCTTCTGTGATTACCGCATCGCGGAATACCTGTACGCGGTGCCTTGGGAATTTAAGGACCACCGGGGCAAGGAAAAAGGACTGCTGCGGCAGGCCATGACGGGTTTGCTTCCGGAGGAGGTCCTGTGGCGCAAAAAGAGCCCCTATCCCAAAACCTACGACCCCAAATATCTGGAGCTGGTACGGGAAGAACTGGATCATCTTCTGGAAGCATCTCAGGCACCAATCTGGCAGATCGTTGACCGTTCAGCCCTGGAGGACCTGGTTTCCTCGGAATATGCCTGGCCCTGGTACGGTCAGCTTATGAAGCTTCCCCAGACCATAGCCTTTATGCTCCAGGTAAACATTTGGTTAACAAAGTATAAAATTTCTGTAATATGACCAATTTGCACCCCTGAAAGCGTTGACGGTTTTCTTCCTTTGTGGTAATATTAAACAAAACCCGGAGCGATAACACGGCCTGAGTCACAAGCTTCCGGTACGCTGACCCTAAGGAGGTTGCTGCATATGACTGATAACTGGAAGAAATATGCTGCCGGAGTGCTGGCGGTTCTTTTGCTTGCCGCCTGCCTGGCGGGCTGCGGCGTTCAGGCCGCGGATCTTGATCCCACGGACCCCACGGAACCTTCTGTGGACCAGACCACGGCACCTGCGGATGAACCCACCAAGCCCTCGGAAGGTCCCACCGTTGTCCGGCCCGTCGGACCATCCATTCTGGGCACGGCGGAAATGAAACAGCTCCGGCTGCCGGGATATGACAGCAATTGGGTGGTCCGCTTTCAGGATACCTTTGGTGCCTGCCTGACGGTTCAGAATGCGGATGCCTTTGCCGATGCTTTTGCATCCATCTCCGGCCTGGGCAAAAATATTGCGGTGCCTCAGGGCTATGGCGAGGAATTCTTCGCGGAGAACTACCTGGTGCTGATTCCCGCCGCCTCCGCAAGCGGTTCCGTTCGGTATGTGGCCGATGCCTATGTGGCTGAGGAAAAGATCAGCATCGTGCTGGAGGGCCGGATGCCGGAAATCGGAACTGCGGATATGGCGGACTGGCTGCTGCTTGTGGTGCTGCCCCGGGATCAGTTCCCCACAGAATTGCCTGTGGAGATCAAAGCGCCTGATGCTCCGGGAATCGGAGTCCAGGAGAATTATAACATTACGGACCGGTAAGATAATCACGTCTGACCGGATAATAAGAGGATTCTATGAGAAAAACAAAAATTATTTGCACCATTGGTCCTGCCAGTGAAAACGAGACGGTGCTGACCAAAATGTGCCAGGCCGGCATGAATGTGGCCCGGCTGAATTTCTCTCACGGCACCCATGAGGAGCATGAAAAGAAGATCGAGCTGATCAAATCCGTCCGTCAGAAGCTGGGCCTGCCCATTGCCATTATGCTGGATACCAAGGGGCCGGAATATCGGATCCGGACCTTTGCCGCCGGGAAGGTTACCATCCCGGACGGTGCCGATTTCACCTTTACCACCGATGAGGTGGAGGGTGACGCCACCCGGGTCAGCGTAAATTACAAGGGCCTGAATCAGGACCTGAAACCCGGCGATATTGTGACTGTCAATAATGGCATGGTCAAGTTCCGGGTGGAGTCCATCCAGGGTAACGATATTCACTGCAAGACTTTGGTGGGCGGCACCCTGAGCAACCGGAAGAGTATGTCCTTCCCCAACAAGGTCATGTCCGGTCCCTATCTGTCCGAACAGGATAAGTCCGATATTATTTTCGGCATCAAGCACGGTGTGGACTTTGTTGCCGCTTCTTTCGTTTCCACCAAGCAGGATGTGCTGGATATCCGTCAGCTTCTTGACGAGAATGGCGGCGAGGATATTGAGATCATCGCCAAAATCGAAAACCGGTCCGGCGTGGATAATGTGGAAGATATTTGCTCCGTATGCAGCGGCGTGATGATCGCCCGGGGTGACCTGGGCGTGGAGATTCCCTTTGTGGAGGTCCCGGCGGTCCAGAAGAAACTGACCCGGGTTTGCCGTATGCTGGGTAAGCGGGTCATCACTGCCACGGAAATGCTGGAATCCATGATCCAGAATCCCCGCCCCACCCGGGCGGAGATCTCTGACGTGGCCAACGCGGTTTATGACGGCACCTCCTGCGTTATGCTCTCCGGTGAGTCCGCCGCCGGTAAGTATCCTGTGGAGGCGGTGCAGGCCATGGCCCAGATCGCTGAATATACGGAACAGCACACGGACTACAAGCAGCGTTTCCTGTCCACGGAATATGTGGGTCAGAACAATCTGGACTGCATTTCCCACGCGGTTTGCTCCATGGCCATCGATGTGAACGCCAAGGCCATCGTGGTCTGCTCCGTGTCCGGAAAGACCGCCATGTTGGTCAGCCGGTTCCGTACTCCTGTGGATATCATCGGTATGACTACGGACCGGAAGATCTGGAGACGGCTTTCCATGAGCTGGGGCGTGACCCCGGTGATGGCGGAAGAGTTCCCCACTATGGATGTTATGTTCTACTACGCGCAGAAGGCTGCCGTGGATCGGCTGGGCCTGCAAAAGGGTGATAACCTGGTCCTTACCGGTGGTCCCATCAACGGACAGCACGGCAATACAAATACCATTAAGATCGAACGCGTATAACCGCGAGAACTGCCGCTTGTTTAGAACAAGTGGCAGTTTTTATTATGGAAAAGGCCTTGTTTGACCAGAAAATTCAGCGTTTTTCCCACATGATAATTGCAAAGGGATTTGCTATAATGTTTTCGTAAGGTTGCTGTGTGCTGGGAAAGAGAGGGCTTCATGTATCAGATCGGGGATCAGGTCGTATATGGCATCCATGGTGTTTGCGCCATTGTGGAGGTAGAAAACCGGCTCGTGGACCGGAGGAGGGTGGAGTATTTTGCCCTGGAACCCATAGATCAACCCGGGGCCAGGTTTTATGTGCCCACCGGAAATCCGGCTGCCCTGTCCAAACTCCGGCCTGTGCTCTCCCGACGGGAGCTGGAAGAATTGCTGGCTTCAGATTCCGTTCGTCAGGATACCTGGATCCAGGACGAGGGCAGAAGAAAGCTCTACTACCGGGAGCTGATCAACAGCGGAGACCGGGGCGCGCTGCTTTCTATGGTTGGGTCCTTGTACCGGCATAAGGAAGTCCAGGCTTCCCTTGGCCGGAAGTTCCACCTGTGTGATGAAAATTTCCTCCGGGATGCTCAGAAGCTTCTTTGCAGCGAGTTTTCTCTGGTCTTGGGGCTGGGACAGAATGAAGTCAATGCCTATCTGAAGGAGAAACTCAGTTGATTGTTCACATATAGAGGACAAGGTTCTTTGAATGATGGAACAAATCTGGTGTGCCTTGTGATATTGTTTTTGTAATTATATCCAAATCATCCCCTGCGGTGCCGCCGCAGGGGATTTTTTTATTGACACAGGAAGAAACGGTTGTATAATTGTATACATTAAAACATAAATGCAGACGAAAGGAGTCAGTAATATGTTGGAGATTTCAAGCCGTACCAATTTGCTGGAGCAAAAGTCCTACAAATATTCTCTGCAGGATGTGGCTGAGCCCAATTTGCAGCGTGATATCTACAGCTACGGAACTGTGCCTAAGGTGGCCTTCAATCATCGGCGGGTGCCTATGAACATGCCCGAGGAGATCTGGATCACCGACACCTCCCTGCGGGACGGCATGCAGTCCGTAGAGCCCTATACCGTGGATCAGATCGTCAATATTTATAAACTGCTGAACAAGCTTGGCGGACCCTATGGCATCATCCGTCAGACGGAATTTTTCATTTACAGCAAGAAGGACCGGCAGGCGCTGGAAAAGTGCATGGAGCTGGACCTGCGGTTCCCGGAGATCACTACCTGGATCCGGGCGACCAAGCAGGATTTCCGCCTGGTCAAGGACCTGGGCATCCGGGAGACGGGAATCCTGGTGAGCTGCAGTGATTACCACATCTTTAAGAAAATGGGCATGACCCGGAAACAGGCCCTGGATTATTATTTGGCAACCATATCCGACGCCTTCGCGGAGGGTATTATTCCCCGGTGCCATTTGGAAGACATTACCCGGGCGGATTTCTACGGCTTTGTGGTACCTTTTGTCAATGAGATCCAGAAGCTGTCCCGCCAAGCCGGGATCCCGGTGAAGATCCGGGCCTGCGATACCATGGGCTATGGAGTTCCCTATACGGAGGCTGCCATGCCCCGGAGTGTTGCCGGTATCATCTACGGCTTGCAGCATTATGCCGATGTACCCAGCGAGTGCCTGGAATGGCATGGGCACAACGATTTCTATAAGGCTGTGGCCAACGCCTCCACAGCCTGGCTCTACGGTGCCTGCGCCGTCAACTGCTCCCTGCTGGGCATCGGCGAACGGACGGGCAACGTACCTTTGGAAGCCATGGTCTTTGAGTACGCGGCCCTCCGTGGATCCCTGGACGGCATGGATCCCACGGTGATTACGGAAATCGCCGAGTATTTCAAAAAGGACATCGGCTATGACATTCCGGTTATGACCCCCTTTGTGGGACGGAATTTTAATGTGACCCGGGCGGGAATCCACGCTGATGGATTGATGAAGGACGAGGAGATCTATACGATCTTTGATACGAAGAAGCTGCTGAACCGTCCCGCGGCGGTGCAGATCGGCAAAACCTCCGGGCTGGCAGGCATTGCCTACTGGATCAATGGGACTTACGGTTTGGAAGGCGATGCCTGCGTTGGCAAGCAGGATCCCCTGGTCCTGGCCCTGAAGGGCTGGATCGATGCCGAATACGAGGACGGCAGAGTGACCATGCTTTCCAACGGAGAACTGGAACAGAAAATCGAGGAACTGGCTTCCGGCCGGTTTCCCAAGAAATGAGGGAGGATCTTATGGCGGAATTTCGCAGCACATCCCTGGCAGACCAGGTGTTTGACAAACTGGAAAACGACATTATTTTCGGCATTTATCCTCGGGGAGAGATTCTGACGGAGCTGAAGCTGGTGGAACAGCTTGGGGTCAGCCGTACTCCCATCCGGGAAGCTCTGCGGCGCTTGGAGCAGGAGCGTCTCATTGCGGATATGGGCAAGGGCAGCATGGTTCTGGGGATCACTGAGGATGACCTGATCGATATTCTGAATATCCGGGAGCACATCGAAGCCCTGGCTTCCTACTACGCCGCCGTGAACCTGACGGAGGAAGGGGCGCGGAAGCTGACCCATATTGTGGACCTGCAGGAGTTTTATTTCAACAAATGGGATCCGGAGCATCTGCGGAAAATGGACGATGAATTCCACGATACCATCTGTCAGCTCAGCGGACGGACGGTGATCATGGATACCCTGCGGCCCCTGCACCGGAAGACCCGGCGGTACCGCCGGATCGCCATGGATAACAAAGCCCGGGCAACCTGCACCCTGCGGGAGCATCACGCGATTTATGAAGCCATTGTCTCCCGGAACGCGGAGCTTGCCGCAAAGCTGACCGGCGAGCATATTGCGAAAGCGAAGGACTATATGCTGAAGGAGTTGATCAAAAATGGGTAAAACCATGGCGCAGAAGATCATGCAGGCCCATTTGGTGTCCGGGGACATGACCCCTGGTACGGAAATCGCCCTGCGGATCGATCAGACCCTGACCCAGGATGCCACGGGAACCATGGCCTATCTGGAATTTGAGACCATGGGGATCCCTAAGGTCAAAACAGAGCTGTCCGTGGCCTATGTGGACCACAACACCCTGCAGTCCGGCTTTGAAAATGCCGATGACCACCGGTATTTGCAATCCGTGGCCTCCAAGCATGGGGTCTGGTTCTCCCGGCCCGGCAACGGCATTTGTCATCAGGTCCATCTGGAGCGGTTCGGTAAGCCCGGTAAGACCCTGATCGGCTCCGATTCCCATACCCCCACCGGCGGAGGAATCGGAATGCTGGCCTTTGGCGCCGGCGGATTGGACGTGGCTGTAGCCATGGGCGGGGGTCCCTATTACATTACCATGCCGAAGATCATCAAGGTGGAGCTGACGGGGAAGCTGAAACCCTGTGTCACCGCCAAGGATGTTTCTTTGGAACTGCTGCGGATCCTGTCCGTCAAGGGTGGCGTGGGCGCCATCATCGAATGGGGTGGACCGGGAATTGAAAGCCTTTCCGTCCCGGAACGGGCAACCATTACCAATATGGGCACGGAGCTGGGTGCTACCACATCGATTTTTCCTTCGGATGAGGTAACGCTGGCCTTCCTGAAGGCCCAGGACCGGGAAGCGGATTATGTTCCGCTGACTGCGGACCCCGATGCGGAATACGACAGGATCATTACGATCAATCTTTCCGCCTTGAAACCCATGATCGCCTGTCCGCACAGCCCGGACAACGTGGTAACGGTTGAGAGTCTGGCCGGAACAAAGGTGGATCAGGTATGCATCGGATCCTGCACCAATTCGTCCTTGCTGGATTTGTTGAAGGTAGCTTCCATGCTGAAGGGAAAGACGGTCCATCCCACCGTCAGCTTGTCCATTTCTCCCGGTTCCCGGCAGGTGCTGACCATGCTGGCAGACTGCGGCGCTTTGTCGGACATTCTGGCCAGCGGCGCCCGGCTGCTGGAATGTGCCTGCGGTCCCTGCATTGGCATGGGCTTCTCACCCAATTCCGGCGGTGTGAGCCTGCGGACTTTTAACCGGAATTTCCTGGGCCGCAGCGGCACGAAAGACGGCCAGGTCTATTTGGTTTCTCCGGAAACTGCAGTTGCCGCAGCCCTGACCGGATTCATCACAGATCCCACCACATTGAATCCGCCCCGGGTGGAGCTTCCGGAGAAATTTAAGATCGACGATTCCGCGGTACTGGCACCTGCCGTTGACGGCAGTCAGGTGGAAGTCCTCCGGGGTCCCAATATTAAGGAATTTCCCAAAAGCAAACCCTTTGCCGATTCTTTGGAAGCCAGCCTGGTGCTGAAGGTGGGCGACAACATCACCACGGATCACATCATGCCCGCCGGTGCCAAAATACTGCCATATCGGTCCAACATTCCATTTATGAGCCGGTTTTGCTTCCAGGTCTGTGATCCGGATTTTCCGGAACGGGCCAAGGCCGCGGGGGATGGGATCATTCTGGGCGGCAGCAATTACGGCCAGGGTTCCTCCCGGGAACACGCGGCCCTGGTGCCCATGTACCTGGGGATCCGGTGCGTCATCGCCAAATCCTTTGCCCGGATCCATGCTGCCAATCTGATCAACGCGGGAATTCTGCCACTGACCTTTGAAAATCCTGAGGATTATGAAAAACTGGAGCAGGGCCACCGCCTTTCGTTCAAAGGGCTGAAGAACGGCATGGAGCAGGGGCATCTGACCGTCGAAAATCTGACGACCGGAGAAAGCATTTCGCTCTTATGTGCCTTCACGGAGCGCCAGCAGGGGATCCTGATGGCGGGTGGACTGCTGAACTATACAAAGGAGAACAGCTTATGATGAATTTGGATCTTGCCTGTGCCCATTTTCGCAGCCTCCTGGAGGAGCAGCTTCACCGGGTGGAAGCCATGTCCGCCGAAAAGGTGGATTTTTCCAAGAAACAGACTGTGACTGTGGGCATTGTTCCCGGTGACGGCATTGGGCCCATCATTATGGCACAGGCGGTACGGGTTTTGGAAACGCTTCTGCGGGATGAGATTTCCGGCGGAACGGTTGCTTTGAAGAGCGTGGAGGGACTGACCATTGAGAACCGGATGGCCCAGGGGAAGGCGGTGCCGGAGGATGTGCTGGCCCAGATCAAGGCCTGTGACGTGCTGCTGAAGGGCCCCACTACCACGCCCATGGGCGGAACCATGGAGAGTGCCAATGTGACACTGCGCCGGGAACTGGACCTGTATGCCAACGTCCGTCCCGTGACCATCCCGGAGGAAGGTATCGACTGGGTATTCTACCGGGAGAATACGGAGGGTGAGTACGTTCTGGGTAGTAAGGGCCTGGAGCTTCCGGGGATGGCGGTGGATTTCAAGGTCACCACGGACCCGGGTACCCGACGCATTGCGCAGGCGGCGTTTGATTACGCCAGAAACAACGGTAAGACCCGGGTGTCTATTGTCACCAAGGCCAATATTATGAAAAAAACCGACGGAAAATTCACAGCCATCTGTCATGATGTGGCCCTGGATTATCCGGAGATCACCGCTGACGACTGGTACATTGACATCATGACCGCCAATCTGGTGAACCCAGCCATCCGGAACCAGTTCCAGGTTTTTGTGCTGCCCAATCTGTACGGCGATATTATCACCGATGAAGCGGCCCAGATCCAGGGCGGTGTGGGTACTGCCGGAAGCGCCAATCTGGGTGACCGGTATGCCATGTTCGAGGCCATTCACGGCTCTGCGCCCCGGATGATGGAGGAGGGGCTGGGGGATTATGCCAATCCTCAGAGCATCCTGAAGGCCGCGGCCATGCTCCTGCGGCATATTTGCAGGACCAGAGCCGCGGAAAAGCTGGAAAAGGCTCTGGCCGAATGTCCCTGTGGCGTTACGGGCACCGCCGACGGCGAAACCTGTGCGGAATATGTCAGCAATCTTTTGACATTCCTATAAACGAATCCGGCACGGAAATCCGTGCCGGATTTTGATACATTGACAGGAGTCAGGGCTGGGCGCTTCCGGTTTGGTTCTGCCGCCGGATCTGCTGCTGGCGGAGCAGGGGATAGCTGATGATTTCCCGTCCCTCAAGGTTCTCCCGGGCCAGCTCCACGGCAGTGATTTGGCTGTTTTCGTAGGTTTTGTAATAATAGATTCCCAGGTCGGTGTTGCAGCAGGATGAATAGGTGGTAAACTCATACAGTCTGCCCCGAATGTGAACCGGACCACGCTGCTGGGCCACACTGCCGAGAATGTGAAAAAACTGACTGACGGATTCCGCTTCCGAATGACCGGAGACGGAATTCATCTTTGTGAATACGGCTCTGACAAAACGGGAAGCGGAGCTGAGATCACCGGGAATTCCAATGGATCCCATACCCCGGCTGTAGGGCTCCAGATCGATCCCTTTGGCGAAGCGGTTTTGGGCAGGCTCCCGGGTCACA
This sequence comes from Oscillospiraceae bacterium, assembly GCA_017501695.1. Classification (GTDB taxonomy): domain Bacteria; phylum Bacillota; class Clostridia; order Oscillospirales; family Oscillospiraceae; genus Faecousia. Next base: position 33,458 of record JAFVWL010000005.1, read on the forward strand.
TTCAGATATTCCGTAAGCTTGTACATATGATAATCAAACGGAGGATTATTGGTCAGGACCCCTACGGGGTTTTCCCAGATTCGGAGTCCGTCCGCGAAAGGCTCCAGAGTGACACACCGATTCCGGTCACACAGGATCCAGTGGAGAGGAGACAGGGGGAGCGTTTTGCTGAAGGGCTCTCCAAGAATGGTGAGGCGCTTCAGCAGCGTCATTGCTTCCTCCATATTGGCACATTGACCCAGGACCCAGGGTATCAGCTCATAGGGTGTGATATTATCCATTTCCGGAGATCCGTCCCCATAGACCGCAAGTCCGGGAAAACTCAGCCCTGCCATGCTCAGACCCTTTTCATTGGTGGCATCGTAGTAGAGAGGGTAATTATCTTCCACAGCGGCCATGCCGATGATGGCATAATGGTGAGGGAGTTCCCCGGCTCTGCGAAACCGGAAGGGATAGTTTCTGGGGGTTATGGTGACGGCCTCGTGATAGTGGTGCTCCAGGTCCAGATTTCGCCCGAAATAATGGTCTTTGGCGCGGTAGGTAATGGCGGTACACATAATGATCAGCCTCCTTGCCCCTAGTATGTCACAGAATTCTGTTTCTACAGACAAGGCGAAAATAATTTCTGATTCTGCACAAACTACCTCCAAAGATTGGGGGATAGAATGATGGGTTATTTGTTGGCAGCGATCTTTGTGGTGCTGGTTCTTGGCTTATCTTACGGGTGCTATTGGGTGGCGTTCTACAATCCCGAAAGCCGTCACAAGGAAGCGGTAGTTACCATGGCAAACCGGGGAAACGTGAAGCAGGAAGCGCTGAATGAAAAAATGGAACGCACCCCTTATGAACGGGTCTCAATCCGGTCAGAGGATGGGCTGCTGCTCAGCGCGCGGTACTATCATCTGCGGGACGGAGCGCCATTGCATATCCAGTTCCATGGATACCGGGGCAGCGGTGTCCGGGATTTCAGCGCGGGAAACGATGTGGTGCGACGGGCCGGATACAACACTCTGGTGGTGGACCAGCGGGCCCATGGACTGAGCCAGGGCAATACCATGACCTTCGGGATCCTGGAACGGTATGACTGTTTGGCCTGGGCCCGCTACGCCCTGCAGCGGTTTGGGCCGGAAACAGCGGTATTTCTTTCCGGTGTGTCCATGGGCGCCGCTACGGTGCTCATGGCCTCCAATCTGGACCTGCCGGGAAATGTGGTAGGCATCATCGGGGATTGTCCCTATTCCAGTCCCCGGGGGATCATCCGGAAAATCTGTAGGGATATTCACATTCCCTGGGCATTGGTCAGCCCCTTTATGACATTGGGCGCCCTGGTGTTCGGCAGATTTCGACTGGGGCAGGAAAGCGCGGTTTCCGCCGTTAAAGAGGCGAAGATTCCAGTCCTTTTGATCCACGGGAAGGAGGACCGTTATATTCTGCCGGAAATGAGTGAGCAGATCCGCAGTAACTGCGCTTCGGAATGCTATCTGGAAATCTTTCCCGGCGCGGGACATGGGGGAAGCTGTCTGACGGATACACCGCGGTATGAAAGGGTGGTCCGGTCCTTCTGCGGTATCTGCCTGGACCGATGGGAAGCCCGAAAGGAGGAATGATCATAATGCACAAAAAACGGGATTGGGGAATGGTGAGAACGGAAATTCTGATCCGGCAGCCGTATGTTCCGTTGACTTTCAGCCCTGAAATTGATATTCTTATGGAGAAGAAAAATATACTGTTCCATTGGAATACGATAAAAAAGAGGGATTTTTATGGGCCTGTTTGATATGTTTTTCCGCAAGCACACGGACCAGGTGGCTTCTCCCATGGCTGGTGTAACCTGTCCGGTCAGCGAGGTCAGCGACCCCACCTTCCGGGACGAGATCCTGGGCCCCGGTGTGGCCATTCGCCCCACTGAGGGCAGAGTTTATGCCCCCTGCGACGGTGTGATCGAGACGCTGGTGGAGTCCGGTCAGGCTGTTATTTTACGGTCCGATTTTGGTGCGGAAATTATGATCCATGTTGGCCTGGACACCGTCAGCCTGAAGGGCGAGCATTACATCATTTGCCGCGCTCAGGGGGAACGGGTTAAGCAGGGAGATTTGCTGTTGGAATTTGATTTGGATGCCATCATCGCGGCAGGCTATGATATGGTCACTCCTGTTGTAATCTGCAACAGTCAGGATTTTTCTGTCGTCGATCCCTGCCTTGGCCGAACTGTGGTACCCGGTGATCCCATTATGGAATTGGGAAAATAAATAAGACAGTGGGCAGCCTTTGCTGCCCACTGTTTTACTGTTCCAACGCGTCCAGAAGCTCCTCCCGCAGGGTCAGAAGCTTGTTGATATGGTAATTGATGATCAGGTCTTTTTCCTGGATAGAATCCCGGAAAAAGTCTGTTTTTATGTCGGCACCGCAGGCCTTCAGCCGGGTCAGGGTGGCACGGCTCAGGTGACCTGCCTGCCCCATATGGCAAAGGACCTCCATATGGGCTACCAACTGCCGGGCTTTCACGGCGCAGACCCGGAAGGTCTCAAGCTGCTTTTGCTGACGGCTGTGGTCCCGGAGGAATTTCTGGTTGGAGAAGATAGCAAGCTGCCGGGCCATTTCATCGATTTTGACGGTCATCAGTTCCATATCGGGGAACACGTCGTCTCCGTCGTACATATCTTCCAGGAACCGGATCAGCTCCTTGTCCAGACTTTGGACCGTAGCACGGATCTGGGCACTGTTGTCATAGGGAAAGACCAGAGTATTGATGAGCATACCGATGAACAGGCCGATGGCGGTATCCCAGATCCGCCCCACGGCGTATTCCACCGGAGCGGCATCCGGGCTGGTGCACAGGATCACCACGATCAGGCAGGCAAGGCTGGGAGAGAACCGGATACGGAAGTGGTTGTACAGGGTGATGACCACGATGATGCCAATACCGCAGGCTGCCAGGGGATGCAGGGGCAAAGCCAGCAGGACGATGCCCATGAAGGCACCGGAGATTACGCCAACGATCTGGGTCAGACAGGATTCCAGAGACTCCTTAAAGGAGGTCTGGACCGCTGCCATGGCACCCAGCATGGCGAAGATCAGCCGGGAGTCGGTGGTGCCGTAGAAATACACGATAACCATGGACAGGATCACCGCCGCGGTGGTTTTGATGGTCCGCAGTCCAATCCGGATGTTGATCAGTTTTTTGAGCATGGAGTTACCTCTTTCAGAAATAGAAGCCGGGTCTTTTATTGTTCTTTTCGGTAGATGACGATGATCTCGCCCAGACTTTCGTAAATTTCGTAGCCGTTGGCTTCCAGCAGCCGGGTAAGATTTTCGTAGCCGTTGTTTTGACCGCCGGTGGCATAGCGTTTGTATTCGCTGGCTCCGTTCACGTTCAGTACAACATATTCTGTGGAAAGCACATGGTCCTTTTGGGCGTAGCGCACATCGTAGAGCACTTCACGCTGAGAAAGGTATGTGGTATAGAAGGTGGTGGCAGAGACGGAAGCGTCCTTGGGAACCGTATCCAAGGTGTCACGGACGCTTTGATAATACGCGCTGTAGCGCAGGGCGGTTTCCGTGTAGTATGTGATCTTGGGTACGACGGTCTGGGTAAAGAAAACAGCGGCAATTGCCACGGCGGCACCCAGGGCGGACAGCCGGTGCCAGTCGAGCTTCAGATCCGCCAGATTGACCACGGTCAGGTAAATGAGGCAGGCAGTGGAGCCGAAGGTATACTGGAAAAAAATGTCGTGCTGATAGGTATAGTCGGACATCAGGTTCACAAGGACATAGGGAATCAGCAGGATGTAGCGCTCGTAGCGCCGGGTCAGCAGGGGAAGCCCCAGCAGGGGGATCAGGGTCTGACCCAGGAAGACCAGTTTTTCTGGGTCTACACATTCAAAGACCGCTTTCATGGGATTCATAAGCACGGCCTTGATCACGGTAAACAGAGAGGAAGATCCGTCATAAATAAAGTTGTCGTAGCGGTAGGTCATGACGCCGTCGCCGCTCTGAGCCAGGTATCCCGTGACCAGGAAGAACCAGACGATGGCTCCGGTGAACAGGCCGATGCCTGTAATCAGGGGTTTCCAGCCCTCCTCACGAAGATGCAGGAGTGTGCGGACGATAAACCACAGGGCGATGACTGCTACGTAGACAGCCGCGTCCTCCTTGACCAGAAGGGTCAAGAGACCGGCGATTGCGGTGATGAGCGTGTTTTTTCGGTCGATTCCGTAAAACAGCCAGAGGATCAGAGGGGCTAGAAAACAGTTTTCGTGGATGTCATAGCTGGTGCCGCCGGCAAAGGCAGGCAAAAGCAGCAGCAGCGCGCAGGCCAGGGTCCGCTGGGGACCGGAAAGCCCGTGCTGCTTTCCAATGAGCCACAGGGGGATCACGGAGGATGCCAGCACCGCCGCCTGGAGGACCTGCAGTGTTGCCGGGGTGGGGAACAGGCAGTAAAAAGGCAGCATCAGATAGTAGATGGGGGATACATGGACCGCGAAGTGGGACAGCAGACCGTCCCGTTCCACGGTGGTCATGGGCAGGCCCGATTCCTTCATGTTGTGGAACATTTGGGCAAAGATGCCGAAGTCGTAGGTGGGCGTGCTGAAGGTGGTTACACGGCAAACGGTCCAGGCGCTGACCGCGGCGAAGAAGGCTGCCGCCAGGGCGGCGGTGATCCAGACCCAGCGCTTTTTGGCCTTCACCGGTTCCTCCGCACATTCCGGGGAGGAATCCCAACCGAAGCAGCCGTAGGCTGCCAGGATCACACCAATCAGACCGCAGGCAATCAGGAAGGGGAGGGTGTTGTTGCTGTAAACAGCGGAGGCGGACAGGACCAGGAACAGGATCACGATGGCCCAGGTTTCTGCCTTTTTGAGGTTATGGAACCGGGACAGCAGGGTCATTCCCCCAAAGCCCAGGGCGGTTACCGCCAGGACCCGCAGGAAGGACATCCGGGTCAGGCTTTCCAGACCGGACAGGACCCGGGAATCCATGCGCAGCAGAAGAAATTCCAATGTCACAGCCAGGAGCCAGCCAAATACAAGATGCCGGATCATGGCAGGGAATAGGGTTTTGCGTTTGCGTTTGAGTAAAGTCATAAACAGGACCCTTTCGGTGGAAAATCAAGAGAAATGGTTATGAAATCTTGACGAATGCCGAAGTGAAGTATGCACATCACTTCGCAGATTTTTACTGATTTCCGGATGTTGCTGCGTGTCTTCATGATTTCTGTCCACACCCACAAGGGGTGCGTCCTGAAATCATGGGATTCTGCCCCCGGGCTAAAAAAGTGTCCACCGGACACTTTTTTACCCAGCCTTCGGCTGGGCCGCCCTCTTCGAATCCCATCACGCGATTAAAAAACCGACGACCGCCGATGCGGTCGCCGGTTTTTTGGTCGGAGTGTCGGGATTCGAACCCGAGGCCTCTTGGACCCGAACCAAGCGCGATACCAAACTTCGCCACACCCCGATAGCTGGAATATTATAATTGAAAAAGTGCCGGTTGTCAAGTGCTGGAATCCGGTTCCCGAACATAGGATATGAATCAGGAGGGATATTTATGAGCTATGCCATTCACTACGGTCCTGAAAGAAAAGGACCGGAGCTGAAACCGTCAAAAAGCGGAAACTATGTACTTGCACTTCTGGTCCTGGGGGCGGTTGTTGCCGGGGCAGCGCTTTGGCCCCAGGGTGTCCAGGCTCTGCGGCTGGCCCTGTGTCCCTGGCTGGATCAGGATTTGGTGTCTGCCTGGAGCGATATGGTGGCCCAGGTCCGGGAGGGAACAAGCGTTGTCCAGGCAGTTACGGCATTCTGCCGGGAAGTAATTTTTAATGCGGGGAGCCTGGTCTGAACCCCGGCTGTGGGTGGAACCCGGGACGATGCTGGTTCTGGCACTGGTGGTTTTGCTGGTTCCCCTGCGGTGGCTTCTGGCTTGGGTGCTCAGCGTCAGCGTCCATGAACTGGGGCATTTGCTGGCGGTAAAGCTGCTTGGCATTCCGGTGTATCGGGTCATATTCGGTGTTTCCGGGGCAAGAATTGAGACGGCACCCATGGAACCGGGGCAGGAGCTTCTGTGTGCGCTGGCAGGACCGTTGGCTGGGTTGGGTCTGATTTTTCTGGGGCGCTGGCTTCCCGTGAGCGCCATTTGCGCGTTTTTTCATACCCTGGTCAATTGCCTGCCCTTTGGAAATCTGGATGGGGGCCGGGTTCTGAGGTGCATCCTGCGAAAAATTCCTTGCAAACAGGAGAAAGACGGGTTACAATAGGGCTACCAATGATAAAGAGGTATGGTTATGACCGAATTGCTGAAACGGATTCTTCCCACGGTGCAAAAGCCGGCCCGCTACACCGGCGGAGAATTCAACGAAATCAAAAAGGATCTTGCGTCTGTCCGGGTCCGGGTGGCCTTCTGTTTCCCGGATACCTATGAGATCGGTATGTCCAACCTGGGCATGCGGATTCTTTACGGAGTAATGAACGAAATGGATGGGGTCTGGTGCGAGCGGGTATTCACTCCCTGGGCGGATATGGAGCAGGCAATGGTGGAGAATCATCTGCCCCTGTGGGCTCTGGAAAGCCAGGACCCGGTGAAGGACTTTGACATGATCGCTTTCACCATCGGCTATGAAATGTGCTACACCAACATCCTCAATATGCTCCGGTTGGCAGGCTTGCCCCTGCATTCCAGGGACCGGAACGATCTGAAGAATATCGTTTTCGCCGGCGGTGTCTGTGCCTATAACCCGGAACCCCTGGCGGATTTTATTGATTTCTTCTCTCTTGGTGAGGGTGAGGAGATCACCGTGGAGATCGTAAGTCTCTATGACCGGGCTAAGGCGGAGGGCTGGACCAAGGAGGCTTTCCTGCTGGAGGTGGCGAAGATTCCCGGTGTCTATGTGCCGTCCTTCTATCGCCATGAGTACGCCGAAGACGGGACCCTGGCCCGGATCGTTCCCCTGGTGGAGGGTGTTCCCACGAAATTTACCAAGCGGATCGTGGAGGACCTGGACAAGGCCTACTGGCCTACGAAAATGATCGTGCCCTCCACAGAGATCGTCCATGACCGGGCCAACCTGGAGGTCTTCCGGGGCTGTATCCGGGGATGCCGGTTCTGCCAGGCGGGCTTTTCCTGCCGTCCGGTCCGGCGCAAAAGCGCCAAGGTCCTGTTTGATCAGGCTGTGGAGACTATGGAGGACTCCGGACATAATGAGCTGACCCTGTCCAGCCTGTCCACCTCGGATTTCCGGGGGCTGAAGGAGCTGACGGATGATCTGATTCCGTACTGCGCGGATCACAAGATCAATCTTTCCGTGCCCTCCCTCCGGGCGGACAACTTCTCCCGGGACTTGATGGAACGGCTCCAGACCGTCCGCAAGAGCGGTCTGACCTTCGCTCCCGAAGCCGGTACTCAGCGGCTCCGGGATGTGATCAACAAAAATCTGACCGAAGAAGAGATCCTCACCACCTGTGCCAACGCCTTCTCCGGCGGCTGGAACAATGTAAAGCTCTATTTCATGCTGGGCCTGCCCACAGAGACCGACGAGGATGTGCTGGGCATCGCGGACCTGGTCTATAAGGTCATCAAGACCTGGCAGGCCAACGCGGTGAATAAGAAACGGGGCTTGCGGGTCCACGTTGCCACGGCCTTCTTTGTACCCAAGCCCCATACTCCCTTCCAGTGGGAAAAGCAGATCACCCCGGAGGAATACCTGCGGCGGTGCCGTCTGCTGAAGAGCCATTTCTATTCCAAGTCCATTACCTATGACTATCACGGGCCGGATCTGAGCCGGCTGGAAGCCGTGTTTGCCCGGGGTGACCGCCGGGTGGGTCCTGTTATTGAGGAAGCTATGAACCGGGGTGCCAAGCTGGACGGCTGGGACGAGTTTTTCAATTACAGCTACTGGGTGGATGCCTTTGATGCCTGCGGTGTGGATATGGAATACTATACCACCCGGGGCTTTGGAGAGGACGAGCTTCTTCCTTGGGATCCCATGGATGTGGGCGTGACCAAGCGGTTCCTGCAACTGGAGCGGAAACGGGCCTACGAAGCCAAGGTAACCCCGGACTGCCGGGAGGGCTGCGCCGGCTGCGGCGCCAACTGCCTGCTGAAGGAGGTGGACTGCGATGCCTAGACTGCTGTTTGAAAAGACCGGAAACGCCGTCTGGATCTCCCATCTGGACCTGATGCGGCTGTTCCAGCGGGCATTCCAGCGGGCAAAACTGCCCCTGAAGCACAGCCAGGGCTTCAATCCCCGGCCCTATGTGGCTGTGGCCCTTCCTCTGAGCGTTGGCGTGGAGAGCGTCTGTGAGCTGCTGGATTTCGATCTGGATGGCGCTTCGGTTCCCGATGATGAGATCCGGGACAGCCTGAACCGGGTCCTGGTGGATGGGGTCCGGGTGCTGGATGTGTATGAGGACGGTCAGAAAATCAAAAACCTGGCGCTGCTTGACTGCGTCCTGACTTTGGAGTATGATAGGGGAGTGCCTGAGGGCACCGCCGAGGCTGTGGAAGCCCTGTTTGCACGGCCATCCCTGCCGGTGATGAAGAAGAGCAAGAACGGACCCGTGGAGCAGGATATCATTCCCATGATCCGGCAGCTCCGTGTGGATCAAAACGACGGTCATACGGTTACATTGGAAGCCCGGGTCTGCTGCCAGAACCCCAGCCTGAACCCCATGCAGCTTGCGGCTGCGGTGGACAAGTATCTTCCGGAGTTCCGGCCGGATTTTGTGAAAAGCCGCCGGGTTGCCCTGTACGATGCCCAGGGAAATATTTTTCGATAAAAGGAGATTTACAGATATGGATAACAAGGAACTGATCGAACTGGAAGAGTGCCCCATTTGCCGGGGACCCGGCATGATCCTCCATGAGGGCGGCTGGAATGTCCAGGTGGAATGCGTGGATTGCAGCGCTCACACCGTGTATGTGGAATACAGCAATGAGGCTGAAAAAGCGGAAGCGGAGCGCAGTGTGGTAAGCCTGTGGAACATGGGCAAGGTGGTCCACGGCGAGCGCGGCGAATAAGTTTTCGGGAAACGGCGGCGTTTTGCCGCCGTTTTTTGTAACCTTTCGGACCTGTTTTCCCTCTATATAAGTGAAAGGCGGTGAAGAAATGGACGATGGAAAGCTCGTAGACTTGTTCTGGCGCCGGGATGAGGCTGCGATCAATCAAACCCAGGCCAAGTATGGGAAATTGCTGCTGCGCCTGGCCCAACGGATCACTGGGAATATGGAGGATGCTTTGGAATGTGTCAATGACACCTATCTTGCGTCCTGGAATGCCATACCTCCGGAAAGACCCCAATATTTCTTCGCATACCTTTCCAAAATCTGCCGAAATCTTGCCTTTGGTGTGCTGGACAGAAGGGAAGCGGAAAAACGCTCCGCAACAGTGGTGGAGCTGACACAGGAGCTGCAGCAGTGCCTGCCCGACCGGATGGCGGAAGCCCGGCTGGAAGGGCGGGAGATCGGAGACGCGTTGAACCGTTTCCTTGGGGCATTGAAAACTGAGGAACGGAGAATCTTTCTCCGCCGGTACTGGTACGGCGATTCCGTGGTTGAGATCGCGTCCCATTTCTCCGCCACCCAAAGCAAGGTCAAAACCCAGCTTCACCGGACCCGGGAGAAGCTCAGAAAATTTCTTGAACAGGAGGGAATCGGAATATGAACGAAAAAGATCTGCTCACCGGATTGAGCCATATTGATGAGAAATATGTTGAAGACGCCCGATGTGCGAAAAAGCCCTACTTCCGCACAGTCATTATCCGCTGGGCCGGCATTGCGGCGGTACTGGCTGTGATATTCGGAATCATCGGATCTCTGGGCAATATCGCGGCCCCGGTTCAGGCAGAGGACCTGATGGAAGGCATTCAGGCCAACCCGGTGGAGCCGACTCCTCTGGATGCGGTCACACCGAAGGTTATGGATTTCGGTCTGCGGCTGCTGAACCGGGTAAATGAGGGAAATCAGAACACCCTGATTTCTCCCCTGAGTGTGCTGTACGCCCTGGCTATGACCGCCAACGGTGCGGAAGGGGAGACCCTGGCGGAAATGGAATTGGTTCTGGGGATGGAAACCCAGGAGATGAATGACTGGCTTTACAGCTTTGCCCGGAAAATCGATGCGTCTCAACTGAAAGCTGCCAATTCCATCTGGTTCGCCGACGATGTGACATTCCAGGTCAATCAGAACTTCCTGCAGACCAACGCGGACTATTTCGGTGCGGACCTGTACAAGTCTCCCTTTGACCAAACCACCCTGGATGACATCAACAACTGGTGCAAGGACCGGACCGATGGCATGATCCCTAAGGTTTTGGAGGAAATCCCGGAGGGAATGGTCATGTATCTGATCAATGCCCTGTGCTTTGATGCGGAGTGGGAGGAACAGTACGAGAAAAATCAGGTGCGGCCCGATCAGTTTTATCTGGCTAACGGCATGGAAATCACCACGGAGTTTTTGTTTTCAAAAGAGAAATGGGTTCTCATGGACGAGAATGCGGTTGGATTTTTGAAACCGTATAAGGGAGAAAAATACGCATTTGCGGCTTTGCTGCCAGAGGATGGAATGCATGTATCCCAATACCTGGAATCCCTGACAGGGGAGAAGCTAAACGGTATTCTTTCCGGAGCGGTTTGGAGTGAAGTCTCTGTTTCCATTCCCAGCTTTGAGACGGATACGGATGCGGAGCTGATCGAACCCCTGAAGGAGATGGGGATGGTGAAGCTCTTCGACAAGGATCAGGCTGATCTGACCCGCCTGGGCAGAAGCCCGGAGGGCAACATCTGGGTGAACAAGCTGCTGCACAAGACCTATATGAAGCTGGATGCCCACGGCACCAAGGCCGCGGCCATCACTATTGGTGGTGCTATGAGACCTACCGCTGCCCCGGTCCCGCCTGAGATCATCTATCTGGACCGGCCCTTTGTGTATATGATCGTGGATCTGGAAACCGGGGTGCCGGTGTTCCTGGGTGTGATGATGAACCCTTCCGTGTAAGAGATATGGCGGTGGCAGAACTACCTGCCACCGCCGCGAAAAAATTTTTGAAAAAAAGAAAAATAATGCTTGCATTTTCTGAAAAGGTGTGTTATTATAGCGGAGCTGTCGAGGACAGCAACGAAATATCCGGGTGTGGCGAAGTTTGGTATCGCGCTTGAATGGGGTTCAAGAGGCCTCGAGTTCGAATCTCGACACTCGGACCAAAACGGGCTGAAACGTAAGGTTTCAGCCCGTTTTTTGATGCTGAAAGTTACCTGCATTTATAGAAATTTATAACGGTTGATACGCGGTTGATACGCGGTTGATACGCGGTTGTAACGTGCGGAGGTTTGCTGCGGGGAGATTCTTTCGGTAGGGAAGAATAAGTTGTTCGGATTTCACTGGACATTTTTACCGGAATGCGCTATAATTATATATAATGGAAAATTATGATCCCATATCGAAAGGACGATTTCTTCTATGTCTGAGTTCCTGAATGTGCCGGAGATTTTCGGCAGCGATGTGTTCAATGAGGCCACCATGCGCCAGCGGCTGCCGGAAGCGGCCTTTACCGCATGGAAAACCTGCGTGACCACCGGGTCCCAGCTTCCTCTGGATGTGGCTAATGATATTGCTGAGGCTATGAAGCTGTGGGCCATCGAGAAGGGAGCCACCCACTATACCCACTGGTTCCAGCCCATGACGGGCATTACCGCGGAAAAGCACGATTCCTTTATCACGCCCACCGGCGACGGCCGGGTGATTATGGAATTTTCCGGAAAGGAACTGGTCCGGGGCGAATCCGACGGTTCCTCTTTCCCCAACGGCGGTCTTCGGGCTACCTTTGAGGCCCGGGGCTATACGGCCTGGGATCCCACATCCTCTGCCTTTGTCCGGGACGGAAGTCTGTACATCCCTACCTGCTTCTTCTCCTATAATGGAGAATCTCTGGACAAAAAGACTCCGCTGCTCCGATCCATGGACGAGGTCTCCCGGGAAGCCATCCGGATCCTGCGGCTCTTCGGTGACAATGAAACCAAGCGGGTCATCGCCTCCGTGGGCGCGGAGCAGGAGTATTTCCTGCTGCCCAAGGACCTGTACGCCCAGCGGGAGGACCTGCGGCTGACGGGCCGAACCCTCTTCGGTGCCCAGCCCCCCAAGGGACAGGAACTGGATGATCACTATTTCGGTATCATCCGGACCCGGGTTTCCTCCTTCATGAAGGACCTGGACGAACAGCTCTGGCGGCTGGGTGTCCTGTCCAAGACCAAGCATAACGAAGGCGCTCCCTGCCAGCATGAAATGGCTCCCATTTACACGGATGCCAACACGGCCTGTGATGATAACCAGCTCATTATGGCGATTATGAAAAAGTGCGCCGCCAAGCACAATCTGGTGTGCCTGCTCCATGAAAAGCCTTTTGCTGGCATCAGCGGTTCCGGCAAGCATAACAACTGGTCTCTGGCGACAGATTCCGGCAAGAATCTGTTCAGCCCCGGAAAGACTCCCAGCCAGAACGCCCGGTTCCTGGTGTTCCTGGCTGCCTTTATCGCCGGCGTGGATGAGTATCAGGATTTCCTGCGCTGTACCGTGGCTTCCGCAGGCAACGATCATCGGCTGGGTGCCAATGAAGCGCCTCCGGCCATCGTGTCCGTGTTCCTGGGGAATGAACTGAATGCCATCATTCGCTCTGTCATCGATGACACCAATTATCAGGAACCGGAAAAGGCCATGCTCCGCATCGGTGTGGACGTTCTGCCTGCCATCCCCAAGGATACCACGGACCGGAATCGGACCAGCCCCCTGGCTTTCACCGGCAACAAGTTCGAACTGCGTATGCTGGGTTCCTCCCAGTCCATCGCCGAGCCCAATATTGCCCTGAACACCATCATGGCGGAGGAGCTGAGCCGCTTTGCCGATGTGCTGGAACAGGCGGAGGATTTCGATAAGGCTCTCCATGACCTGGTCCGTACCACGTTCATCCGGCATCAGCGGATCCTCTTTGACGGCAACGGCTATTCCGAGGATTGGAAGCGGGAAGCTGCCCGCCGGGGCCTGAGCAATCTGGCTTCTACCGCGGAATGTCTGCCTGCTCTGGTTTCCGAGAAAAACGTTGACCTGGTGGTTCGTCATGGCATCTATACGGAAACGGAGTTCCGGGCCCGGTATGCCATCCATCTGGAAGCCTACAATAAGATCGTGGGCATTGAGGCCCGGACCATGGTGGATATGGCGGTCCATCAGATTCTTCCCGCGGCGATCCACTACACCAAGGATCTTTGCGACGCGCTGAACGCGAAAAAAAGCGTGGGAGCAAGCTGTCGGGCGGAGTCTGTGCTGATCCGGCACCTGAGTACCAACACGGAGGCTCTTTACGATGCCATCGACACCCTGCGCCAGCATCTGGAGAAGATTCCCAAGGAAGCAGTGGAAGCGGCAAAGTATTACCACGACACCATCCTGCCCGGCATGAACGCCATCCGCTCCGCCGCGGATATGCTGGAGATTCTGACGGACAAATCCTATTGGCCCTATCCCACCTATTCCGATCTGCTGTATTATTGATCCTGAATCACACGCATTCTTGCAGATGCGTGTGATTTTTTATCGTTCCCGTAATTTTGCTTGAAAAGAGGGGAATTTTGATGTAAGATATTGGTGGAATTATATAAGAAAGCGGTGATCTCTTTGCGGAATTATCTTGGCATCGAACTGGGCTCCACACGGATCAAGGCGGTAGCCATTGACGAAAAGCACATTCCGGTGTCTTCCGGTGACTATACCTGGAAGAGCACTTATGAAAACGGAATCTGGACCTACGGTCTGGAAGAAGTCTGGACGGGTCTGAAAACCGCGCTGGTGGATGTAGAGAACCGGGAAAATGTGGCGGCTATGGGCATCTCCGCCATGATGCACGGTTACCTGGCCTTTGATAAGGACTGGAATCTGCTGGTGCCTTTCCGTACCTGGCAGAATACCATTACCGGACCCGCGGCGGCGGAGCTGACGGCGCTGTTTGGCTTCAACATTCCCCAGCGCTGGTCAATCGCGCACCTGTATCAGGCGATTCTGAATGGGGAGGAGCATGTTTCTCAGATTGCCCACGTCACCACTCTGGCAGGCTATGTTCACTATAAGCTCACCGGTGTCAATGCCATCGGCATCGGCGAGGCCTCCGGTATGTTCCCCATCGACAGCGAAATGAACTGCTATGACGATGTTATGCTGTCTAAATTCAACGTTTTGGTGGAGGGCCGGAATCTGCCCTGGAAGCTCATCGACATTCTGCCTGGAGTCCTGATCGCCGGAGACAATGCCGGGTCCCTGACGGAAGCCGGTGCGGCGCTTCTGGACAATCTGCTCCCTGTGGGTATTCCCTTCGCTCCCGCCGAGGGTGACGCGGGTACGGGCATGACCGCAACCAATGCGGTGGCCCCCAGAACGGGCAATGTATCCGCCGGTACGTCCATCTTCTCCATGGTGGTGCTGGAACGGCCCTTGCAGAAGGTCTACGAAGAAATTGACCTTGTGACTACCCCCACGGGTAAGCCTGTCGCTATGGTCCACTGCAACAACTGCACCAATGATTCCAATGCATGGGTCTCTGTTCTGAAGGAGACAGCGGAGCTGTTCGGCGCGGCACCTTCCAACGGTGAGGTCTACACCAAGCTGTACGAAAAATCCCTGGAGGGTGATCCTAACTGCGGTGGCATCCTGGTCTGCAACTACATGGCAGGCGAGGGTGTGACCCATCTGGATGAGGGCCGCCCTATGGTGGTCCGCCGTCCTGATTCTAAATTCACTCTTGCCAATTTCTTCCGGGCAAGCCTTTATTCCACCATGTCCACGCTGAAAATCGGTATGGACATTCTGGCAGAGGAGAAGGTTGCTATCGACAGCCTGACAGGCCACGGCGGCCTGTTCAAGACGCCCGTTGTGGGTCAGAAATATATGGCCGCGGCCTGCAACGCTCCCGTTACCTGCATGGAAACAGCAGGCGAGGGCGGACCCTACGGCATGGCTCTGCTGGCGGCCTATATGGCAAAGAAGACAGAAGGAGAGACTCTGGAAGAATACCTGAATGCCCATGTTTTTGCCGATGCCCAGGGTACTACCCTGGCCCCGGACCAGGCAGATGTGGATGGCTTCAATGCCTACATCGAACGCTACAAGGCCCTTTTGCAGGTGGAAAAAACCGCGGTGGAAGTGCTTTGAGAGGTGGCGTTATGTCATGGAGAAGTTTGAATATACGGCTTTTGTTCGGCATCAGTGACTGGAACCGGGACCGGAAGCTGAAAATCCCGGAAACCGTACTGGTTCGCAAGGATCTTTCTTACGGTCCCGGGGGAAAATGGAACCGGCTGGACCTGGTGACACCTCGAGACGCAAAGGGTCTTCTGCCTGTGATCGTCAGCATCCATGGCGGTGCATTCGTCTACGGAACCAAGGAAGTGTATCAATACTATGCCGCGAACCTGGCGGAAAACGGGTTTGCCGTTATCAATTTTAACTACCGCCTGGCGCCGGAGCACCGGTTTCCGGCTCAGTTGGAGGACACGGAACGGGTCATGGCCTGGCTTCTGGATCACGCCTCTGAGTACGGGCTGGATCCGGACCGGGTGTTCCTGGTGGGCGATTCCGCGGGCGCCCAGCTTGCCTGCCATTACGCGGCGCTGAATTCCAATCCGGAATTCGGAAAGCGCTTTTCCTTCCACAGCCCCGGACGGGTGAAATTCCGGGCGGTGGCGCTGAACTGCGGACTGTATGAGATACTGCCCCGGCAGGGCATTGCCATGGACCCGGTGGTCCGGGATTATCTGGAACCCGGGCAGAGAATGGAGGATCTCCGGCTGGATGTGATGGGTGCCATTACGGAAGCGTTTCCGCCGGCCTATGTGATGACAGCGGAGGAGGATTTCCTTCGGGAAGCGGCGAAGCCCATGTATGAGCGGCTTGTGAATGCCGGGGTTCCGGCAAAATACGCCCTGTGGACCGGGTCCGGGCAGACCCGGCTGGGCCATGTGTTCCACGTGAACATGAATCTGCCCGAAGCGAAGCAATGTAACCGGGAGCAGTGTGAATTCTTTCGGACTTATTTATAAACAGGAGGTAAAACGATGAAGTATAATTTCTGGTTTGTGGTGGGTTCTCAGGATCTGTACGGTGAGGAAGTCCTGAAGACCGTTGCCCAGCGGGCCGCTGAAATGGCCGAGAAGATGAGCGAATCCCTGCCTTATCCCTTGATCTACAAGGTCACAGCCATGTCCAACGCACAGATTACACAGATTGTGAAGGAAGCAAACTACGACGATTCCTGCGCCGGTATCATCACCTGGTGCCATACCTTCTCTCCCTCCAAGATGTGGATCAACGGCCTTGCAAACCTGCAGAAGCCCTACTGCCACTTTGCTACCCAGTACAACAAGGAGATCCCCAACGACGAGATCGACATGGACTTCATGAACCTGAACCAGGCCGCCCATGGCGACCGGGAGCATGGCTTCATCGCTGCCCGGCTGAGAATGCCCCGGAAGGTCATCGCAGGCTACTGGCAGAATCCCGAGGTTCTGAACCGCATCGGAAGCTGGATGAAGTCCGCCGTTGGCGTGGCTGTTTCCAGGAATCTGAAGGTCATGCGCTTTGGCGATAACATGCGTGAAGTGGCCGTCACCGAAGGTGACAAGGTAGAGGTTCAGACTAAGCTGGGCTGGCAGGTGAACACCTGGGCAGTGGGCGATCTGGTGAAGGAAATGAATGCCGTCACCGAGGATGAAATTGACGCTCTGATGGCTGTCTATGAATCCAAGTACGAGATCAATACGCCTAATGTTGCCGCAATCCGTTATCAGGCAAGAGAAGAGATCGCCATGAAGAAGATGATGGATGCCAACGGCTGCCAGGCCTTCTCCAACACCTTCCAGGACCTCTACGGCATGGAGCAGCTTCCCGGTCTGGCATCCCAGCACCTCATGGCCCAGGGCTACGGCTAC
Organism: Oscillospiraceae bacterium; assembly: GCA_017501695.1. Classification (GTDB taxonomy): domain Bacteria; phylum Bacillota; class Clostridia; order Oscillospirales; family Oscillospiraceae; genus Faecousia. The sequence goes on from JAFVWL010000005.1 coordinate 50,416, forward strand.
GGCGGTGAGGGCGACTGGAAGGTCTCCGCCATGACCGCCATCATGAAGGCCATGGGCGAAAACGGCAACGGCGCTTCCGCATTCATGGAAGATTACACTTACCACCTTGTCGAAGGTCAGGAATACAGTTTGGGTGCTCACATGCTGGAGGTCTGCCCCTCTTTGGCTGATCCCACCGTGAAGCCCAAGATCGAGACCCATCATCTGGGCATCGGCATGAACGAAAAGGATCCTGCCCGGCTGGTGTTCGAGGGCAAGGAAGGCGATGCTATCGTTGTGTCTCTGATCGATATGGGCGGCAGACTCCGCCTGATCGTGCAGGATATTGTCTGTGTGAAGCCGATTCTGCCCATGCCCAACCTGCCCGTGGCAAGAGTCATGTGGAAAGCCATGCCCAATCTGACGGACGGTGTGGAGTGCTGGATCACCGCCGGCGGTGCCCACCATACGGTTCTGAGCTACGACGTGACAGCAGAGCAGATGAAGGACTGGGCCAAGATGATGGACATCGAGTTCGTCCATATCACCAAGGACACCACCGTGGAGGCTCTGGAGAAAGAACTGTTCCTGAACGATCTCGCTTGGAAACTAAAATAAGGCAATTCGTCATTGCGAGCCAGTCCGCAGACTGGCGTGGCAATCCCGTGGATATTTCGGAAACCTGACGGGATTGCCACGTCGCTTCGCTCCTCGCAATGACGTGCAATAACTGAAGGTGTAAAGAATGTTGGAAGAACTGAAAGAACTGGTTTGCAAAGCAAACCTTGACTTGCCGAAGTATGGGCTGGTAACCTTTACCTGGGGCAATGTATCCGGTGTTGACCGGGAGAAGGGGCTCATGGTCATCAAGCCCTCCGGTGTGGAGTATGACAGCATGAAGCCTGAGGATATGGTGGTGGTATCCCTTGCCACCGGCGAAAAGGTGGAAGGGAAGTGGAAGCCTTCTTCCGATACGGCAACCCATGTGGCGTTATACAATGCCTTCCCCAACATCGGCGGCATTGTCCACACCCATTCCCGGTGGGCAACCTCCTGGGCACAGGCGGGCCGGGGCATTCCCGCCTACGGCACTACCCATGGTGACTATTTCTACGGCGAGATCCCCTGCACCCGGAAGATGACCGCCCAGGAAATCCAAGGCGAGTATGAAAAAGAAACCGGCAATGTCATCATCGAGACCTTCCAGGGAAAGTCCGCTGATGATATTCCTGCTGTTCTCGTCCACTCCCACGGTCCCTTCACCTGGGGCACGGATCCCCACAATGCCGTTCACAATGCGGTAGTCCTGGAAGAACTGGCCTTTATGGCCTTCCACACCGAGGCAATCACCCCCGGCAAGGAACCCATGCAGCAGGAGCTCCTGGATAAGCACTACCTGCGTAAGCATGGCAAGAATGCCTATTACGGACAATAATTTTCGCGGCACGAAGCTTTCGTGCCGCGATTTCCCTTGCATATCCGGATGGGATGTGATATAATAAAACAAATGAGCGAGAATGAACGGAGGTGAACCCATGGCAGGGGAGAAGTGCTATATCGCCATCGACCTGAAATCCTTTTACGCGTCCCAGGAGTGCATCGAGCGGGAGCTGAACCCGTTGACCACCAACCTGGTGGTGGCAGATATGAGCCGCACGGAGAAAACCATCTGCCTGGCGGTTTCCCCGTCCCTGAAGGCCTATGGGGTCCCCGGCCGTGCCCGGCTGTTTGAAGCCATCCAGAAGGTCAAGGAGGCCAACGCTCTGCGCCGGGCCAAAGCCCCGGGCCGGGAATTCAAAGGAAAATCCTGGGACGCGGAGGCTCTGGCGGCGGACCCGTCCCTGGAAATCGATTTTATCGTTGCCCCGCCCAGGATGGCCCACTATATGGAATGCTCCACCCGGATCTACCAGATTTATCTGAATTATGTGGCGCCGGAGGATATCCACGTTTACTCCATTGATGAGGTGTTCATCGACGCTACACCCTACCTGAAGACCTACGGCCTGACACCCTATGAATTTGCCCGGAAGCTGATTTATGAGGTTCTGGAAACCACCGGGATCACCGCCACGGCGGGCATTGGCACGAACCTTTACCTGTGCAAGGTTGCCATGGATATTGTCGCGAAGAAAACCCAGCCGGATCAGTACGGGGTCCGGATCGCCCAACTGGATGAGCTGTCCTACCGGAAAACGCTGTGGGAGCACAAGCCCCTGACGGATTTCTGGCGGGTGGGACCGGGGTATGTACGCAGACTCGCCAAATGCGGCATGGATACCATGGGAGATGTGGCCCGGTGTTCCATAGGGGATCCCAACGAATTCTACAATGAGAATCTGCTGTATAAGCTTTTCGGTGTCAACGCGGAGTTGCTCATTGACCATGCCTGGGGTTGGGAGCCCTGCACGCTCCGGGAGATCAAGGCCTACAAGCCCACCACAAATTCTATTTCTTCGGGTCAGGTTCTGCACTGTGCCTATACGGCGGAGAAAGCCCTGCTCATTGTTCAGGAGATGACGGATTTGCTGACGTTGGACTTGGTAGACAAGGGTTTGGTCACGGACCAGATGGTGCTGACCGTGGGCTATGACATTGCCAATCTGGAGGATCCGGTCCTGCGGCGGCAGTACAGCGGCACCGTGGTCACGGACCATTACGGAAGAAAAATTCCCAAGCATGCCCACGGCACGGCGAATCTGGGACGAAAAACCGCTTCCACCCGGCTGATCATGGATGCCGTGCTTGCTCTGTATGACCGGATCATCGACGAAAAACTGCTGGTCCGCCGGATCAACCTGACCGCGGCCCATGTGGTTCGGGAACAGGAGGCGGGTCATGTGCCCGAAGCGGTACAGCTTGACCTGTTCGCGGAGCCGGAGGATAAGAGTGGGGAGGAAGCCCTGGAACGGGAAAAGCGCCGCCAAAAGGCTATGCTGCAGATCCGGAAGAAATTTGGAAAAAACGCCATATTGAAAGGCATGAACTATATGGAGGGCGCGACCACCCGGAATCGGAATGCCCAGATCGGAGGACACAAGGCATGAGCGGAAAATACGACGATCTGCTTTATCTGCCCCATCCGGAGCCGAAAAACCGGGCCCGGATGTCCATGCTGGACCGGGCGGCCCAGTTTTCCCCTTTTGCGGCGCTGACGGGCTATGAAGAAGCCATTCAGGAAACCGGACGGCTGACGGACCGGCGGCTGGAACCGGGGGAGACCCGGAAGGCGGAGCTGGACCGGTGCTTCCGGGCCCTGATGGAGCGGTTGGGTACCGGGCCCTGGATCCGGGTCACGTTTTTCCGTCCCGATCCCTGGAAGGACGGCGGTGCCTATGTAACGGAGAATCACCGGATTTTGAAGGTAGATCTGTACCGCCGGATGCTGCTGGCGGAGGATGGCAGCCGGATTTCCATGGATGATATCTGGGAGCTGGAAATATTGGAAGAAAACAGGACCTGACGGAAGTCAGGTCCTGATCTTATTCGGTTGGAGCATCTGAGGGATCCGTGGGATTTGTAGGATCTGTCGGATCCGTGACGCCGAATTCCTCCACCTGGTGCCAGGCACCGTCCTCCCGAAGCTCCAGCTTCACGGTCTCGGAGATGAAATGCCAGCCCTTGTATATGCCGGTGCCGGGCTGGCTGCCTTCGGGAAGGGCCCGGTCATCGGTGATGGCGTAATATCCGATCTCGCCTACCAGGGTGTTATCCGTCCGCTCCTGGACCTGGCTGTAGACCAGGTCGTAGTCGTCATAGCGGAAACGGCTTCCTTCCGTCAGGTTCTTACGGAAACCGGGATAGACGGTTCCCGCGAATTCCCGCAGGGGATCCGGGGCTGTGCCGTCAAAACGGAAGCTGAGATTTCCTTTGTGCTGATATTCTATGGCATCGAAATCCAGCCGCAGATTCTCAAAGGTGGTGCCGTCGGTATCCTGATAACAGGAAAGTTTGTCATCCTTTTCCAGGCAAAGCACATCCCGGTAACCGTCGTAGACTGTCAGCCGGGTACTTCCGTCACCGGCTTCTATGGTGAGCCACCGGTCGTATTTACTCGGCTCGGCTTCTTCCAGGACGGTGTAGGTGCCCAGCTTCATATGTTCCGGAATCTCAAAGACCTGGTAGGGTCCGCCGATAGCGCTGTTGCCGCAGGAAATGGACAGAGTCAGGGAATTGGTCCGCCGGAACAGGGATTCGGGCAGATAGCCCAGATCCTTGGTAATCACAGGCTTTGTTTCTCCGGTCATCCAGTCCGGGGCGGTGCAGCCGGTGAGACTCAATACGGTCAGGGCGGCAAGCGCCAGGGTGGTCCATTTTTTCATATTGATCCCTCCAGTATATTTTTCGAGGACCCCTGCGGGTCCTGAAGTCTGTATATCTAATAAGACGGAAAAACATACTGAAATGTTACAAGACAAATGTAAAAAAACCGTGAATAATTTCTTAAGAATGACAACAAATATCCAGAAACTGGAAAAGCGGCGGATTTCTCCGCCGCTCTATGTGCTGTCAATTGTCATTGACGGTATGTACGAACCGCAGGAAGGCAGCCTTGCCCTCGGGGGTACGGCGGTAGACACCCGCGTGTTCCAGCACCTGGGCAAAGATAATACCCACTTCCTCCTTCAGGATTTGCGCTGTGTTTTCCGCAGTGAAGCTGTGCTTTTTCAGCAGCTCCGTCACCCAGGGAGCGTGTTTTTCCAGCGCGCCGGTCAGGGGCTTGTTGTTCAGAATGGCATCCTCCAGGTCTGCCAGCTCCCCCTTCAGCCGGGCGGGGAGCACCGCCAGACCCATAACCTCGATAAGGCCGATATTTTCCTTTTTGATGTGGTGCAGCTCCGCGTGGGGGTGGTACACACCCAGGGGATGCTCCTGCGTAGTGATGTTGTTGCGCAGGACCAAATCCAGTTCATAGTTCTCTCCCCGGCGGCGGGCAATGGGGGTGATGGTGTTGTGGGGAACCCCTTCTGTTTCCGCGTAGATAAAGGCGGCTTCATCGGTGTAGGCCCGCCAGGCGGTAAGGATCTTATCCGCCAGGTCTGCCAGCCGGTCCTTGTCCGGACCGTTCAGACGGATCACACTCATGGGCCACTTAACGATGCCGGCGGTCACATCCTCAAAACCCCGGAATACCAGGTCCGTTTCGATTCCGGAACGCTCCATGGCGAAGGTATAGCCGCCGCCCTGGAAATGCTCATGGCTGAGAATGCTGCCGCCCACGATGGGAAGGTCCGCGTTGCTGCCGATGAAATAGTGGGGGAAGACGGTCACAAAGTCCAGCAGCTTAGCAAAGGCTGCCTTATCAATGACCATGGGGGTATGGCTTGCGTTGAAGGCAATGCAGTGCTCATTGTAGTAGACATAGGGGCTGTACTGCAGGCACCAGTCGCTGCCGGCGATGGTGATGGGGATGATCCGGTGATTCTGCCGGGCGGGGTGGTTCATCCGGCCCCCGTAGCCTTCATTTTCCACGCAGAGCTGGCATTTGGGGTAACCGGACTGGGGAGCGTTTTTCGCGGCGGCGATGGCTTTGGGGTCCTTTTCCGGCTTGCTCAGGTTGATGGTGATGTCAATGTCGCCATACTCCGTAGCCGTCTTCCAGCGCATATCCTTTTTGATGCGGTAGCGGCGGATATAGTCCGTATCCTGGGAAAGCTGATAGTACCAGTCCGTGGCCGCTTTTGGGGACTGGGCGTAAAGGGCGGCAAATTTGGCACGGACTTCCCGGGGCATGGGTGTCAGAACGCCCATGAGCCTGGTGTCGAACAGATCCCGGCTGGTGATATCCCCGGCGCATACGCCCCGGGCCACCGCGTCATCGATCAGGCCGCCCAGGATATCTTCCAGAGGAAGGTCTATTTCCCGCCCGGGGGTATAGCTGTCCAGGGCAAGGACCTGAAGCAGGCCGTTGGTAATGACAGTTTTGTCACAGGGGTCGATCAGGTTCGTTTTCACACCGTAGCGGACCAGGGAAGCAAGATAATCGTTAACAGTCATAGTGGATGCTCCTTTTGTGTAGGCTTTGGTAAAAATATACCACGAATTTTCCTGATCCGCAATCCCAACTTTTGATTCTGTACAAAAGATTTGCGTTTAGGACAGGCGCCGTCACGATGCGGTGAAAATCCGGGGTATGGAACAGAAAACGGAGCGGTTGTCGGGATCAGTGCAAGAAAGGACACTTTTTTGCAAAAATAAGGACCTCCATTTACGTTTCCTGCTATGGTATACTGATACCATGCAGAAAGGAGGTCCTGAATTTGCGGTATTATTTGGCAATTGACATTGGCGCTTCTTCCGGACGGCATATTCTCGGTCATGTGGAGCATGGCAATCTGGTGCTGGAAGAAGTGTTCCGTTTCGACAATCTTCAGGTCCATCAAAACGGGCACGACTGTTGGGATATGGAGAATCTCTGGAAGGGGATTCTGGGGGGTCTGAAGGCCTGCGCGGAGCTGAGAAAGATCCCGGAAACTGTGGGCATTGACACCTGGGCCGTGGATTATGTACTGCTGGATAAGCAGGACCGGGTCATCGGTGACGCGGTGGCCTACCGGGACAGCCGTACCGAGGGCATGAAGGAAACCGTCAATCAGACGATCCCTGCCGACGAACTGTACGCCAAAACCGGTATCCAGTATCAGCCCTTCAACACGATCTATCAGCTTGCCGCTCTCAAGCGGGAACATCCGGAGCATCTGGATCAGGCGGAACGTTTCCTGATGATCCCGGAATATTTCAATTTCCTGCTGACAGGCAAGAAGGTCAATGAGTATACCAACGCCACCTCCACCAGCCTGGTCAATGCCCGGACCAAGACCTGGGATGACGGGCTTTTGGAGAAGCTGAATCTGCCCCGAAATATCTTTGGAGAGCTTGCTATGCCCGGAGCTGCGGTCGGAAGCTTCCTGCCGGAAATTGCCGCCCAGGTGGGCTTTGATGCTACGGTGGTGCTGCCGGCCACCCATGATACCGGCTCCGCCTTCCTGGCGGTGCCTGCCCTGAATGATCAGGCGGTGTATCTGTCCAGCGGCACCTGGAGCCTGCTGGGTGTGGAGAACCAGGAGCCCATTACCTCCGAAGAAAGCCTTGCCCAGAATTTTACCAACGAGGGCGGTGCCTGGTACCGCTACCGCTATCTGAAGAATATCATGGGCCTTTGGATGATCCAGTCCATTCGACGGGAGCTCAACGGCGTGGCCTACATTCAGGGCAAGCAGAACCGGGTGGAAGCCAGCCGGAAATGGAGCTTCCCGGATCTGATCGCCGCCGCCAGAGCGGAGGAAGGGTTCCGCAGTGTGGTGGATGTGAACCGGGACTGCTTCCTGGCGCCGGACTCTATGATCGAGGCCATCCGGGAAGAATGTGCCCGGACTAACCAGCCGGTGCCCCAGACCGTGGGGGAGATCATGCAGTGCGTGTACACCAGCCTGTCGCTTTGCTACCGGGATGCCATCCGGAAGCTGCAGAAGCTGACAGGGAAGACCTATACCAGTATCAACATCGTTGGCGGCGGCTGCCAGGATATGTACCTGAACCTGCGCACCGCCATGGCCACGGGCCTGCCGGTTTACGCCGGACCTGTGGAGGGAACTGCCATCGGAAACCTTATTGTGCAGATGATTCGCTCCGGCGAGTACGAAAATTTGCAGGCGGCCCGTGACGTGATCCGCCGCAGCTTTGAAATAAAGGAGATCAGAGTATGAGCTACGCAGAAGCAAAAGCAAGATACGCATCCCTGGGGGTGGACACCGACGCTGCCATCGCCCGGCTGAAGACTGTCCCCGTAGCCCTGCATTGCTGGCAGGGTGACGATGTGCGGGGCTTCGACACGGACCCCAATAAGCCCCTGACCGGCGGCATTCAGACCACCGGCAATTATCCCGGCCGTGCCCGGACACCTGAAGAGCTGATGGCGGATATCGATCAGGTCATCCGTCTGGTGCCCGGTCAGGTGAAGATGAACCTCCACGCCAGCTACGCCATCTTTGACGAAGAGAATCCCTGGGTAGACCGGGACAAGCTGGAGCCCAAGCACTTCCAAAAGTGGGTGGATTTCTGCAAGGAGCGGGGCCTGGGCTGTGATTTCAATCCCACCTTCTTCTCCCATCCCAACTGCGACCCCCTGACTCTGTCCAGCCCCAATGAGCAGACCCGGAAATTCTGGGTGGAGCACGGCAAGGCTTCCGTTCGGATCTCCCAGTACCTGGCGGAAGAACTGGGCCAGCCCTGCGTCATGAACATCTGGACCGGTGACGGCTTCAAGAATGTGCCCGCGGACCGGATCGGACCCCGTCTGCGCTACAAGCAGTCCTTTGACGAGATCCTCTCCGAACCCTTTGATCCGGAGATGGTTTATCCCTGCGCAGAGAGCAAGGTCTTCGGCATCGGTGTGGAAAGCTACACTGTGGGCTCCGCTGAGTGGTGCCTGAAGTATGCCGCTTCCCGTCCTGACTGCATCAGCCTTATGGACAACGGTCATTATCACCCCACGGAAGTGGTTTCCGACAAAATTTCCGCAATTCTGGCCTATGACAAGAAGATGGCCCTCCATGTGACCCGGGGCGTCCGCTGGGACTCCGACCATGTGGTCCTGTTTGATGACGAGACAAAGGAGCTGTGCAAGGAGATCGTCCGCTGTGACGGCCTGGATAAGGTCTTCATCGCTCTGGACTATTTCGACGCTTCCATCAATCGGATCTCCGCCTGGGTCACCGGCTTCCGGAACCTGCAGAAGGCCCTGCTGTTCGCCCTGCTGGAGCCCAACGCCGAGTTGAAGAAGCTCCAGGACGAAGGCAACTGGACCAAGCTCATGGTCATGCTGGAGGAGCAGAAGACCATGCCCTTCGGCGAGATTTGGGATGAATACTGCCGTGTCTGCGGCAAGCCTGTGGACGGTGCCTGGTTCCCTGAGATCGAGAAGTATGAGCAGGAAGTCCTCTCCAAGCGTCATTAATTAAAATATTATATACAGGAGGAAAACATTATGGCAAACCGTTTTGTGTCCAACGCTATTTCTTACCACGGCAAGGGTGCTATCCAGGAGATCCCCGGTCTTGTGGCCGCCAAGGGCTTCAAGAAGGCCTTTATCGCCACCGACCCCGATCTGGTGAAGTTCGGTGTCACCAAGAAGGTCACCGACATTCTGGATGCCAATGGCATGGCCTATGAGGTCTATTCCGACATCAAGCCCAACCCCACCATTGAAAATGTCCAGTCCGGTGTTGCCGCTTACAAGGCCTCCGGTGCTGACTATATGATCACTGTGGGCGGCGGTTCCTCCATGGATACCGGCAAGGCCATCGGCATCATCATCAACAACCCCGAGTTCGAGGATGTCCGTTCTCTGGAAGGCGTTGCCCCCACCAAAAACCGCACTGTCTATACCATCGCCGTTCCCACCACCGCCGGCACCGCCGCGGAGGCCACCATCAACTATGTCATCACCGATGTGGAGCGGAAGCGGAAGTTCGTCTGCGTGGATGTCAACGACATTCCCGACATCGCCATTGTCGATCCCGATATGATGGCCACCATGCCCAAGGGCCTGACCGCCTCCACCGGTATGGATGCCATGACCCATGCCATCGAGGGCTACACCACCAAGGCTGCCTGGGATCTGCCCGACTGCCTGAACCTGGAAGCAATCCGCCTCATCGCCAAGAGTCTCCGGGGTGCCGTGAACAACGAGCCCGCCGGCCGCGAGGGCATGGCTCTGGGCCAGTTCGTCACCGGCATGGCCTTCTCCAATGTTGGCCTGGGCATCGCCCACTCCATTGCCCATACCCTGGGTGCCGTGTACGATACCCCCCACGGTGTGGCCTGCGCTATGATGCTGCCCATCGTTATGGAGTTCAACGCGGATGTCACCGGCGAAAAGTATAAGGCCATTGCTGAAGCCATGGGTGTGGATACCACCGGCATGGATCAGGCTGCTTACCGCAAGGCCGCTGTGGATGCCGTCCGTCAGCTCAGCGTGGATGTGGGCATCCCCACCAAGCTGCCCGCCATCAAGGAAGAGGACCTGGAATTCCTGGCTCAGTCCGCCTATGCCGATGCCTGCGCCCCCGGCAACCCCAAGGAAGCCTCCGTTGAGGATATGAAGACTCTGATCCGTCAGCTTATGTAACCAATTCCGCCGGGCGGTTTGCCGCCCGGCATCCAAAAGAGGTATATCATGAAGAATATTCTTACTGCTCCCTTCGTGGAGGAAATGCGGAAAACCACCGCCAATATGTACCGCCTGGGCTGGGACGAGCGCAACGGCGGCAACATCAGCTATATGCTGGATGAAAATGAGGTAGGGGAGTACCTGGACCTGAACAGCGTGATCCGTACCATTCCCCTGGGCTTCGATGCCGCTTCCATCATCGGCAAGATCTTCATCGTCACCGGCACCGGCAAATATTTCAAGAACGTCAACGATGATCCGGAAACCAACCTGGGTATCGTCCGCATCGCCGCCGACGGCAAGACCGCGGAGCTTCTGTGGGGCTATAAGGACGGAGGCAGATTTACTTCCGAATTCCCCGCCCACCTGATGAGCCACATGGCAAGACTCAGCGTGGATCCTGAGAACCGGGTGGTCATGCACTGCCATCCCACCTACACCCTGGCCATGAACTATGTCCATGAGCTGGACGAGAAGAAGTTCACCCATACCCTGTGGGAGATGTGCACCGAGTGCATCGTGGTGTTCCCCGATGGCGTGGGCGTCCTGCCCTGGATGCTCTGCGGCACCAATTCCATTGGCGAGGCTACCGCTGAGAAGATGAAGGAATTCCGGCTTGTGGTCTGGGGTATGCACGGCATTTACGGTGCCGGCAAGACCATGGACGAGACCTTCGGTCTGATCGAAACCGTGGAGAAGGCGGCTCAGATCTATATGCTGACCGCCCACCTGCCCAGAGTCAACACCATCAAGGACGAAGAGATGGTGGAGCTGGCGGAATTCTTCGGTGTCAAGTATCGGAAGGATTTTCTGAATCTGTAATTCGGCAACAGGGGACCGGACGGCACAAAGCTGTCCGGTTCTTTTCATAAAAATAACCTCTTTCAATTCTTCTGTAACCGTGCTATAATAATTAAAAAAATATAAGGAAGGAATTTTATGGCACAGGGAAATAAACAGGATATGGGCAGCGGCAGCGTGAAAAAGCTTATGGTCCAGATGGCGGTGCCTGCCATCTGCGGTCAGGTAGTGAACCTGCTGTACAATGTGGTGGACCGGATCTATATCGGTCATATTCCGGAGATCGGCGGCACGGCTCTGACCGGCGTAGGCTTGTTCACTCCGATCCTCATGCTGATCACGGCCTTTGCCATGCTGGCCGGTGCCGGCGGCGCGCCCCGGGCTGCCATTGCCATGGGCAAGGGAGACAGGGATGGAGCGGAAAAGATTATGGCCAATTGCTTCACGGTCCTGCTGGGGCTTTCCGTGGTCCTGACTGCGGTGTTCTGGTTTGCCGCACCCACGCTGCTGCGGCTTTTTGGCGCCAGTGACGCCACGCTGCCCTATTCTGTGGCCTACGGGCGCATTTATATTCTGGGCAGTGTGTTCGTACTGATCGTCATGGGCATGAATACCTTTATCACCACCCAGGGCTTTGCCAAATTCAGTATGCTGACCACCGTTATCGGCGCCGGAATCAACATCGTCCTGGACCCGATTTTTATTTTTGTGTTTGGCATGGGTGTAGAAGGCGCGGCTTTGGCAACAGTCCTGAGTCAGACGGTCAGCGCGGTCTGGATCCTGACTTTCCTCACGGGCAAAAAGACCATTTTGAAGCTGAAGCTTTCCAATATGCCTCTGGATCCTAAGGTAATCCTGCCCTGCTTGGCCCTGGGCATTTCCTCTTTTGTAATGGTCTCCACGGAAAGTATCCTGTCCATCAGTTTCACTTCCAGCCTGCAGCGGTTCGGCGGTGATCTGGCGGTGGGTGCCATGACGGTGCTGACCTCCATCAACCAGCTTGTGACCATGCCCCTGTCCGGCGTGTGCCAGGGTGGTCAGCCCCTGATCAGCTACAATTACGGCGCGGGGAAGCTGGACCGGGTGAAGGAAGCCTTCTTCTGCCAGTTCGGGATCTGCGTTGCCTATACCACCGCGTTCTGGCTGCTGCTGATGATCTTCCCCAATGTGTTCGCCGGGATATTTACCAATGATACGGCACTGGTGGACTATACCGCCTGGGCTCTGCGGATCTTCCTGGCAGGCGTGTTCTCCGTGGGCTTCCAGATTAGCTGCCAGCAGGCTTTTATGGCCCTGGGGCAGGCGAAGGTCAGTCTGCTGCTGGCCTGCCTGCGGAAGCTGATTTTGCTGATCCCTCTGATTTTCATTCTGCCTCTGTTTATGGAGGACAAGGTTTTTGCCGTATTTGTGGCCGAGCCCGTATCGGATATTCTGGCCGCTGTCGTTACAACCGCTACCTTCTTCGTCTTCTTCCGGAAGCTGATGAAGGGCAGCCACACCGGAAAGGAGTAAACGAATGTATCAGATCAAGAACTTTTTCGACAACGATGATGTGAAGATCATCGATTCCAAAGGTGGATTTTCCGTTGTGGAATATCAGCGGGATCTGAGTGTTACGCCCAGCAACGCTGCTCTGGCCTACTACTGCAACGCTATGAATGTGCGTAAGCGCCAGGTGGTCATTGACCTGTCCAAGGCTCCCGTAACAGTTCAGGCCGGGGCTATGCAGTGGTCCGCCGGTGATGTCAACGCCACCACCGGTGTCAAGGGTGTCGGTGATTTCTTCGGTAAGGCTCTGCGGGGCAGTGTAACCGGCGAATCCGCCATTAAGCCCGAGTATACCGGCAGCGGCACCCTGGTGCTGGAGCCTACCTACAAGCACATCCTGCTGCTGGACGTGGCAGACTGGAACGGCTCCATCGTGCTGGATGACGGCTTGTTCCTGGCCTGCGAATCCACCCTGACTCACAAGGCGGTGGCCCGGTCCAATTTCTCCTCTGCTGTGGCCGGCGGGGAAGGCCTGTTCAACCTGGGCATCAGCGGCAAGGGCATTCTGTGCCTGGAATCCGCCTGCCCCCGGGAAGAGCTGATTGAGATCACCCTGAACAACGATGTGCTGAAGGTGGACGGCAATATGGCCATCGCCTGGAGCGGCAGCCTCAGCTTCACCGTGGAACGCTCCGGCAAGAGCCTCATCGGCTCCGCGGCATCCGGCGAGGGCCTGGTGAATGTGTACCGGGGCACCGGCAAGGTCCTGCTGGCGCCTGTCCGGGATGGCATCGTGTGATCCTATGATTGCCAATTACCATGCCCACACCTGGCGGTGCAACCACGCCGTCGGCAGGGAAGAGGACTATGTTCAGGCGGCGATTGCCCGGGGTCTGAAGATCTTCGGCTTCTCGGACCATACGCCGTACCCCTTTCCCTGGTATTATTATTCCTGGTTCCGGATGAAGACCGGGGAACTGGGAGACTATACTGCCACAATATGGGACCTGAAGCAGCGGTACCGGGATTCGTTGGAGATCCACATCGGCCTGGAAGCGGAGTATTATCCCGGCTCTTTTCCGGAGCTGGTGGCGCTTTTGAAGGATCACCCTGTGGAGTATCTGATCCTGGGACAGCATTTCCTGGACAATGAAATGGGTGCCCACGGCTCCAGTATGCCCACCGGAAATCCGGAGCTTCTGACAAAATACTGCCGCCAGACCATGGATGCCATGCAGACGGGGCTTTACACTTATTTTGCCCATCCGGATATTTTCAACTTCACCGGGGACAGAGGGCTGTATCAGGAGCAGATCCGGCGGCTGTGCCGGGAAGCCCGCTCCTGCGGCATCCCCCTGGAGATCAATCTGCTGGGCATGGAAAAGGGAAAGCATTATCCCAACCGGATCTTCTGGGAGATTGCCGCGGAGGAGGGGTGTCAGGCGGTTCTTGGCTGTGACACCCATGACAGCAAAGCCCTGGCTGATACCCGGTCTGAAGAAAACGCTATGGCTATGGTCCGGGCGCTGGGCATGGAATTGCTGGAAACGGTCCCGCTTCGGCCCATTCGGTAATTTCATGGAAATCCCCGGCGGAAAATCCAAAAAAAGTTTGAATTTTTGTGAAATTTCCTCTTGATTTTTGGAAATAACTGTGCTAATATATATCGGTCTGAAATCAAGGTGAGTCCTCTGCGGTGCCGGGAACCATATCGCCGGACGCTACACCGTATGAACGCCCAATATTAAGGAGGACAAAGATATGGATTTAGTTAAGGCTCTGGCAAGCCAGTACATGAAGGAGTCCCTGCCCGAAGCAAAGGTCGGCGACACCGTTCGTGTCCACGTTCGCATCAAGGAAGGCTCCCGCGAGCGTATCCAGGTGTTTGAAGGCACCATCATTGCCCGCAAGGGCGGCGGCATCGGCGAGACCATCACCGTCCGTCGTATTTCCTACGGCGTGGGCTGCGAGAAGGTCTTCCCCCTGCATTCCCCCAACGTCGCTATGATCGAGACCGTCCGCAAGGGTAAGGTTCGCCGCGCGAAGCTGTACTACCTGCGCAACCGTTTCGGCAAGGCCGCGAAGGTCAAGGAAAGAGTCTAATCAAAAAAACCGTAAAAAAAGAGGGCTTGCCCTCTTTTTTTATTTGCCTGTTTCGTGTATAATGACGCTGGTATATTATTTCCCTGTATAGGAGTGACGTAAGTGGACAATGAAGAATTGACCCAGGGCGAAGCGGTGGACCTGGATGAAATTATGCGGCTGATCGATATGCCCGCTGCTTCCGAGGAAACGGTTTTGGCAGCCCAGGCTTCAGAATCCGGTCAGACGAATGTTCAATCCGAGGAACGCATCATCGTGCCCAAGCAGAAGGAGAAGCCCATCAGCCCTCAGAAAAGTATTGTGATGTATCTGCACGATCTGGTATTTTTGATGGCCGGTATCGTTCTTGTTTTTTTGCTGTGCTTCCGGATCGTGGTGGTGTCCGGTTCTTCCATGTATGATACCTTGGTCAACGGCGATTATCTGCTGCTTTTGAGCAATGTATTCTACACGGAAGCCCAGCCCGGTGACATTATCGTAGCCAGCAAGGAGACCTATGACGACGGCAAGCCCATCGTCAAGCGGGTCATCGCCACGGAAGGCCAGGTTGTGGACATCGATTTCAGGCAGGGCATCGTCTATGTGGACGGGGTCGCGCTGGAGGAGGACTATATTTTCTCCAAAACCACCACTTATGAAGGTGTTTCTTTCCCCTTGACCGTGGACGAGGGCTGCCTGTTTGTGCTGGGCGACAACCGGGCCAAATCCAAGGACAGCCGCAATCCGGAGATCGGACTCATCGACCGGCGGCAGGTGGTCGGTAAAGCCCTGCTGCTGATTTTCCCTGGCAAGGATGAATACGACGGCCTGGAATTCGGCCGGATCGGAGTGATCGAATGATGGACCAGGAGAAAATGAATATTCAGTGGTATCCTGGCCACATGACCAAGACCCGGCGGCAGATCGAAGCGGATCTGAAGCTGGTGGACGCGGTGTGTGAGATCGTGGATGCCCGGATCCCCATTTCCAGCCGGAACCCGGATATCGATTCCATCTGCGGCACCAAGCCCCGGATCGTGATATTGAACCGGATGGACCTGGCGGACCCTGCCGCCACCAAACGGTGGATGCAGTATTTTCGCAGCAAGGGCATGGCCGCTGTGGCTACGGATTGCAAATCCCGCCGGGGCATTGCCGATTTCCAGCCCGCTGTCCGGGAACTTCTGGCGGAAAAGGTTGCCCGCAACGCGGCCAGGGGCATGACCAAGGCCCTGCGGGTCATGGTGGTGGGCATTCCCAACGTGGGAAAATCCACTCTCATTAACCAGATCTCCGGCCGGAAGGGCGCCAAGGCGGAAAACCGTCCCGGTGTCACCCGGGGCAAGCAGTGGGTCACCGTGGACAACGGTCTGCTGCTTCTGGATACCCCCGGTATCCTGTGGCCCAAATTCGAGGACCCCAATGTGGGATTGATGCTGGCTTATACCGGGGCTGTAAAGGAAAATGTCATCGACCTGGAGGATCTGGCATCCCGGCTCATGGCGCTGCTGTGGCAGCGCTATCCCGATGCCATCCGGGAACGTTACGGCATTACGGAGCCGGAGGAGAATACAGGCTTCCTGGGCTACGACCTTCTGATCCAGGCGGGCCGGAACCGGGGCTTCCTGATGGCCCGGGGAGAAATCAATACGGAACGCATGGCCAAGGTGCTGCTGGATGAATACCGGGGCGGCAAGCTGGGCCGGTTTACGCTGGAGGAACCGGAGGTTTCGGAATGAGTGAAGTGAATATGTGGGAGATCGAGGATCTCCATTTTGAAAAGGGCGTAAAGCGCATCTGCGGTGTGGATGAAGCGGGCAGGGGACCCCTGGCGGGGCCTGTGGTGGCTGCGGCGGTGATCCTGCCGCCCCATGCGGAGATTCCCGGTCTGAACGACAGCAAGAAGCTGTCCGATAAGCGCCGCCGGGAGCTGTTCCCGGTGATTCAGGAGCAGGCTGTGGCTTACGGCATCGGCATTGCTACCCACGAAGAAATTGACGAAATCAATATTCTCCAGGCCACCTTCCTGGCTATGGAACGGGCCATCAACGCCCTGACGGTGAAACCGGAGCTGGCGCTCATCGACGGAAACCGGGAAAAGGATTTTGGCATCCCTGTGGAGACGGTGGTCAAGGGTGACAGCCGCAGCGCCAGCATTGCCGCGGCGTCCATCCTGGCAAAGGTCACAAGGGACGATATGATGCTGGAAATGGCGGAAAAATATCCCCAGTACGCATTTGAAATCCACAAGGGCTACGGCACAAAGGCCCATTACGTCGCCCTGACGGAGCATGGGCCCAGTCCCATCCACCGGATGACCTTCCTGAAGAAATTTTATGGGCAGAAATAATCTTGCCGGTGCCTGGGGAGAAGCCTTGGCGGCGGAGTACCTCCGCAAAAAACGCTATCAGCTTGTGGCCTCCGGCTACCGGTGCCGGTTCGGGGAGATCGATCTGATCGCCAGGGACCGGAAGCACCTGGTCTTCGTGGAGGTCAAGCTTCGCAAGGATGCCCGGTATGCCGGTGCCCTGGAATATGTGGACCGCCGGAAGCAGGACCGGATCCGGATCACCGCATCCATGTATCTGGCCCAGAATCCAACTGCACTTCAGCCCCGGTTTGACGTGATCGAGGTCTACGCCCCTCAGGGGGTGAACACGGTTCAGCCGGAAATTACCCATTTGGAGGATGCCTTTCAATGAATTTTCCTGTTTTTGATCTGCACTGTGATACGGCCCTGGCCCTGTTGGGGGACGGAAAGACCCGCCCTGCCGGCCTGCGCAGAAACAACTTACATAACGACCTGGAACGGGCCGCCACCCTGGGGGGCTACGCCCAGTGCTTCGCCTGCTTCACCACGCCCATGATGGCGGATTGGGGCATGGGCACTGCGGAATCCGTGTTCCAAATGGAATACGAGGCCATTTCCCGGGAAATTGAGATCAATAATGATCTGATTGCCTGGGCCCGGTCCGCGGACCAGATAGAGGCGAATCGTATCGCCGGGAAAATGTCTGCCATATTAACCATTGAAGGCGCTTCCGGCTTCGGTTTTGATCCGGCCAGACTGGAAGCGCTGTATCAGAAGGGGTTCCGGATCACTTCCCTGGGCTGGAACGAGAAAAACGTGTTGGCGGGTTCCCATAAGACCGGCGGAGGACTGACGGACCTGGGCCGGGAATTCGTGAAGGAAGCCCAGCGGCTGGGCTTTATCATTGATGTGAGCCACATCAGTGATGAGGCTTTCTGGGATATTATGGATGTGACCCAGGCCCCCGTTGTGGCAACCCATTCCAACAGCCGGGCGGTCTGCGGTGTCAGCCGGAACCTGACGGATGAAATGTTCCGGGAGATCTGCCGCACCGGCGGTGTGGCCGGTTTCAACCAGTGCGCCCCCTTTGTGGGCCGGGAGCCGGACCTGGATACGGCCTGTGACCATTTCCTGCATTTTATGGAGCTGGATCCCAGCGGCAAGCACATTGCCCTGGGCGGCGATCTGGACGGCTGTGACGAGCTTCCCAAGGGCTTTGACGGCGTTCAGAGCTATCCGGCCCTGTTTAAGAGACTTCTGGAACGGGGTCTGGACGAGAAGACCCTGCTGGATATTACCTGGAATAACGCGATTGGAGTGATGCGTAAGTGCTGTACATAACCACCCGGAACAAGCATGATGTTTATACAGCCTACCGCACATTGAACGAGGACCGGGGCGCAGACGGCGGGTTCTTTGTGCCCTTCCAGATGCCCCGTGTGGACCGGGATGCCATTTGCGCCCTGAAGGACAAGTCCTTCGGTCAGAATGTGGCCGACATTTTGAATCTGCTGTTTTCCGCCCGGATGGACGGCTGGGATGTGGATTTCTGCATCGGCCGGTATCCCACCCGGCTGGTGGCCATGAGCCACCGGATCCTGTTTGCGGAAACCTGGCATAACCCGGATCTGGATTTTGTCCGCATCGTCCGGAATCTGACCAACCGGATCCGGGGCCTGGATCATACCCTGGAACAGCCCACCAACTGGGCCTGGATCGGCGTTCGCGTTGCCGTGCTGTTCGGCCTGTTCGGAGAACTGGCGAAAATCAACAGCGTGGACCCGGATCATCCCGTGGATATGGCGGTTCCCTCAGGGGATTTCAGCCTGCCCATGGCGGTGTGGTATGCCCGGGAAATGGGTCTGCCCATCGGCAATATCATCTGCGGCTGCAACGACAACGGCGGGCTCTGGGACTTCCTCCATCACGGAGAGCTCCATACGGATTCCAGGGCCGTGCATACGGCCACACCGGAGGGTGATGTGGCCGTGCCGTCCAATCTGGAACGGCTGATTTATGGCACCCTGGGATCCCGGGAGACAGAGCGGTTCCTGGAAGCCATGGACTCGGGACGGGATTACCGTCCTCTGCCCACCATGCTGGATTCCCTGCGGCGGGGTATGTATGCCGGAGTGGTCAGCGATGACCGGATGGAGCAGATCATCCGCAGTGTGTATCACACCAGCGCCTATATCATGGATCCCTACAGCGCTCTGGCCTACTGCGGCCTGCAGGATTACCGGACCCGCTACGCGGAGAACCGAACCGCAATCGTCCTGTCCGAGCGCTCTCCCATCCGGTTCGCTCCGACGGTCTGCAAATCCCTGGGCATTTCCGGGGAGGACCTGAAGGACCGGCTGAACCTGACCTGAGGTGACCTATGGCACTGTACGCGATTGGAGATCTGCACCTTTGCCTGGGGGCGCCGAAACCTATGGATGTATTCGGCGGTGCCTGGGTAGGGTATATGGATAAGCTCCGTCAGGGGCTTTCCGTCATCGGTCCGGAGGACACCACGGTGCTGCTGGGGGACCTGAGCTGGGCTTTGGGACTGGAGGAAGCCAGGGCGGATTTTTCCTTTATCAACGAGATCCCCGGACGGAAGATCATCCTCAAGGGCAACCATGATTACTGGTGGAGCACCGCGGCGAAATTCAATAAATTTTGTGACACCAACGGTTTTCGGGATATGCACATCCTGAACAACAACTGCTACGAATACGGCGATATTGCCATCTGCGGCACCCGGGGCTGGTTCTTTGAGGAGGAGCGAAGCTCGGACCACGACGGCAAGGTCTTCCGCCGGGAGCTTCAGCGGCTGGAAACATCCCTGAAGGCGGCAGGGGAGAGGCAAAAATATGTGTTTTTGCACTATCCGCCCCGGTACAAGGGCTATGAATGCCGGGATATCCTGGACCTGCTGGAACGGTACGAAGTGCGCCGCTGTTTCTATGGACACCTCCACGGACCCAGCCACGGTCTGGCCATGGAAGGTCTGTGGGATGGGGTGGAATTCCGCCTGGTATCCGCGGATAAGCTGAATTTCCGCCCGTTCACGGTTATTTTATAAAGTTTTTTTGAGAAAACAGTGGACAAACCGGTCATTCTCTGCTAGAATAGATCGGATGCAAAAAATGTATATTGAATGACCGCCCCGCGGTCTCATATTTAGGAGGAACATTAACATGAATGTGAAGAGCATCGAAAAGAACGCCAATGTGGCTACCATCGTTGTCGAGATCGACAAGGACCTGATGGAGTCCGGTGTCCAGAAGGCTTACCTGAAGCAGCGCAAGAACATCATGATCCCCGGCTTCCGCAAGGGCAAGGCTCCCCGCAGAATGATCGAGGCCATGTACGGCGCCCATGTTTTCTTTGATGACGGCCTGGAAGAGATTTTCCCCCAGGTTTACGACGTTGCCATCATCCAGCAGGATGTGAAGGCTGTGGGCCGTCCCAGCCTGACCGATATGGACATCCACGAGGACGGTTCCGTCACCATCACCCTGACCATCGAGGTCTATCCCGAGGTTACTCTGGGCCAGTACAAGGGCCTGGAGGTCGTGAAGAACGCTGTTTCCGTGTCCGACGAGCAGGTCGAGGCTGAGCTGAACCGTATGGCTCAGAATGTGGCTTCCATCGAGAACGTGGAGCGGGCCGCTGAGATGGGCGATACCGCCAACATCGACTTTGAAGGCTTCCTGAACGGCGAGCCCTTCGACGGCGGCAAGGGCGACAACTTCGACCTGAAGCTGGGCTCCGGCCAGTTCGTTCCCGGCTTTGAGGAGCAGATCGTTGGCATGAATGCCGGCGAGGAGAAGGACATCGACATCACCTTCCCCGAGAACTATCACGAGGGCCTGGCCGGCAAGGCTGTGGTCTTCCATGTGAAGCTGAACAAGCTGACCGTTACTGTGGTCCCCGCTCTGGACGATGAGCTGGCCAAGGACGTGTCCGAGTTTGATACCCTGGAGGAGCTGAAGGCCGACATCCGTGCCAAGGCTCTGGAGAATGCCCAGAAGCAGGCGGACTCTGCCTTCGAGCAGGCCTGCATGGACAAGGTCCTGGAGAACACCTCCGTGGAGCTGCCCGGTGCCATGATCGAGACCGAGCTGGATTCCCAGATGGAGCGCTTCGCTTACCAGCTTGAGATGAGCGGCTACTCCATGGAGCAGTACGCTCAGATGATGGGCGGCGACATCAGCACCATGCGCAAGGCCTTCCGTCCCGCCGCTGAGAAGCAGGCTAAGACCAACGTGATCCTGACCAAGATCGTGGAGGTTGAGAACCTGACCGCTTCCGCCGAGGAGATCGATGCCGAGTACGCCGAGCTGGCTGCCAAGCATGAGCTGGAGCTGGAGAAGATCAAGACCATGATCCCCGAGGCCGAGATCAAGGATTCCCTGGAGACCCGTAAGGCTGTGAAGCTGATCGTGGACTCCGCCGTTGCCGTGGAGCCCAAGGCCGAGTAATTGCCGGGAGGAATAAGCTTCCTCCCAAATGGTTAGAATGTTTCGAACACCCTGAAAGGAGACATCACCATGAGTTTAATTCCCTATGTTGTTGAGCAGACCAGCCGCGGCGAGCGCAGCTATGATATTTTCTCCCGTCTGCTGAATGACCGCATCATTTTCCTGTCCGAGGATGTCAATGACACCACCGCGTCCCTGGTGGTTGCCCAGCTTCTGTATCTGGAAGCCCAGGATCCGGACAAGGATATCCAGTTCTATATCAACAGCCCCGGCGGCAGCGTCACTGCCGGCATGGCCATTTATGATACCATGCAGTATATCAAGTGCGATGTAGCCACCATCTGCGTGGGCCTGGCTGCCTCTATGGGCGCTTTCCTGCTCAGCGCGGGTACCAAGGGCAAGCGCATGGCTCTGCCCAACGCGGAGATCATGATCCACCAGCCCAGCGCGGGCACCCAGGGTCAGATCACCGACATGGCCATCCACCTGAAGCGGCTGGAAACCATCAAAGCCCGGATGAACGCCATTATGGCGGAAAACACCGGCAAGAGCGTGGAGGAGGTCACCGCCGCCTGCGAGCGGGACAACTTCATGACCGCCCAGGAGGCCCTGGAATTCGGCCTGATCGACCGGGTCCTGGAGCATCACTAATTCACGGAAAGGCGGTAACGCTTTTATGGCAAGAAGAGAAGAGCAGCAGATGCGCTGCTCCTTCTGCGGCAAGCGCGAGTCCCAGGCGGAGCGGCTGATCGCCGGTCCCGGTGTCTGCATCTGCAGCGACTGCGTTCAGGCCTGCACCGATCTTCTGCGGGAGGAGATCCAGGTGGATCACCGCGGCAAGCTCCGGACTCCGGAGCGTCTGCCCACTCCCATGGAGATCAAGACCTACATGGATGGCTACATCATCGGCCAGGAGGACGCGAAAATCGCCCTCAGTGTGGCTGTGTACAACCATTACAAGCGCATCTATCTGGCGGATGATTCCGATGTGGAGCTGTCCAAGAGCAACATTCTGCTGATTGGCCCCACCGGCTCCGGCAAGACCCTCTTTGCCCAGACCCTGGCTAAGATTTTGAATGTGCCCTTTGCCATTGCCGATGCCACTACCCTGACTGAGGCCGGCTATGTGGGTGACGACGTGGAGAATATCCTGCTGCGGCTGCTGCAGGCGGCGGATTTCGACGTGGACCTGGCAGAGCACGGCATCATCTACATCGATGAGATGGATAAAATCGCCCGCAAGAGCGAGAATACCTCCATTACCCGGGACGTTTCCGGCGAAGGTGTCCAGCAGGCGCTGCTGAAGATCCTGGAAGGCACCGTAGCCAGCGTTCCGCCCCAGGGTGGTCGGAAGCACCCTCAGCAGGAGATGATCCAGGTGGACACCACCAACATCCTGTTTATTTGCGGCGGTGCCTTTGACGGTCTGGACAAGATCATTGAAGCCCGTACGGACCGCAGTGCCATCGGCTTTGACGCCCCGGTCCAGAGCAAAAAGAAGCGGGATGTGGGCAAGCTGCTGTCTATGGTGGAGCCCCACGATCTGCTGAAATTCGGCATCATCCCCGAGCTGGTGGGCAGAATGCCCGTGATCACCAGCCTGCGGGACCTGAAGAAGGAAGATCTGGTTCGGATCCTGGTGGAGCCCAAGAACGCCCTGGTGCGGCAGTATCAGAAGCTGCTGCAGCTTGACAATGTGGAGCTGGAGATCGAGCAGGGTGCCCTGGAAGCCGTGGCCCAGAAGGCCATCGACCGTCAGATCGGCGCCCGGGGCCTTCGGGCGGTGATGGAACAGTGCATGACCGGGATCATGTTTATGATCCCTTCGGACCTGTCTATCAAGAAGGTCATCATTACCGCGGAGTCCATCGATGGGGCGGAACCCATCATCATCCGCGATCCTTCCAAGCCCCGGCAGAAGGCCGGCGCAAAATAAGAAGCAACATTTCGGAAGGGGGTAGTGGACTACTCCCTTCCTTGCGTATTTTTCAAGATAGGAGGAGATCCTATGAGCGAGATCCGTGTAACGGGAAGAATGCCCGTTATGGCCCTGCGGGGAATGACCGTATTCCCGGAGCAGACCGTTCATTTTGACATCGGACGGGTCAAGTCTGCCCTGGCGCTGGAAGCCGCCATGAAGACGGACCAGATCATTTTTCTGGCACCCCAGAAGAATATTCTGGATGAGGACCCTAAGCTCAGCGGTCTGCATTCCATCGGCACCGTGGTGCAGGTGAAGCAGATCCTGAAATCTCAAAACGAAAATATCCGGGTGCTGGTCACCGGTTTGTACCGTGCCAAGATCACGGACCTGACCCAGCAGGAGCCTTATATGGCCGGTACTGTGGAAGAGGTGGAGTCCATTCCCGCTGTCATGGACCTGAAGGTCCGTGCCCTTTGCCGGGAGGCCAATAACCTGTATGGAACCTACCTGGACCTGTGCGAACGGCCCAGCCAGTCTTTGCAGCTAAAAATGATGGTATCCAAGGACTGCGGTTTCATTGCTGATACCATCGCCCAGAATTCCGGCATCGATTATCCCGAGAAGATCAAACTGCTGAGCCAGCTCAACAGCTACAAGCGGCTGGAAATGGCGGTGCAGCTTCTGCGGGTGGAGATCAATATGCTGCGCATTGAGTCCGAAATCCAGGAGCACACCAAGGCCATTATGGACCAGGACCATCGGGATTACTATCTGCGCCAGCAAATGCGGGCCATCCGGGAGGAGCTGGGTGAGGGTACCGAGTCCGGGGAATACAATGAATATGAGGGAAAGATCCGGGCACTGAAGCTGGACCGGGAGATCGAGGAAAAGCTTCTGAAGGATGTGGACCGGATGGTCAAGCAGCCCTTCGGCTCTTCCGAGGGAGCGGTGCTGCGCAACTATCTGGATACGGTGCTGGAGCTGCCCTGGAACGTGAAGACCCGGGAACGGCTGGACATTGATGCCGCCCGGAAGATCCTTGACAACGACCACTTCGGCCTGGAAAAGGTGAAGGAGCGGATCCTGGAAACCCTGGCGGTTCGCAAGCTGGCACCGGAAATGCCGCCCCAGATCCTGTGTTTGGTTGGCCCTCCCGGTGTGGGTAAGACCTCCATCGCTTATTCCATTGCCCGGTCCCTGAAGCGGAAAATGGCCCGCATCGCCCTGGGCGGTGTCCATGACGAAGCCGATATCCGCGGCCATCGGAAGACCTATGTGGGCGCCATGCCGGGCCGTATCATCTCCGGCATGATCCAGGCCGGGTCCATGAACCCCCTGCTCCTGCTGGACGAGGTGGATAAGATGGGCTCCGACTACCGAGGCGATCCCAGCGCGGCACTGCTGGAGGTCCTGGATGGGGAGCAGAACAAGACCTACCGGGACCATTATCTGGAAATCCCCTTTGACCTCAGCGATGTGCTGTTCATTACCACCGCCAATACCACCGATACCATCCCCCGGCCCCTTCTGGACCGTATGGAGATCATCGAGCTCAGCTCCTACACCGACGAGGAAAAGCTGGCCATTGGCAAGAACCACCTGCTGCCCAAGCAGCTTCAAAAGCACGGCCTGAAAAAGAGCCAGCTTCGCCTGACGGACGATGCTTACCGGGAGATCATCCGATGCTACACCCGGGAGTCCGGTGTCCGGAATCTGGAACGGTCCCTGGCGGAGGTTTGCCGGAAGGCGGCCATGCGTGTACTGACGGAGGAAACTCCCAAGCGGATCACTGTGACCCCCGCCAATTTGGAGGAATTTTTGGGCGTCCGGAAATTCCTGCCGGAGCAGCTTTCTCCTGTGGACCAGGTGGGCCTGGTGACGGGTCTGGCCTGGACCAGCGTGGGCGGCGAGGTGCTGGAAGTGGAAGTCAATGTGATGGAAGGCTCCGGCAAGCTGGAGCTGACCGGCAATTTGGGCGATGTGATGAAGGAATCCGCCCGGGCTGCCGTGAGCTACATACGGGCCAACTGCGCCAAGCTGGGCGTAGCCGCCGATTTCTACAAGACCAAGGATATCCATATTCATTTCCCCGAGGGCGCGGTGCCCAAGGACGGCCCCTCGGCTGGCATCACGGTTTGTACCGCTCTGGTGTCCGCACTAACCGGAACCCCCGTTCGGCGGGATGTGGCCATGACCGGCGAAATCTCCATCCGTGGCCGGGTAATGGCCATTGGCGGATTGAAGGAAAAGACCATGGCTGCCCTGCGCCATGGCGTCCGAACCGTCATCATCCCTGCGGACAATGAGCGGGACCTGCGGAACATTGATCCTGTTGTCCGGGATCGGCTCACCTTCGTGACCGCCCATTCCGTCGACACGGTGCTGGAAACCGCTCTGTGCAAGCCCCGGGAGCAGGTTGCTCCCATGCTGGGACCCATTCCCGAGGAAAGCAAATCCAAATCCCGGAAGCCCGCTCTGCGGCAGTGAGGTGACCTATGAATTTCAACAATGTCGAATTTTTGATTTCCGCGGCGGCCACTAAGGATTTTCCCAAAACCCGCCTGCCGGAGATCGCCTTCGCGGGAAAATCCAATGTGGGCAAGTCCTCGGTGATCAACCGGATCCTGAACCGGAAGAATTTCGCCCGGGTGGGGGACAAGCCCGGAAAGACCATCCATGTGAACTATTTCACCGTGGACAAAAAATGCTATTTCGTGGACCTGCCGGGCTATGGCTACGCCAAGGTGTCCCAGGCGGAGAAGGACCGCTGGGGCAAGCTCATGGAGGATTATTTTGCCGCCGGACGCATCGATCTGGGCATCCTCATTGTGGATTACCGCCATCCACCCACGAACAACGACATTACCATGGCCCAGTGGTTCCTGGACAGCGGCTGTCCCTTCGTGGTGGTTGCCAACAAGATGGACAAGCTGAAAAAAAGTGAGCTGGAACCGAATCTGAAGACCATCCGTCAGGATTTGGGACTGCCGGAAACCTGCCCGGTGATTCCCTTCTCCGCGGAGAAGGGCAACGGCAAGGATGAGCTGGTCCGCCACATTCTGGCGGCGGTGAAGGAGTAAGGCTTTGATCCTGACCATCGATGACTGGACCTTCCAGATTTATCCGGTTGCCACCCGGAAGTATTATGCCCGGGAGCTGGCGGAGCACTGCACCTGCCCCAACTGCCGGAATTTCTACGCCGCCGTGGATAAGGTGTACCCGGAGCTGCGCTCCTTTTTGCTGCGGTTCGGGGTTCAGGTGGAAGCGCCGGATGAAATGATGGCCTTTACCCCCACGCTGTGTACCAATTACTATGCCGTCTGCGGCAGTATTTTGGAGCGGGGGCAGGGGAGTATCCGGGTGGGAAGCGTCCTGGTGACGCCTATGACAGCGGAGGAAGCCATGGCGAATACCTGGCTGTCCGAACCTCTGTTTTTCCTCAGTGTGGGGACCATGGCCTTGCCCTGGCTTCTGGAGGAGTCCATGGAGGACCAGCCCCAGTCCGGTCAGACCATTCAAAAAATCCTCAACCCTTGGATCACGGAAGGATAAAAAATCAGCCACCGGGAAATCCGGTGGCTGAATTCTATGTTGCGATTAAGCGTTGACAGCGGCCTTCAGAGCCTTGGCAAGCTGATCGGGGCAGGACGTAGGACGACCGCCGCAGCTAATGCCTTCCACCCGGGCGATGATATCTTCGACCTTCTGGCCCTCGCACAGGGCACCGATGCCCTGGAGATTGCCGTTGCAGCCGCCGACGAAGCGCAGGTTCTTCACCTTGCCGTCTTCGATCTCAAAAATGATCTCCCGGGAGCAGGTCCCGCTGGTCTTGTAATGATGTTCCATAATGTATTTCCTTTCTTATTGAATAATATCCGATAGTTTTCCGTCGATCAGCCGGAGCAAAGCTTCCGGCGGCAGGATCATCTGATGGCCCCGCTCTCCGGCGGATACGGCGATTTCCTCCCACAGAATGCAGGTTTCGTCGAACCAGGTGGGATACCGTTTTTTCATGCCCACAGGGGAGCAGCCGCCCCGGATGTAGCCTGCGAGATTGAGCAGCTCCTTCACGGGAACCAGCTCCATGTTCTTGTCTGCCGCGGTCTTAGCGGCTTTTTTCAGGTCCAGCTCGCAGCAAACCGGGATGCAGAAGACGTTGATGCCCGTCCGTTCGCCCCGGGCAACCAGGGTTTTGAACACCTGTTCCTGGGGAAATCCCAGAGCTTCGGCGGCATGGCAGCCCCGCAGGTCCGTTTCGTCATATTCATAGAAAAACTCCCGGCAGGGAATTCCGGCCTGCTGTACCAGGCGCACCGCGTTGGTCTTTCCAGCCATTCGAATCACCGAACCTATTATACAACACGGTGTCAATAGTGGCAACGGATTTTTTCCGGTTTTCCGGTTATCCTAAAGAAAAACCGTGGAGGTAAGCTATGAAAAATCAAAATGATCCGGAGATTTTGAAGGAAGAACGGGAACAGGTGGTGGAGCTGGGCTCCGATGTGACGAAGAGCAGCCGTGGAAACATCTACACCCTGACCATCATCGGCCAGGTGGAGGGTCATCAGGTGGCACCGGAGAATGTGAAGACCACCAAATACGAACACGTATTGCCCCTGCTTGCGGGCATCGAGGAAAGCGAGGAGATCGAAGGACTGCTTCTGCTGCTGAATACCGTGGGGGGAGACATCGAAGCGGGCCTTGCCATCGCGGAAATGATTGCCGGGATGAAGAAACCCTCGGTTTCCCTGGTCCTGGGCGGGGGACATTCCATCGGCATCCCCCTGGCAGTGTGTACCAAGCGGTCCTTCATTACGCCCACTGCCAGCATGACGGTCCATCCGGTGCGGATGACGGGGCTGGTGGTGGGCGCGCCCCAGACCTTCCGGTATTTCCAGCGTATCCAGGAGCAGATTGCCCATTTTGTCACCACCAATTCCAACATTTCCGCGGAGCAGTTTGAGTCCTATATGATGGCCACCGGAGAAATGGCTACGGATGTGGGCACGATTCTCTACGGGCAGGAGGCGGTTTCCTCGGGCCTGATTGACGAATTGGGCGGACTGAACGACGCGCTGGCGGCGCTGCATCAAATGATCGACGATCAAAAACAGGGAACAAACCGGGCCTGAATCAGGGCCCGGTATTCATATGCAAACAAAATTGCAGAAAAGACTGGAAATTTACATAAAACTGTGCTATAATAAAATGCAATTTTCTAAGGAGGTGTAACAGGCATGGATATGAATTGGTTTGAATGCATTCTGTACGGTCTGGTGTCCGGTATGACAGAAATTCTGCCTGTTTCTTCTCAGGCCCACGAGGCGCTGCTTTTGAAACTTTTCGGAGCGGGGGAGAACCCCTTGCTGCGGATTTTGGTCCATACCGCCATTTGGGAAGCCCTGTACCTGTCCCTGCGGGACCATGTGGAGCTGATGCTCCAGGAACGGGACCTGGCCCGGATCCCGCCCCGGCGCCGTGACCGGCAGCCGGATCCCATTGCGCTTTTTGACCTGAAGCTGACCCGGTCGGCCCTGATCCCCATGCTTCTGGGCTTCGCGTTGTCCCCATTGCTTCAGTCCTGGCAGACGGACCTGAGCAAGGCCGCCATTTTCCTGGTGCTCAACGGCCTGATTTTGTACATTCCCTGCCGGATCCAATCCGGCAACAAGGACTCCCGGTCCATGACCGGGCTGGACAGCCTGCTGCTGGGTATTTCCGGAGCACTGGCGGTTTTTCCCGGCATTTCCCGGGTGGGCGCGGTGGTGTCCACAGCGGTGGGCCGGGGTGCCGATAAGGAACACGCCCTGCGCTGGGCCTTCCTGCTGTCCCTGGCGGCACTGATGGGAGTCATCGGCTTCGATGCGTTGGCCCTGTTCCGGACCGGGGTGGAAGCCCTGACAGTTCCTGTGGTGCTGTCCTATGCCCTGGCGACGGCAGCGGCATTTTTCGGGGCTGTGGCCGGAATTCGCGGTATGCGGTTCCTGGCGGTGCACACCGGATTCTCCGGCTTTTCCTACTATTGCTGGGGCGCGGCACTGTTCGCGTTCCTGATGTATCTGACCATCTGATCGGGAGGAGGTTTCCCATGGCTGAGAAAAAGAAAAAATCCCAGGCGGAAAAGGTCGCTTCCGCCAAGCAATCCAAGAAAACTCCCGCGAAAACCGGAAAAAAGAAGACTGTGGAACCCGAGCAGACCCAACTGGACCTGACTGCCCGGCCCAATGTGCCCCTGCGCTACATTCTGGCGGTGGTTTGCCTGGCCCTGTTTGTGCTGTTTCTGGTGGTTGCCATTTTCCCGGAGGGCGCGCTGGTCATTCTGATCCGGGATTTCATCATGGGTCTTGTGGGCAAGGCCGGCTTCTTCGCGGCGATCCCCGTGATGGCGTACTTATTCTTCATTCTGGCCTTCAGCGGCAAGCGTCCCGTGCGGATGCGGAGCATCTGCGCTTTGGTGTTTGCGTTTCTGTGCGGTTTTTTGTCCCATCTGTTTTATAATACGGAGATTCCCTCCGGCTTCCTGGATACGGTGGGAAGCCTGTACTTCGGCGGTATTCAGGGCATTACTGGCGGCCTGATCTCCGGCGGCGCGGCAGAGCTGGTGAAGAACCTCTGCGGTCCTGTGATCTCCTATATTCTGTGCATTCTGGGCATGATCCTGTCCCTGCTGGCGGCGATGCAGATCACCGTTGCCAGCGTGGTCCGTGCCATCCAAAACCGGCCCCGGGCGGACTGGGAGCTGGAGGAGGATGAGCCTGAGGAGCCTGCTGTGAAGGTGGTCAACACCATCGCCAAGAAGCGAATCGAATATGTGGAGCAGAAACGGGCGAAAAATGCCCAGAAAGCTCTGGATAAGCCCAAGACTCCCGAAGAAAAGGCCCAGGAAATTATCCGTCAGATCGAGGGGGATGTGGAGGAGCCTGTGGCTGTGGCCGGTGTGGCCGTGACCACGGATCAGGAGCAGGAGATCACTTCTCCGGAACCGGAGGTCCTGCCGGAGCGGAAGCAACCCGCTCCCGCCAAAAACGAAGCCCTGCCGGAGTTTGACCCCACCCGGATCCCGGAAAAAATGCCCGAATATGTGCCCATGACGGAGCCGGAGCCTGTTCCGGAGGAACCCATTGCTGTGGACCCGGAGGTTCAGGAATCCGTTGCCAAGCAGAAGGTCACCGCCAAGGACGCGGAGCAGGCCGCGGCGGAGGTTGCCGCCGCCATTGCCCAGCAGGAGCAGGCCCAGGCGGAGGAAGTGAAGCCCGTCTATCATTATCCCCCCATCGATCTGCTGAAGATCCCCGGCCGGGGCGGAGCCGACGGTACCGCGGAAATGAAGGAAAACTCCCGGCGGCTCAACGAGACCCTGGCCAGCTTTAAGATCGAAGCCCACATTGTCAATGTGACCCGAGGTCCCAGCGTGACCCGGTATGAGGTGGAACTGGAAAAGGGTGTCCGCCTCAGCAAGCTGACCTCCGCCGCCGATGATATCGCCTTGAATCTGGGTGCATCCGGCGTTCGGATCGCTGCGGTGCCGGACAAGATCTCCGTGGTGGGTATCGAAGTGCCCAACAAGGCCGTAACCACCGTGTCCCTGCGGGAGGTCATAGATTCTCCCGAATTCAATAAGGCCAAGTCCAAGTCCAGCTTCGCCGTGGGCAAGGATATCGGCGGCAAGTGCATCATCGGCAACATTGCCAAGCTGCCCCATATGCTGATCGCCGGTACCACCGGCTCCGGTAAGTCCGTTTGCATGAACTCCATCATTATCTCTCTGCTGTACAAGGCCAACCCGGATGAGGTGAAACTCATCATGGTGGACCCTAAAATGGTGGAACTGGGCATTTATAACGGCATTCCCCACCTGCTGATTCCCGTGGTTACAGACCCCAAGAAGGCCGCCGGATCCCTCCAGTGGACGGTGACGGAAATGATGCGCCGGTACAAGTACATGAGCGACGCCGGTGTCCGGGATCTGGAATCCTATAACGCCATGATCGAAAACGAGGAGATCGAAGGTGTGAAGCTTCCCCAGGTGGTGGTCATCATCGATGAGCTGGCGGACCTGATGCTGGTAGCCGCCAAGGAGGTGGAGGAATCCATCTGCCGCATCGCCCAGATGGGCCGTGCCTCCGGTATTCACCTGGTCATTGCCACCCAGCGTCCCTCCGCCGATGTGATCACGGGTCTGATGAAGGCCAACATTCCCTCCCGCATTGCCTTCGCCGTGGCCTCCGCCATGGAATCCCGGATCATTCTGGATACCCAGGGCGCGGAGAAGCTGGTGGGCAAGGGCGATATGCTCTTCGCGCCCATTGGCACCGGCAAGCCCCAGCGTGTCCAGGGCTGTTTCGTCAGCGACCCGGAGGTGGAAGCTGTGGCAACCTTTGTGAAGAATAATTATGTCACCAATTACGACGAATCCGTCATGGACGAGATCGAGCGGAAAGCGGCCCAGACCGGGAACACCAAGTCTGCCGCGTCCGACCCGGAGCCCAACGCGGAGGAGCTGGACGGTGATGAAATGCTGCCCCAGGCCGTGGATGTGATCCTGGAAACGGGGCAGGCCTCCGTTTCCATGCTTCAGCGGCGGCTGAAGCTGGGCTATGCCCGTGCCGCCCGGATCGTGGATGAGATGGAGGAAAAGGGCATCGTGGGCCCCTTCCAGGGCAGTAAGCCCCGGTCCATCCTGATCACCAAGGAGCAGTGGGCCGCTATGAAGGGCGGTCAGCCCACCCAAATGGAATTCAGCGATCTGGAGGAAACGAACCCCGGCGTTCCGGAGGAGATCGACTGATCCCAAGCTGTACCGGGGATCACCCGTTATGGTAATATTTTGCATCGCATCCGGAAGGCCGGAGCGACAGCAAGGAGGAAAATTACATATGCAAACCAACAAACAGCACAGCAGCGTGTTGCTGCTGACCCAGATGGCGGTGCTCATCGCCATTATGCTGGTGCTGGAAACCACAGGTCTGGGAATGATCAAGATCGGTCTTCTGGAAATGACCATCCTGCAGTTCCCTGTGATCGTTGGTGCCATCACCATGGGACCCGCTGCCGGTGCCGGACTGGGTCTGGTATTCGGCCTTATCAGTTTCTGGGAATGCTTCGGCAAGAGCGCCTTCGGCGCGACGCTGCTGGGCATTAACCCCATTTTCACCTTCCTGGTGTGCGTTCCCACCCGGACCCTCATGGGCCTGCTCTGCGGAATGACCTACAAGGCGGTCCACGGTGTTCTGGTTCAGGGCAGGACCGGGGTAGGCCAGGTTGTGAAGATGGTGCCCTATGTGGCAGCCAGTCTCGCCGGAGCCCTGCTGAACACGGCTTTCTTTATGGGCACTCTGGTGGTGCTCTTCGGCAGCACGGAATTCATCCGTGGCTATATGGACATGGCCGGAACGACCAACCCCATTGTGTTCATCTGCTGGTTCGTGGGCATCCAGGGCCTTGTGGAAGCATTGCTTTGCGCGTTCCTGGGCACCGCCGTCAGCCGCGGTGTCAACGCTGTGCTGAAAAAATAAGTTTATCTGAAAAGCACTCGCCATTTGGCGGGTGCTTTTTTTGCGCCGGGGGTATTTTTCCCTGGGACAGGCATAGTCTGTTTCAGGAGATGATGCCAATGCGATGTGCCTGGGAGGAATTATTGAATCTGCTGCCCATGTGGATGCGGCAGCCGGTGGACAGGCAGGGGAGGGATACGCTTCAGGAAATACGCCTGCGCCGGGGAAGGCCTCCGGAACTGGTGAGCCGCGCCGGATCCATCTGGCTGGAACGGCAGGCGGAGGAAACAGATTTGCGGTTTGTCATCAACGCCGCGTCCCGATATTCCCCCTGGGCCAGCAGCTCTGTGGGTCAGGGGTATCTGACGGCTCCCGGAGGCCATCGGGTGGGGGTCTGCGGGGAGGCCGTGGTTCAGGAAAAGGGCATTACCGCCATCCGGGAGTATCATTCCCTGTGCCTGCGTATTGCCCGGGACGTTCCGGATATTGCCCGGGGACTGGCCCTGGACCGATCACTGCTGATCCTGGGAAGCCCCGGTACGGGAAAAACCACGCTTCTGCGGGATCTGGTCCGGACGCGTTCCAACCGGGCACCGGGGGCAGTGGTTGTGGTGGACGAGCGGGGAGAGCTGTTTCCCGTGGGCTTCGACTGCGGGAAGCGGACCGATGTACTGACGCTCTGCCCAAAGCCTCAGGGGATCGAAATGGCCCTGCGGACCATGGGACCGGCCTGCATCGCTGTGGATGAGATCACTTCGGAACGGGACTGCGATGCCCTGGTTCAGGCAGGGTGGTGCGGGATCCATGTGCTGGCAACGGTCCACGCAAGCTCCCGGCGGGATCTGGAACGGCGGCAGCTATACCGTCATGTGCTGGAATGCGGATTATTTGAGGAATTGGTGATTTTACAGAAGGACAAGTCCTGGCGGACAGAAAGGATATGACTATGACCATCAAGATCATCGGCGCTGTACTTATTATTCTGGGCTGCGGCAGTGTGGGCTTTGCCATGACTGCCGCCCACCGGCGGGAGGAAGGAAATCTGCGGGCATTGATCGCCGCCCTGGATTTTATGCAGTGCGAGCTGCAGTACCGGCTGACGCCCTTGCCGGACCTGTGCCGGCTGACGGCTGCCCAATGCGGAGGGGCTTTGCGAAGCCTCTTTATCCATCTTGCCCAGGAGCTGGAGGATCAGATTTCGCCGGATGTATTTCACTGTATGAACGCGGCGCTGGCAAAAACGCCAAAGCTGACACCCCAGGCCGTGTCCGCCCTCCAGGCTTTGGGCAGGAGCCTGGGCCGGTTTCATCTGGAAGGCCAGCTCCTGGGGTTGGAAAACGCCCGGCACAACTGCAGGTCGGCCCTGGAAAAGCTGTCGGAAAATCAGGAGGTCCGGCTCCGGGGCTACCAGACCTTGAGCCTTTGTGCCGGAGCGGCACTGGCCATTTTGTTTCTGTAAGCTATGGATATTGATCTGATTTTTAAGATCGCCGCCATTGGCATCATCGTGTCCGTGCTGAACCAAGTGCTCTCCCGGTCCGGCCGGGATGAGCAGGCCACTATGACCACCCTGGCAGGGCTGGTGGTGGTGCTCATGATGATCACCCAGGAGATCGCCAAGCTATTTGACCTGGTCAAGGATCTGTTTCACTTTTAATGGACATTTATTTCAAAACCGTCGCCGGGGCCCTGGTCGCCGCGGTGCTTTGTCTGACCCTGGCAAAGCAGGGGAAGGAGTTTTCCTTGCTTCTGCTGGTGCTTGTCACCGGGATGATCACGGTACTGGCTCTGGAATATCTGGACCCGGTGATGGCCTTTTTCCGGCGGCTGGAGGATCTGATCGGTCTGGATTCCGGAGTCCTGCGGATCCTGCTGAAAATTGTGGGCATCAGCGTGGTGGGGGAAACCGCCGGAATGATCTGCGCCGACAGCGGGAACGGTGCCCTGGCAAAGGGCTTGCAGTTTTTGACCGGGATCCTGGTGCTGTGGCTGTCGCTGCCCATGCTGGAGGGTCTGCTGGAGCTGATGGATTCGATTCTGAGGGAATTAGGATGAACTTGCTGAATACGCTGTCTATGGCGGGAATTTTGCCGCTGACGGAGTTTCCTGTGCCGGAGCCCTCCGGCAACCTGTGGGTTCCGGAACAGCCGGATTCCTTTTGGGAAGGAGTCCGGGAAATCGTGCTCAAGGCTCTTCCGGAGCTGCAGCCGGCGCTTGCGGAGGGCCTGTGGGCCTGCCTGGTGATCCTGGCGGTGGTTCTGCTGGTGGCTGTGGTGCGGACCTTTCCCGGGTCCACGGAACAGGCCGTGGAGCTGGCAGGTGCCGTGGCTACGGGAACATTGCTGCTGCGGTCCACCCATTCTCTGGTGGGCCTGGGGGTGGATACGGTGCGCCAACTCAGCGAATACGGCAAATTGCTGCTTCCGGTAATGGCCGCGGCTTTGGCGGGCAGCGGCGGCACCGTGACCTCAGCGGCCCTGTACGGCGGCACGGTCATCTTCGATACGGTTCTCAGCAGCCTGATCACCCGGTTTCTGGTGCCCATGATCTACGTGTATCTGTGCCTTTGTGTGGCGAATCAGGCCCTGGGGGAGGATACCCTGAAAAAACTGGCGGATCTGCTGAAATGGCTTATGACCTGGGGGCTGAAGATCATCCTGTATTTATTTACCGGGTACATCGGTCTGACGGGGGTGGTCAGCGGCACCACCGATGCCGCCGCCATGAAAGCTGCGAAGCTGACCGTTTCCGGCATGATTCCTGTGGTGGGCGGGATCCTTTCCGATGCCTCGGAAGCCGTGCTCATCGGCGCGGACGCGGCGAAAAACGCCGTGGGGATCTACGGGATGCTGGCGGTGCTTGCCATCTGGCTCCGCCCGTTTCTGGAAATCGGGGTTCAGTATCTGCTGCTGAAGGCCACGGCGGCGGTGTGCGGTATCTTCGGCACCAAGCGTTCCGTGGGACTTGTGAAGGACTATTCCGGCGCCATGGGGCTGCTGCTGGCTATGACCGGGGCCTGCTGCTTCCTGCTGCTGGTGAGCTTGATCTGTTTTTTGAAAGGGGTGGGATAATTCCGGACCTTCGTACATACATCTTGTCTGTGACCGCCGCGGCGGTGCTGTGTGCTCTGGTCAACAGTCTGAGCGGATCCAGGGGCATGGCCGGAGCGGTGCTGAAAATGGTCACCGGGCTGGTTATGGCCGCGGTGATCCTGGGACCCCTGGAAAAGCACTGGGACCTGGATCTGAACCGGCGGTTTCAGGAGCTGGATCAGCAGGTCAGTGCCGCCGTGGCAAAGGGGGAGGAGATTTCCCAAAATGCCCTGCGCCAGCGCATAAAGCAGGAGACGGAAGCATATATTTTGGACAAAGCGGCCCGGCTTGGACTGACCCTGGAGGTCCGGGTGGACTTGAGTGACGATGATTTACCGGTGCCCGTGGGGGTTACCCTGCGGGGTGCCGTGTCTCCCGCCGCCCGGGCGGAGCTGGAAGCTATGATCCGACAGGATCTGGGAATCGGGAAGGAGGGACAGGTATGGGTATGAACACATGGATGGAAAAGCCGGTCCAACTGCTGAGCAAATACCGCTATGCCCTGCTGATCCTGGTCATCGGCCTTGTGCTGATGCTGCTGCCGGACTGGAACCCCGGGGATGAGGTTTCCCCAACGGTCCCGGCGGTGCAGACCGAAGCCCAGACACCGGAGCAGAAGCTGGAAGCCATCCTTGCCTCGGTCCGGGGCGCGGGGAAGGTTCAGGTCCTGCTGAGCCGGGCGGAAGGGGAGAAGACCACCTACCAAACCGACACGGACATTTCCACAGGCCAGGATTCTGGGTCCCAGCGGTCCGATACGGTGACGGTAACGGACCAGAACCGGAATCAGACGGGCCTTGTTGTCCAGGTGAATCCCCCGGTGTATCTGGGCGCCATCATCGTCTGTCAGGGTGCCGATGATCCGGCGGTACGGCTTGCCATCGTGGACGCGGTATCCAAATACACGGGCCTGGGAGCCAATCAAATATCCGTTTTGAAAATGAAATGAATGGAGGAGCTTGCATGAAGATTTGGAAGAAAAACCTGGTGGCCGCGGCGATCCTGGTGACGGTCTGCGGCGGGATCTACATCAACTGGCTTTACAGCGAGGACCAGGCCACCATGGACCTGACCCAAACCCTGAATACGGAAAAGCTGCTGGCCCCGGATCTGCTGGTCATGGGCGGGACCGAGGACCTGACCGGGGAGGACCCGGCCAATACGGTTAAGGATTATTTTGCCGCGGTCCGTCTTTCCCGGCAGGAAGCCCGGGACAGTGCCCTGTCCCTGATCCAGGAAGCCATGTCCTACGACAGTGACAATTCCGGCTCCAATGCCCAATTGGAGCAGATCGTCCAGACCGCCCTGACGGAAGCTCAGATCGAAAGCCTGGTTATCGCCAAGGGGTACACGGACTGTGTAGCTTACATCAGTGAGAAGGGAATCTCCGTAGCCGTAGCCGCCCCGGAGGGAGGCCTGCAGGAAGCGGATGTGGCTGTCATCGCGGATATCATTATGAGCCAATCGGAATTTGATCTCAGTGAAATCTATGTGATTCCCGTTATGTGACCATTGCCCCAAAGGAAATCCTTTGGGGTATTTTCTTTTCTGCGCAGAAAACAGTTGTAATTTTCCGGATTTGTGGTACAATAAACAAAAGTATGTCGTGCCAAGGGCACGGCCAGTTATAGGAGGAATTTTCCATGGCAGAGAATAAGCAGTACATCACCCAGCCCCAGATGGGCGGCAATGTGATGATTTCCGAGGATGTGATCTCCACCATCGTGGCCCTGGCAGTGGCCGATGTGGACGGTGTTGTGGGCCTCAGCGTCAAGCCCAACGCCGATGTGGCGGAGCTGGTCAGCAAGAAGGCCTGGGGCAAGAGCCTGAAGGTGGTCATCGGGGATGACGATGTGGTCTACGTGGACTGCAACCTGATTATTGGCTACGGCCAGAGCGTGGTCGCTGTGGCTAAGGCGGTGCAGGAATCCGTCACCGGTGCTCTGGAATCCATGGCCGGTGTCACCGTGGCTTCCGTCAATGTCAATGTCTGCGGCATCAACCGCAAGTAAGGGGAACTTATGACCAGAGCCAACGCCAGAGAACTGGCGGTACATTTGATCTACGGCCGGAATTTCACCGGCGAGGAACCCCAGCAGGTGGTCAATATCCGGCTGGATAAGGAATATTACAGCCAGCTTTCCGATGAAAACCAGGTCTATGCCGAACGGCCCAGCCGCGCCCAGATGGCCTATCTGGACACGGTGGTCGGCGGTGTTGCCAACCGGGAGGAAGAACTGAACGCTCAGATCCAGAAGTTCTCCATTGGCTGGGATGTGAGCCGCATTTCCCGGCTGACCCGGTCCATTATGCAGCTTGCCATGTTCGAGATCCTCTATGTGGAGGACGTGCCCACGGGCGTCGCCATTTCCGAGGCTGTCCGCCTGGCGAAGATGTACGACGGCGACGATACCGGCGCTTTCGTCAACGGCATTCTGGGCACCTTCGCCCGGAGCCTGAACGCCCCTGCTGCCGAGGAAGCGGAATGAACGTCATCGGCTTTGATACCAGCAATTATACCACCTCCATCGCCTGGTTCGACGGTACGGAGGGGATCAATTGCTCCAAACTGCTCCCTGTAAAGCAGGGAGAGCTTGGTCTGCGCCAGTCCGACGCAGTGTTTTCTCATACCAAAAGCCTGCCGGAGCTTTCCGGCAGGCTGTTTTCCCATGTGGATCTTTCCGGCATCGGAGCCATCGGTGTCAGCACCCGGCCCAGGGCTGTGGAGGGCAGCTATATGCCCTGCTTCCTGGTGGGATATTCCCATGCCAAACTCCTGGCAGAAGGCCTCCAGGTGCCCCTGGTGGAGGTGTCCCATCAGCAGGGGCACGTGGCCGCCTGCCTGTGGAGCGCGGGACGGCTGGACCTGATGGACAAGCCCCATCTGGCCTGGCATCTGTCCGGCGGTACCACGGAGCTGCTGCTGGTGGAGCCTGAGGGAAAAAATGTCCGGTGTACCAAAATCGGCGGCACCACGGACATCTCCGCGGGCCAGCTTATTGACCGGACAGGCCAGCTCCTGGACCTGCCTTTCCCGGCAGGCAAGCATCTGGATGCCCTGAGTCAAAGTGCCCAGGGCAGGGAAGTGTTCAAGGTCAAATGTCCCGGCCTGGAGTTTTCTCTGTCCGGTGTTCAGAATAAGGTCCAGCAATTCCATGAGAAAAACGGCGATCCGGCACAGACCGCCGCCTATGCCCTGCGGTGCGTGGGCAACGCGGTGCTTACCGCTTCCCGAAACGCCATGAAGGCCTATCCGGGGCTTGAGATCGTCTTTTCCGGAGGTGTAGCCTCCAATTCCATGCTGCGGCAGATAACGGCACCGCTGAAGCCGGTATTTGCCCAGCCCCAGTATTCCACGGACAACGCCATGGGCGTGGCGATTCTCGCCCACCGGCTTGGGGAGGGATAATATGGCCCAGCAGGTTCTGTCGGTGACCCAGATCAACGAATATATCCGGAGCAAAATGGATAGTGACGCCCTGCTTTCCAATCTTGCGGTCCGGGGTGAGATCAGCAACTACAAGCTCTATCCTTCCGGTCACCATTATTTTACCGTCAAGGACGAGGGTGCGGCGCTGCGGTGCGTCATGTTCAAGGGCAGCGCCCTGCGGCTCCGGTTTCGTCCGGAAAACGGCATGAAGGTCATTGTCATGGGCAAGGTCTCCGTGTTCCCCCGGGATGGCGCTTATCAGTTATACGCTACCGCTATGGCCCTGGACGGCATCGGCGACCTCCACGCGGCCTTTGAGCAGCTCAAGAAGAAGCTGGCTGCCCAGGGCCTTTTCGACCCGGCCCACAAACAGCCCCTTCCCAAATATCCCGGCACCATCGGCATCATCACCAGCGCCGCCGGTGCCGCAGTCCACGATATGCTGCGGATTTTGCGCAAGCGCTACCCTCTGACGAAGGTCCGGCTTCTGCCGGTCCGGGTCCAGGGCGTGGAGGCTCCCGCCGAGATCGCCGCGGCCATCGGCTATGCCAACCACCACCGGCTGGCGGATCTGCTGATCGTAGGCCGGGGCGGCGGCTCCATTGAAGACCTGTGGGCCTTTAATGACGAGCGGGTGGCCTATGCCATTTACAATTCCAAAATCCCCGTGATCTCCGCCGTGGGCCATGAGCCGGATGTGACCATTTCCGACTATGTGGCAGATTTGCGGGCGGCAACGCCCTCCAACGCGGCGGAGCTGGCGGTGCCGGATCAGGATGCCCTGCGGCAGAATCTGGATGCTATGGCAGCGGCC
The DNA here is from genome assembly GCA_017501695.1 of Oscillospiraceae bacterium. Lineage (GTDB taxonomy): Bacteria > Bacillota > Clostridia > Oscillospirales > Oscillospiraceae > Faecousia. Next base: position 90,474 of record JAFVWL010000005.1, read on the forward strand.
ATGGCCAACGCCCTGACCCGTCAGCTCCGGTCCGCCCGGAAGCATTATGAGATGCTGTCCGCCAGTCCAGCCCTGCGGTCCCCCAGGGGTTATCTGAATCAGAAGCGTGCCGATCTGGAGCTGATGAAGAACCGGCTCCTTGGAGCCCAGCAGCAGAATGTGGCGAAAAAGAAGCAGCGTTATATTATGGCGGTTTCCAAGCTGGATGCCATGAGCCCCCTGAAGGTCCTGACCCGGGGCTACGCCATGGCTCAGACCGGGGAGGGTACCGTGATCCGGTCCGTGACCCAGGTCACACCGGGTCAGCAGATCCGGGTCGCCGTCAGCGACGGCACCATCGATGCCACCGTGATTGCCGGAAAGGAGAATGGATAATGAACGAGCGGAATACTACCTTTGAACAGAATATGCAGCGTCTGGAACAGATCGTCCGGGCCATGGAGCGGGGAGATGTTCCTCTGGAGGAAAGCCTGAAGCTCTTCCAGGAGGGCACGGACCTGGTCCAGAAATGCGGAAAGCTCCTGGACGAAGCGGAGCTGCAGGTGAAGCGAATCATGACCGCCCCCGACGGCACCCCGGTGGAGGAGGATTTTGGCGATGACGCATGAGGAAATGACCCGGCAATACCGGGAATATATTCAGGAGTATCTGGGCGATTTTTACCGGGAGCTTCACGGCGAGCCCCAGAAGCAGCTTTTTGAAGCCATGGAGTACAGTCTGCTGGCCGGTGGTAAGCGGCTTCGTCCCGTGTTTGCCTTTGAATTCTGCCGGATGTGCGGTAAGGACTGGCACGCCGCGGCTCCTTTTGCCGCCGCGGTGGAGATGATCCATACCTACAGCCTGATCCACGACGATCTGCCCAGCATGGACAATGACGATTTCCGCCGGGGCAGACCCACCAACCACAAGGTCTACGGCGAAGCCATGGCTATCCTGGCCGGCGATGCTTTGCTGACGGATGCCTTCATGGTGGCCGGCAGTGCTGTGCTGGAGAAGCCGGAGGATATGGGCTTCGCCATAAGTCTTCTTGCGCACTGTGCCGGTTCCATGGGCATGGTGGGCGGTCAGGTGCTGGATATCCTCAGCGAGGAGCGGACCCTGACGGAGCAGGAGGTCATTGACATCCAGTCCCGGAAGACCGGAGCCCTGATCAACGCGGCCTGTGTGCTGGGCACCGTCGCCGGCGGCGGCACTGAGGAACAGCTTGAGGCCGCGGGCCGGTTCGCCGGGGCCCTGGGCCTGGCTTTCCAGATCCGGGACGATATGCTGGATGTCATCGGCAACGCGGAGGAGCTGGGCAAATCCGTGGGCACCGATGTGTCGAAAAATACCTTTGTCCGGCTCTACGGCCTGGAAAAGTGTGAGGAATTGGTTCAGCGGTACACCCGTGTTGCCATCGAAGCCCTGGATATTTTTGAGGACAATACATACATGATCGCCCTGGCCAAAAGCCTGACGGACCGAACTGTATAAAGTTAAGTACTTGTGGGGTAAGGTCAGGACTCTGAATAATACCTGCCGATCATTGAGTGGTAACAGTATAACATACTCAGGTAACGAAAATGTCATTCCGAGGGCACACCGTGCCCGTGGGAATCTCCTGGTTGAATTTTAGACAATTTATCATCTTATGTTCATTGTAAATGTTCGATGTTAATTGGTAATCTGATTCCATATGTCGGTAGTGGAGATTACCACGTCGCTTCGCTCCTCGCAATGACATGATGATCGGTGGCCTGGCTCGTGTATCCTTTCTTGTTTCATAACAGAGTTATTAATGCAAAAGAAACCCTCCCCGGTCGGATTGACCGGGGAGGTTTGTCATTTACTGGGCGTCGTTGCGGTCGAAGCGGTCGCCGCACTCGGGGCAGAATCTGGGGGGATTCATGGGGTCCTCGGGTTCCCAGCCGCACTTGTCGCAGCGGTACTTGGGAGCGGCCTCAGGCTTTTTCGCGCCGCATTCGGGGCAGAACGTGCCCTTGTTGACGCTGCCGCAGGCACAGGTCCAGGTGTCGGACTGAGGCTTCTTGGCGCCGCATTCCGTACAGAAATTGCCGGTGTTCACCTGGCCGCAGCCGCAGGTCCAGCCATTGGCGGCGGGAGCGGCGGGAGCCGCGCGAGCGGGGGAGGGAGTCTGCTGACCCATCTGGTAAAGCTGGTTGGCGTTAAGGCCGCCGGCGGTCTGGGCCATGTTCATGCCCATAAAGCCCATCATAGCGCCGTTTTCATTGGCGGCGGCAGCCTGCATGGCAGCGGCCTGGGCCTGGACCATATGGGCCGCGGCCATGTTGGGATTGCGGAAGACCGCGGACTTCTGCAGCTCCTTGATGGTGGCCTCGTCCTCGGGGGAGGCGGTGATGGAATTGACACCCACGGAGACGATGGACACGCCCCGCAGGCCGCTCCATTTTTCCGTCAGGGCAGCGTCCATGGCCTGGGCCATTTCGGCGGTGTGGCCGGGAAGGGCGGAGTAACGGATGCCCATGGCGGAGATTCGGGCGAAGGCGGGCTGCAGGCAGGTCAGGAACTCGGCCTTGAGCTGGCTGTCAAACTGATCCCGGCGGTATACGGAGGCCACGTTGCCGCAGACGTTCTTATAGAACAGCATGGGGTCCGTGATCTTGTAGGAATATTCGCCGTTGCAGCGGACGGAGATATCCATGTCCAGGCCGATGTTCTGATCCACAACCCGGAAGGGCACGGGGCTGGGGGTGCCGTACTTATTGCCCATGATCTCCTTGATGTTGAAGAAGTAGACCCGCTGGTCCTTGGCCTCGTCACCGCCGAAGGTGAACCGGCGCTTGAAGGTCTCCCAGCTTCCCAGCAGGCCCTTGCCCAGGCCGCCATAGAAGCAGGAGGGCTCGGAAGAGGAATCCCAGGTAAATTCACCGGCTTCCGCCGCGAATTCCACGATCTGGCCCTGCTCCACGATCATCATGGCCTGGCCCTCGTTGACGGCGATGACGGCGCCGTTGGTGATGACATTCTCAGAGCCCTTGGTGTTGCTTGACTTGCCGCTGACCCGCTTGGCACCTTTGGCCACCAGCACATCGTCGCTCATGCTGTCGCAGTAAAAATACTCTCTCCACTGGTCACCCAGGGTGGTGGACAGGGAACCCAGTGCTGCTTTGATAAGACCCATAATTCATTTCTCCTTATGTATAATGTTGATGATTCAAATATAGAATGGTATATCAACCAATAGGGAAGCTCCGACGGAGTCGGCAAGAGCGGATTAGAAGTTTCCCTCAATCAAAAGCCGCCGCTGCGTCCGCCGTGGCTGCGGCCCATGGAGCTGCTGTGGGTGGAGCTGCCGCCGCCACCGGAATTGGACTTGGGCCGGGGTGTCTTGGTGACCCGGCTGTAAAGGAAGATGTCCTGAACCCGCCGGAGCTGGTAGCTGCCGCTGACCAGATAGGACCCGGCAGTCCGCTGGGCCCGGGCGGTGTTCATCTGGCCCCGCATGATCAGGATCGCGATGCCGCCCACCGCAGCGCCTATCAGCAGAGCCACGGCAACGATGCGGATATAATCCATGGCACCGGGCTCCGGATCGTAATAGACCACATTGTCCCGGTCCGCCGGGTCGATGTAGCCGGGGCCGTCACCGCCCTGATTGGGCCGGCCATCGATGGGGGAGCCGTCCTTGTAAGCCTGGAAGAATTCCGGAAGCCGGTCCAGATAGGTATCGAAGGCCTCGTAGAACCGGTTGCTGCCCAGATCGGAACGGATATAGCCGAAGAGCTCCTCAATGCCGTAATCCGTCAGGGCGTAGATGGCGTCGCCGCAGGTGGAAATGGCCCAGCGCCGGTCCTCCATGGACAGCAGGAACAGCACACCGCTGTAATCCGGGCCGATTCCGTAGCCGTTTTCGTCGTAGTAGTCGTCGGCATAGGTGGTCACATCGGTGCCCTCTGTGTCATAGGCCGTGACGATGACCACGTCCATGCCGTACTGATCGGCAATGGCCTGGGCTTTTGCTTCCAGGGAAGCCTTTTGGTCCTGGGTCAGCAGGTCCGCCCGGTCCACGATCTTAGGCCCCGCCGCCAGCACCGGCACCGCCAGTGCCGCCACCAGTATCAGGCACAGGAATAAGGAAGTGATTTTTTTCATTCCGGCCACCTCCTTACAGCATCATCCACTGGATGAGGGCTGCCACAGCGGACACCGCGGCGGTAATGCCGCCGAACCAGGCCCAGCTCCGCTGGGGGCAGATGGGGAAGGTGCCGGTCATTTTTCCGGTCTGACCGTTCATGGCGAAAAGGTAATTCTTGCCGCCGTATTGGGTATGGAGCATCCACACAGGCAAAAGTACGTATTTCGATTTTCCTTGATGGACGTTGATGTTCTTCACCGTGGGAATGTGGGTGGCGTAGCCCACCAGGGTGGGGGCAATCAGCTCCTCCAGGGACGCGCTGACCCGCTGGCGGACCCGGTCGTGGCCTGTCTCCGCCTCCACATCATATTTGTCCGCGAAGAAGCCGGAAAGATAGGCCGTATCAAAATCCACCAGGGCGGAAAAATCGTAGGGCTCAATGGATTCCATAACGGCGTCGTCCATCTTGGAGGAGCCGTCCATGGGAATGTTCTGGAATTTGGCATCGGCGGCACGGGTCACCAGGAAGTACTCGGTCCGGGTATAGACGTAATCCGGAGTGGACCAGTGGTGGACCCGGGTGGCCTGATAGCGGCCGTCGAAGCCGCTGTCGCATTCGTACAGCCAGAAGGGGACATAGATGCCGGTGATTTTTTCCAGCCGGTGGTTGGCGGTGAAATCCCTGGGCAGCAGGGGTTTGCCCTTGCACAGCTCCAAAAAAGCCTTGGTGGCATCCTCTTTGGAGGTTCGGAAGGGGATCACCGCGTCGGGCCGGATGCCGCCGGACAGCCGTCCCGGAAGGATCGTGGGATTGCCGCAGAAGGGGCAGAAGGTCGCTGCCGTATTGGCATCCGTCACCAGCTCACCGCCGCAGGAGGAACAGGTGTAGGTTTTGACCGTGTCCTGTTCGGTCTGGGACCACTGGGTTTGGTTTTCCGCTTCCCAATGCTCGGCGGCATCGGCAGTTTCCTCGTTGAAGGCCTGGACAGCATCCAGTTCAAAGGTGTTGTCGCAGTACTCACAGGTCATTTTCTGGACATCCTGTCCGAACCGCAGCCCGGCGCCGCAGCAGGGACATTTGTATTCCATAACGGTATCTGCTGAGATCATGGGCAGACCTCCTTTCTGAATATATCATATCACGGTCCATCGTCCAAATCAACAAAAAATACGGCGAATTCCTCCGATGAATCCGGTGGAAGTTGACATTCCCTTGAGAAACTACTATAATGGACCCATTAAAAACAGGGAGGATGGGAACATGACCGAAGTTGTGGCTGCCCTGATCTGGGACGGTGACCGGTTCCTGATCTGCCAGCGCCCGGCCCATAAGACCCGGGGCCTGCTGTGGGAATTCGTGGGCGGCAAGGTGGAGCCCGGAGAGACCCACCGGGAAGCGCTGATCCGGGAATGCCGAGAGGAGCTGGGGATCACCGTGGTTCCCGGAGCGCTGTTCATGGAGCTGGTCCACGAATATCCGGACCTGACGGTACGCCTGAGTCTGTACCATGCCGTCATCGGAAATGGGACTCCCCAAAAGCTGGAACACCGGGACCTGCGGTTGATCCCCGTCAGCCAAATCGATGACTACGAATTCTGTCCCGCCGACGAGGACATCCTCGCAGAACTGAAACGAAGAGAAAGGGAGAAAAATCATGCTGTATAACGAATTCAAGGACCGGAAGCTTTCCGCCCTGGGTCTGGGCTGTATGCGTCTGCCCACGGTGGACGGCAAGGACAGTGATATTGACGAGGCCCAGACCGCGGAACTGGTCCGCCTGGCCCTCCGCCATGGGATCAACTATTTCGACACTGCCTATATGTACCACGGGGGCAATTCCGAGACCGTCATGGGCAAGGTCCTGAAGGCCTACCCCCGGGACAGCTTTTACCTTGCCACAAAGTTCCCCGGCTTCCGGAAGGAACAGGTAGCCGACCATGCCGCCATTTTTGAGGATCAGCTCCGCAAATGCCAGGTGGAATATTTCGATTTCTACCTGGTCCACTGCGTCTGCGAGAGCAACATCGACCTGGTCACCGACGAGGAATTGGGCCTGCGGAAATACCTGCTGGAGCAGAAGCGGCTGGGCCGGATCCGGCATCTGGGCTTCTCCACCCACGGCAGCCTGGAAACCATGGCCCGGTTCCTGGATAACTGGGGCGATGCCATCGAATTCTGTCAGATCCAGCTCAACTGGCTGGACTGGAAGCTTCAGAACGCCCAGGCCAAGGTGGAGCTGCTGAACAGCCGGAACATTCCCATCTGGGTCATGGAGCCCGTCCGGGGCGGACGGCTGGTGAACCTGCCCCAGGGGGATCTGGATACCCTGGACGCCCTGCGTCCCGGTGTGGGTACTCCCGCCTGGGCCTTCCGGTTCCTGCAGACCGTCCCCGGCATCACCATGGTCCTGTCCGGTATGTCCAACGAAACCCAGCTTCTGGACAACATCGCTACCTTCTGCGAAAACAAGCCCCTGAATGAAACCGAATGGAACGCCCTGATGACCATTGCGGACCGGATGATTGCCGAGAAGAAGGTGCCCTGTACCGGCTGCAGCTACTGTGTCAAGGAATGCCCCATGCAAATCCCCATTCCCGATGTGATGACCATGTACAACAACCGGTTCCTGGACGACGCGCCGGAGCCCGGCAGCCCCGGCCCCAAGGACTGCGTGGCCTGCGGCCAGTGCAAGGTCATGTGCCCCCAGACCATCGATATTCCCGCAATTATGGCTGATTATGCCAAATATCTGTAATTTCGGAGGTTTTTCTATGATCCGCATTGAAACCGACAAGGCTCCCGGAGCCATCGGCCCCTACTCCCAGGGCTATATCGCCGGCAATTTCGTCTTCACCTCCGGCCAGATCCCCGTGGATCCCGCCACCGGCACCGTGCCTGAGGGCATCTCCGCCCAGGCGGAGCAGAGCTGCAAAAATGTGGCCGCCATTCTGGAAGCCGCCGGCAGCGGCCTGGAAAAGGTCATCAAGACCACCTGCTTCCTGGCGGATATGGCTGACTTCGCCGCCTTCAATGAAGTCTACGCCCGGTATTTTACGGAGAAGCCTGCCCGGAGCTGCGTGGCAGTGAAGACCCTGCCCAAAAATGTACTGTGCGAGATCGAGGCCGTTGCCGAGATCTGAAAGGATATCAACCCATGAGCAATACCTACATCCCCGAAAACTACAAGCCCCTGCTGGACGAATATGACACCCAGCGGGCCATCGCCTACATCAAGCACACCTTCCAGGACGAGTTCGCTTCCGCCCTGCACCTGAAGCGGGTCTCCGCGCCCCTGTTCGTCACCGAGGATTCCGGCCTGAATGACAACCTGAACGGCTACGAGCGGCCTGTGAGCTTCGATGTGCCCGCCGTGGGCACCGATGCCCAGGTGGTCCACAGCCTGGCAAAATGGAAGCGGCTGGCTCTGAAGCGGTATAATTTTACCGTGGGCGGCGGCCTGTACACGGACATGAACGCCATCCGCCGGGACGAGGACCTGGACAACATCCATTCCATCTATGTGGACCAGTGGGACTGGGAGAAGATCATCACTCCCGAGTGCCGGACTCTGGATTACCTGAAGCTCATTGTGCGCGCCATCGTCAACGCCATCTGCTCCACCAACGAGCGGCTTCAGGTCCGCTACCCCCAGCTTCACACCAAGCTCAGCAGGGAAGTGGCCTTCATCACCTCCCAGGAGCTGGAGGACCTGTACCCGGAGCTGACGGGCTCCCAGCGGGAAAAGGCCTTCGTCCGGGAGCATCCCACGGCCTGCATTATGCAGATCGGCGGCAAGCTCCGCTCCGGCAAGCCCCATGACGGCCGGGCACCGGACTACGACGACTGGAATTTGAACTGCGACATTTTCTTCTGGGACCCTGTATTGGACCGGGCTCTGGAAATCTCCTCCATGGGCATCCGGGTGGATGCGGAATCCCTGGCCCATCAGCTCCGGGAAAGCGGCTGTGAGGACCGCCGGGAGCTGCCCTTCCACAAAATGCTTCTGAATCATGAGCTGCCCCTGACCATCGGCGGCGGTATCGGCCAGTCCCGGCTGTGTATGCTGATGATGGGCTGCGCCCATATCGGTGAGGTCCAGGCCAGCGTATGGGACCGGCAGACTGTGGAAGCCTGCGAAGCCGCCGGGATCCGGCTGCTGTAAGGAGTATGCCTTATGATGACCGAGAGATATGAAAACGAATCCCTGGAGCATCTGGTCCGGCGACGGCTGCGATATTTTAAGGAACACCTGACGGATACCATTGCCGCTTACCTGGACCTGGAGCTGCTGAGCTGCGACGAGGTCCGCAACGAATATGTGTTCCGGGGAACGCCCACCCCCTGGATGATCAATTTCCACGGAACGCTCCACGGCGGTATGGGTGCCACCTTTGTGGACCAGGCCATGGGCCACATGGCTTTCTGCCTGAAGCCAGGACCTGGCATCTGCCCCACAGTGGATATGAATGTGAAGTACCACCGGCCTCTTTTCGCTGAGGATCCGGTGCTGCTGCGGGTGCGGCTGGTATCGAGGACCAAGAGCCTGATGCACCTGTCCTGCGAGGCCAGCCGGGCTGCCATTCCCGATAAGGTCTGCATCAGCGCCACCGGCACCTACTACTATAAGCCCGACGGCAAGCACCTGTAAGGAGGAAATTTCCATGAAACGTAATGTCAACGCCTTTGATTACGCCGGGCAGATCTGCAAGGCCATGCAAAAGGGCATCCTGCTGACCACCAAGGCAGGGGAGCAGGTCAATACCATGACCATCGGCTGGGGCCATATCGGCATTGAATGGGGCAAGCCCATTTTCGTTGCCTATGTCCGGGAAAGCCGGCACACCAAGGCCATGCTGGAAGAAAATGGTGAATTCACCGTGAATATCCCCCTGGATGGCTGCGATCCCAGGATCCTGGGCTACTGCGGCACCAAATCCGGCCGGGACACGGACAAGATCGCTGACCTGGGCCTGACTCTGGAGGAAGGCGAAACGGTATCCGTTCCCGGTATCCGGGAGCTGCCCCTGACCCTGGAGTGCAAGGTCATCTACAAGCAGCGCCAGGAGGAAGCCCGGCTGCCGGAGGACCTGTACCGCCGGTACTATCCCGTGGGGGATGCCGGTGCCGATTACCACATCGCCTACTACGGTCAGATCCTCAACGCCTATATCGCGGAATAATGCAACATTTTTTGACAGCCTGGAAAAGCGGCGGGACCTGGGTCCTGCCGCTTTTTTATAGGTTTATAATAATATTTTTCAAAAAGTTGCACTGTTGTGTGCAACTTTTTCCACATTTGCCCCTGTTTATAGAAGGACAAAGGAGGACAACCTGTGGAAAATACAAATTTCAAACCCTTTTTGGTGGACACAGCCCTGACGGATTACATTCCGATCCCCAGGTCCCTGACCGCCATGGACATCCCCAGCACGGCCCTACTGATCTACGGCGCCCTGCTGGACCGGGCAACTCTGTCCCAGAAGAACCGCTACGCCGATGAAAACGGTCATGTGTTCGTGATCTTCTCCATCGAAAACCTGGCCCGGACCTTGGGCATCAGCGGAAGAATGGTCAAACGGCATATGAAAACCCTGGAGCAGGCGGGCTTGATCCATGCGGAACCGCAAGCCAGAAACAAGCCCAATCACATCTACCTGAACCTTCCCCAGGGGAATTTCGGTTCCCCCTCAGAGGGAACCAAGGATCCCCCCGAACAGGACAGAAATGTCCGGCCCAGGGGACAAAAGGTTCCCCCGAACAACAGGAATAAACAACGAAATCAAATCAACTATTATCAACATAGGGAGGAAGAGAGTTTATGAATGAATTTGAAGAATTGCGCCAGATCACTTATCGGATGGAATTAAATCAGGATACCTTCGGCGGTGTTTCCGCCTGGATCGATTATAGCTTTGAAAGGGACAACGGAACGGTGCCCCAGTTGGAGCAGGCCCGGCGGTATGTGGCAAACTGGAACCGGATGCGCCAGGAAAATCTGGGCCTGCTGTTCTGGGGAAGGCCGGGAAACGGCAAGACCTTTGCCGCAGGGTGCATTGCCAACGCCCTGATCAATCTGGACGACCCGTTCCCGCCTAAGGTGCGCATGACTACCCTGGGCATGGTTCTCAGCCGTCTGCCCGCCATGAGCCCCCAGGAGAAGGAATTTTATTTGCGTGACCTGCAGCAGTGTGACCTGCTGATCCTGGATGATTTTGGTATGGAACGGCAGACGGAGTATGGCCGGGAGCAGGTCTTTGGCATACTGGACGGCCGGTATCTGGCCCGGATGCCCCTGATCGTCACCACCAATCTGAGCCTGAACGAGTTGAAGCACCCGGCGGATCTGCCTTCTCAGCGGATCTATGACCGGGTGCTGGAAATGTGTGTGCCGGTGTGCTTCGACGGCGACAGCCTGCGCCCTCAAAAAGCCCGGGAGAAGCTTCGGCTGTTCAAAGAGATCACCGGAGCATAATCTGACAAGGCTTTGCGGAGAGTAAGCTTGTCACAGATCCATGGCCGGATTCATGCAATAGATGTTCTTTTTGTTCAGCTTCTGGCGCAGGAGCTCCATGGCCTCACCAAAGCGCTGGAAATGGACGATCTCCCGCTCCCGGAGGAACTTGATCACATCGTTCACATCGGGATCGTCGGACAGCCGCAGAATGTTGTCGTAGGTCACCCGGGCCTTCTGTTCGGCCCCCAGGTCCTCGGCCAGGTCCGCAATGGGGTCGCCCTTGACCTGCATGGAGGCCGCGGACCAGGGGAAGCCCGAGGCGGAGGTGGGGTATACCCCCACTGTATGGTCTACGAAATAGGGAGCGAAGGCGGAATCCTGGATCTGATGGTCCTTCAGGTTCCGGGTAAGCTGGTGGATAATGGCGCCGATCATTTCCAGATGCCCCAGCTCCTCAGTACCGATGTCCGTCAGCAGGCCCTTAAGCTCATCAAAGGGCATGGAGTATCGCTGGGAAAGGTAGCGCAGACTGGCCCCCAGCTCCCCGTCGGGACCGCCGTACTGGGAGATGATGATGGCCGCCAGCCTGGGATTTGGCTTGTCGATCTTCACCGGATACTGCAGTTTTTTATCATAAATGAACATATTCAGCCCTCCTTGTTTTTGGCGTATTCCCAGGGCCAGGGATCATCCAGCCAGCGGTAAGGGCCCTTCGATGGGGTCCGGTGGTTCAGGGGACCCACACGATTCGTGTATTCCGCCTTCAGTTCGTGGTATTTTTCCTGGTAGGCCTGGTACATTTCCAGAGCGTTCCGGTCCGTGGGGTGGGTATCCAGGTACAGCGCCAGCTCCTGGATCACGAAGGCCAGGGTCTGAAGCTCCGTCATGGGGGTCCGGGGCTTCTCGTTCTTGTTGACCATGCCCTTGAAGGGCAGGTCCAGACCCGGATAAATGGTTCCGCGGATCAGCCCCTTCCGGGGCTCATATTTCGGTGGGTCCTCCTGCTGGAATGGAACAAAGGGATTGGCAAGGTACGCGGTGTCCGGGAGCTTTCCCTGACCGCAGGCCATCCGCTGTTTTCTGCTTCTCACGGGCATTCCTCCTCAAAGAAATTGCGGAACTGTCGTTCCGGGTCATCCTATGCCGCAATCTGCCGATGGGTTCATAGGATTCCGGCGGGCGCATAGACATAGAGGGAGGTGTTGTCCATGAAGCAGTATCTTCGTTTCATTCCCTTCTATGTTCTCGTCATCGGTCTGATCCTGGGCCTGGCGCTGTGGGGCGACCGGGCAGTCACCGCCATGGCGGAAAACCAGCCGGTGCCGGACCGGCTGTGCATCCTGGTGGATGCGGGCCACGGGTATCCCGACGGCGGAGCCGTATCCTGCACCGGTGTCCACGAAAGCGTCATCAATCTGCAGATTTCTCAGCGGCTGGATAAGCTCCTGGGCCTGCTGGGCTACAGGACCCGGATGCTCCGGACCGGGCCGGATTCCGTGTATACGGAAGGGGAGACCATCGCCCGAAAGAAGATCTCCGATCTGAAGGAGCGGGTCCGGCTGGTGAACGGGGAAGAAGAAGCCATCCTGCTGAGCATCCACCAGAACCATTATTCCGACAGCCGCTACGGCGGGGCGCAAATGTTCTGGGCAGATACAGAAGGCAGCGAAGCCCTGGCCAAGGCCTTGCAGACGGCCTTCGTGACCAATCTGAACCCGGGAAGCAGCCGGCAGGCCAAGCAGGCCACAGGGATCTACCTGCTGGAGCACATCCAATGTCCGGCGGTGCTGGTGGAGTGCGGTTTTTTGTCAAACCCGGAGGAGGAAGCCAGGCTCCGGTCGCCGGAATATCAGAAGCAAATATCCTGCGTTATTGCCTGCGCCCTCAGTCAATTCCTGTCGAACACTTGACCGAAATCCATTTGCTTGCTATAATAGGGAAAACAGCAAGGAAGGGATCACCCTATGGCCAAAGCAAAATCCGTCTTTTTCTGCACCGCCTGCGGCAACGAGACCCCCAAATGGCAGGGCCGCTGCGCTGCTTGCGGTGCCTGGAATACCATCGAAGAGCATATCGAAAAACCCACCGCCGTGGGTAAGGCCAAATCCGCTCCCGTGGGTATGGGCAGGAAGGCCCAGCGGCTTTCCCAGGTGGACGGAGAGCGGGAGATCCGCTTTTCCACGGGCATGGGGGAGCTGGACCGGGTCCTGGGCGGCGGTGCCGTGGAGGGGAGTCTGGTGCTGGTGGGCGGTGCCCCGGGCATCGGCAAATCCACGCTCCTTTTGCAGATATGCAACTGCCTGTGCGCCGGGCGGAAGGTGCTCTACGTCTCCGGTGAGGAAAGCGAACGGCAGCTCAAGCTCCGGGCGGTGCGCTTAGGCGTTGCTCCGGAGGAGCTGTACATCCTCTCCGAGACCCGGCTGTCCGATGTGCTGGAAGCCATCGAGGACCTGAAGCCGGACATCCTCATTGCCGACTCCATCCAGACCCTCTACAATGAGGAAAACGAATCTACCCCCGGCTCCGTGTCCCAGGTGAAGGACTGCACCATGTCACTGATGAATGTGTCCAAGAGCCAGGGCATTACGGTGTTCGTGGTGGGCCACATCAACAAGGACGGCGCCATCGCCGGACCCAAGGTTCTGGAGCATATGGTGGACTGTGTGCTTTATTTCGAGGGGGATCCCAATACCTCCTACCGGCTGCTCCGGGCTGCCAAGAACCGTTTCGGCTCCACCAATGAGATCGGCGTCTTCGAGATGCGGGATACGGGTCTGAAGGAAGTTCCCAACCCCTCCCAGATGCTGCTGGAGGGCCGACCGGAAGGGGCTTCCGGTACCTGTGTGGCCTGCGTCATGGAGGGCACCCGGCCCGTCCTGGCAGAGGTCCAGGCCCTGGTAACCAAGACCAGCTACAATGTGCCCCGGCGGACCGCCGACGGCTTCGATTTCAACCGGGCAGCCCTGCTGCTGGCAGTGTGCGAAAAGCGGGCGGGGATGAAGCTCAGTGCCTTTGACGCCTATATCAATGTCATCGGCGGCCTGCGGCTGGACGAGCCCGGGGCGGATCTGCCGGTGGTGCTGGCGGTGGCATCCAGCTACCGGGACCAGACCGTTTCCGACGACCTGGTGGCCATCGGCGAGGTGGGTCTGACGGGAGAGATCCGGGCTGTGTCCCACATGGACCAGCGGCTCCAGGAAGTGGCCCGCCTGGGCTTCAAAAAATGCGTGATACCCCGGTACGGCTCGGAAAAACTGGAGATCCCCCAGGGACTGACCGTCTATCGGGTTCGGAATTTACGAGAAGCCATCGAAGTATCCATGTAAAAACAGGGGAGGAGCTGCAAACGCAGCTCCTCCTTTTCTTCGCTAAAACAGCAATCCAATCCATATTCCAAGGGCAAACGCGCCGATTGCAACCAAAGCAAATTCCACCGGATTGCGCAGATACCGGGTTCTGATTACCCGCTTCACAACCGGAATTTCAACCTTCTGCTCCACGAGCTTCTCCACCACATGAATAACGGGCTTCTCGACGATCTTCTCCACATTCACCTCCACGGTTTGCACCTCGGTCAGAACGACCGGGGGACGGGAGGGGACCACCTGACGGCCCGTTGTGAGATACTCCAAGTCCGTATCCAGGACATCCGCCAGCAGAATCATTTTGGTCGCATCCGGGGTCGTGAGTCCGTTTTCCCATTTGCTGACCGCCTGCCGGCTGACACCCATGGCCTGCGCAAGCTGATTTTGAGACATATTTCGCTGGGAACGCAACTGTGTAATTCTATCTCCAATTGACATAATTTCACCCCGTTATCTGTCAACTATCGGTTGCATTATGCATATTCTACAACTATTTGCCGGAAAAGTCAAGTTTCGACAGGGGGTTCGCTTCCGCGGCGATTTTCAGCTCCGTGTTTTCGATGTGGGTGTAAATTTGGGTTGTATTGAGGTTCTCATGGCCCAGGACCTCCTGGACCGTTTTCACATCCACGCCGCCGGAGAGCATCATGGTTGCCGCCGTATGCCGGAGCTTATGGGCGGAAAACTGGGTGGCATCCAGCCCGGCCTGCTTCAGGGCCTTTTCCACCAGCCGATGAACCGCCGTTACGCTGATCCGGTTACCGTTCCGGGAGCCAAACAAAGCCTTGTTGTCGGACAGAATCATTTTGTTGCGTTGGGCCAGGTAGGCATCGATGGCCTTCCGGCAGGGGGTGCCAAAATAGACAAACCGCTCCTTATTGCCCTTGCCGATGACCCGGAGCCGGTCCTCATACACATCCGTCAGATTCAAGCCCACCAGCTCACTGCGGCGAATGCCGCAGTTCAGGAAGATCATCAAAATGGCATAATCCCGAACCTGATTCGGACCCTCCACGCTTTTCAGCAGCGCAGCCGCCTGGTCCATGGTCAGATACTTGGGAAGACTCTTGCGGAGCTTGGGATATTCAATATCCGCTGCGGGATTTTCTTGCAATTGTTTGGTTCTTACGGTAAGATATTTGAAGAAGGACTTCACTGCCGACAGCTTTCTGGCCCGGGCGGCAGGGGAGATGCCATATTCCGGCACCGCAGCTTCCGGGTCCGGATTTCGGTCATGGGCCAGATAGGACAGGAAATCAAAAATGTCCGTAGTGGTGATGGATTCGATGAACCGGATATCGATGTCCTTGATGGGGATATCGTCCAGGATGGTGCTCATGGGCATTTCACAGCGCATAAGTTTAATGAACCGCAGAAACATCCGAAGATCCAGGTAGTATTCGGAGATGGTCCGGGGAGACTGGCCCTTGATGGTCTCGTGATAGACCAGAAATTCCCGGAGGATTTGGGGGCAATCATAGTATCTTTGCATAAAAACACTCCTTGTTTTTGTACATCATGACGAACGAAAGAAGGATAAATTATGAACAATTCTATCGTGATTCTACAGTTTAGTCCAAGAAATAAGGGTAACTGTGGAACAATCAGCGCATTTTTGCGGGATTATTACGGGCCGGAAAAAGCCGCGGAATTCCAGATCGCCAGTGGTGTTTTCGGTCCCTGCGGCCATTGTGATTACGAGTGTCTGAAGCCTGGTGTTCAATGTCCGTCGCTGACGGATAAAGAGCGGGAAATCCTTGACGCTGTCTGCCGGGCGGAGCTGGTGTATTTCATCGTGCCAAATTACTGCGGCTGGCCCTGCGCCAATTATTTCGCCTTCAACGAGCGGACCGTGGGTTATTTCAATGGGGACCGCCAGCGGATGCGCCAGTATATGGATGTGAAAAAGCGTTTTATCGTCATCAGCAATTCCGAGGGCTTTGAAGCGGCTATGCGCCAGCAGGCGGAGCAGCCGGAGATTTTGTATCTGAAATCCCGAGCATACGGAAAGCAAAGCATCGCCGGCGATCTGCTGGATTCCCAGGAAGCGAGAAATGATTTGCTGCGGTTTATCGCAGGCGCACATCCGGAAGAATCCGAAATCGTTCCTGCAGAAAATAACGGTTTATCATAATATATCACGCCATGGACTTGTCGGGATTCGGTTGTCCTAAAAAATATGGAAAATCTAATTAAATCCAATCCCGCTGACGGTCCCGGTAAACCCCAAAGATATGCAAACATCAAATGCTATCAGAACCGGCAATTGGGGCCAAAATACTTCCAATTCCAGTCCAAACCGGCCCTTGCGCAATTATTATAGCACATCCCTGTACAAAACGCAACAAAATTTTTATTTTGTTGCGTTCGATGGATTCAAGTTCTTCCCCAGGAGGGGGTATTCCCTCCTGGGGATTTTCATAATCAAGCTGAGGATTACCGTTTAAGGAAGCCGGTTATCCCTTACGGGTCTCCGTTGGAAACGATGAGGATTGTCAGTTCGCTGGTGACCCGATGGACGGCCATGGTGGGCAGGCCCGGGGTTTGGTCCGGACTTTCCATAGGCTCAGCGTCGAATTTCCAGTAATACATAACATTATCTACGGTCCAGGTGATGCCGCCGCTGGCATCCTGCTTCAGTTTGGCATCCAACTCCTGGAGGAATTGCGTGATTTCGTGATAACCCATCCCCTCCTGAGCCGCGGCCACGGACAGGATCGCCAGAATGCATTCCTCGTCCATGGTATCGGCCCAGTCCTCCTGCTCCGCCGGGCGAAGCTCTCTGCGGTCATAGGCGGTGTGTTTGTAGCGGATGACCTTCAGCTCCTCACCCATGTAATCATATTCAAAGGTGCCTTCCTTATTGAATCGGCCCTTGGTTCCGTCCGGCAAAGTCATTTCTACCGTGATACCGGAGCCGCCGTAAATGCCGTTCTGCTGGTTGATATTCATGCACGGAGCATCAAAAAACGCAACATACGCATTAAAATTATTGGCAAAATCATGTAATTTCATGTCATTTCCCGAATAAACCGGCAGGATTTCCAGCGGCGCCGCACTCAGAATCAGGACTACGGGAACCGCTGCCAGCACCGGCACCAGAGCCATGTGCAGCGGATTCCATTGGGGGAACTTTCGGTACTGAACCTCTCCGTCCTCGTCCCAGGGCAGGTATTCCTGGCCGTATCGAATGCCCAGGTACAGCATATACACCGGTGCGATGATGTTCGCCACCGGAATGTTCAGGCCACGGCCGTAGAGCAGCACCCGGAATTCCCGGCGAAGTGCCTCGGAGAAGCTGTACCTCTTTCCGTCCAGGGTCCGCACCCGGATTCCCAGAGCCCATTTGCCCGGCGTGGTGCCCAGCCAATGGAGGAACGCCGCGTTGAAAGGTATGGAAAGTGCCCAGGCTGTTATATTATGAATAACAGAAAACAGCGGATTGGCGGTTTTTAAGCGCAGGAATACCAGGATTATTACATAAACCAATCCCTGTACGATTCCCAGATCCAAAGCTCGGGCCAAAAACCGCCGGATGGGATGGAATTCCTGCCGCACCGGCTCGGAATAAGTCACCCGTCCTCCCCTGCTGCCCTGTCCTTGCGGCAGGGCCGGAACGCTGAGCATAGCCTGATACCGGGCCGTATCCAGGTCCCGGTAGCCTCCTTCGAAATTTGCCAGGGTCCTGCAAACCTCCCCGGCCCGGCGCATTCGCTCCTCCCGGTTTTCGAGCACTGCGGTTTGGACTTCCATCACATCCCGGAACGGAAGACTCCCGTCCTGTAATCCCCGGATCTGCTCCAGGGGCAGGCCCAGCTCCCGCATCAGGCGGATTCGTTCCAGTTCCCGTGCATCTTCCTCGGAATAATCCCGATAGCCGTTATTGGCTCTCCGGGGCTGCAGCAGGCCTTCCCGTTCGTAAAAACGAATGGCGGTACGGTCTACGCCGGTTCGCTTTTCCAGTTCCTGTACCTTCATAGGCGGCACCTCCCTTTCTTTGGCTCCATTATAAACCATGTACCCGGTGTACAGTCAAGTCCCCCGGCAGTAGAATTCCGAAAAAAGGTAAAAATTCCCTGCCGGAGCTGCCCGGCAGGGATGCGTTATTTATGAATCGGCCAAAATGTGGATTTCATAATGCAAGGTAAGGCGGGATTGTCCTTCTTTGGTCGAATGATATACCCCTTGATAGGATGAACAGTTCTCCGTTTCGATGGACCACAGGATGCGAATGTTCCCATAAGTAACATCCCCCTGAGGCTTCAGGAAATGCTGCTGCAGCTCCGGCAACACCGTCACCACCGAGATTGCGTGATACCAATCCTGGGCAGTTAAAATAGCCAAAGTCATGCTGAGAATGTCGCCGGACATGGGGGCGTTCATGCCAATTCCGGTCCAGGTTTCATCAAATGTAACACAGCGCACATCGCCGTCTTCTGTCTCAAAAACAAAGGAGCTGTATCCGTCCTCGGGTTTGCCCATGGCATCGGAAAAGAAACCAATATTCGCTCCGTGAGTAGGCCAGGAAACGGGCCATCTGCCATCCTCCTTCATAGGAGCGCCGGTTCCGTTGCTGTGGTAATTGCTCCAGTTGTTGAAGTTCTCTGCCACCTGGGCGACAGTCAGATTTTCGCCCCGGTAAGTAGGCTTCCCGGATTCACCAATCCAAAGAAACAGTCCCGCAAGCATAAACACAACGAGACCTACTGCAATAGCTTTCTTTTTGGGCGGATAATAGTAATCAAATTGCAGCTCCCAGCTCTGCTTCAGCTCCCATTCAGAATAACCCAATTCCTTGTAATCCTGGTAGGACCTATACAGCCGCCAGACGGAATATATGGGAATGCAGAATCCATAGCCATATCGCAGCACATTCCAGCTTCGTTTTGCCGCTTCGGCAAAGGTGAGGTTTCCACCGTTTTCGCTTTCTACCCGAATTCCCAGAAGAAACTTTCCTGGGGTGGTGCCGAACAGATGCAGGAACATGGCTTCCACCGGAATCAGAAGTAAATTAATTACTATGTACCAATCCAAAAGCTGATACAAAAAACCGTTCACGGGACGGATTCTCAACACCACACCCAACAGCAGCAGAAATACCAAATGCAGAAAAGCCCCATCCAATCGACGGGCTATAAACCGCTTCCAGGGATGAACCGGTGGAATCCGCCGGAATTCCGGAACCGGCTGTTCACTCCGCTTTCGGGCCATTTCTTTCAAATAACGGTTCGCGTCCAGGTTTTCGTAGCTGGTGCCGGAGCTTTTGATTTGCGTGCAGATGTCCACGGCCCGGCGGGAATCGGAGATTTGTTGCTCCAGAGTCTCGATCTGTTGGCTCAGGGCATCCGAAAGTACCACACTCCCCTGCCTGATCTCCTGAATCTTTTCCAGAGATAATCCCAACTGCCGCAAAAGCTTGATCCTCAGCAGGGAATCCAAATCCTCCCGGGAATAGGTGCGGTAGCCATTTTCCTGCCGTACCGGGTTAATAAAGCCCAGGGTTTCATAATAGCGGATGGTGGCCCGTTCCAGGCCTGTCTGTGTTTCCAGCTCGCGAATCAGCATGGGTATCACTCCTTTCTGAGCTAATCATATACTATAAAGCCCCTTTACAGTCAAGAAGAATTCATCGGAATATGGAATTTTTTCGGAAACCGCTTTACAACCGGAGGCTTTCCCGTTAAAATATAACTATCTGTTACACCTATTACACATCGGGAGGAATCCTTTATGGCTATGAAACGAATCGGTGTGCTGACCAGCGGCGGCGACGCGCCGGGCATGAACGCCTGCGTCCGGGCCGTGGTCCGGACGGCCCTGTACCACGGTATCGAGTGCTACGGCATTCGCCGGGGCTATGCGGGCCTGATCAACGGCGATGTGGTCCAGCTTAACGAGCGGTCCGTATCCCACACCATCAACCGGGGCGGTACCATCCTCTACAGCGCCCGGAGCAAGGAATTTATGACCGAGGAGGGCCAGCGCAAGGCCGTTTCCACCTGCAAATTTCTGGGTCTGGACGGCATCGTGGTCATCGGCGGTGACGGCACCTTCCGGGGGGCCCAGGCTCTGAGCAAGTATGGCATCAATGTCATCGGCATCCCGGCCACCATTGACAATGACATTTCCTGCACCAACTACTGCATCGGTTTCGACACCGCCGCCAATACGGCCATCGACTGCATCGACAAGCTTCGTGACACCATGCAGTCCCATGAGCGCTGCTCCGTGGTGGAGGTCATGGGCCGTCACGCGGGCTTTTTGGCCATGTATGTGGGCCTGGCTGTGGGCGCTACGGCGGTGCTGGTGCCTGAGGATCCCTTTGATTTTGAGCAGGATGTGATTGAGAAGATCCGCCGGGCCAAGCTCAAGGGCTTCACCCACTTTATGATCGTGGTAGCGGAAGGCGCGGGCTCCGCCGCGGACATCGCCAAGCGGATCAAGGATACCATCGATCTGGATCCCCGGGTTACGGTCCTGGGCCACATCCAGCGGGGCGGCACCCCCACGGGCCGGGACCGGGTCAACGCCACCAAGATGGGTTACCTGGCGGTCCAACTCCTGAAGGAGGGCAAGACCAACCGGGTGGTTTGCACCCGGGAGGGCGGCTATGTGGACGTGGACATTGAGGAAGGCCTGGCCATGAAGCGCAGTGTCCAGGAAATGGAGATCGACGTGCTGGATGCCATGACCGGCTCCATCAGCCTCACCGATAATTGATACCAAAGCGGCACCCGAATCCGGGTGCCGCTTTGCTGCGTGTCAAAAAAGTATCGAAACAAGAATGTCATTGCGAGGAGCCGCCCAAAAGGCGGCGACGTGGCAATCCGCATCCCCTAAAACCTGCGGTTTTAGGCGCACTTTCAGCAAAAACGAAACATTTTGGAGAACGGATTCCCACGCCAGTGTGAGCACTGGCTCGGAATGACGTGGTTTTTCGACATGTCAAATCAAACGAAAAAAGGTCTGCACTTCCCTTTTGGGATTTGCAGACCTTTTATGCTTTGGGATGACATTTTTCGTAGACATTTTTCAGCTTCTGGTTGATCATGTGGGTGTACATCTGGGTGGAGGAAATGTCGCTGTGGCCCATGAGCTCCTGAACGGAGCCAATGTCCGCGCCGTTTTCCAGCAGATGCACCGCGAAGCTGTGCCGCAGGGTGTGGGGCGTAATTTCCTTGTCAATATGGGCGGTGTCCTGATAGTGCTTCAGGATCTTCCAGAAGCCCTGGCGGCTCATGCGGACACCGTTGACATTGACGAACAGGGCCTGTTCCCGGGGATCCGCCAGCATCCCTGCCCGGACATCCCGGACGTACACAGTCAGGGCCCGCAGGGCGGCGGGATACAGGGGGATGGCACGGCTCTTGCGGGAACCGGAGCACTTGATGATCCCCTGCTCCAGGTTCACATCCTCCATGTTCAGGTCGATAAGCTCCGTGACCCGGATGCCCGTGGCATACATGACCTCCAGCATGGCCTTATCCCGGAAGCCCTTGGGGTCCACGCAGACCGGCTGGGCCAGCAGAAGCTCGATCTCCCGGCCAGTCAGGATCTGGGGCATTTTCTTCTCACCCCGCTCGATCTTGATGCTGGTGACCGGAGTCTGCTCCAGGAAGCCCGTGGAGACCACGTAGGCATAGAAGTTCTTCAGGCTGGCCAGGTTCCGGGACTTGGTGGCGGCGCTGCGGCCTTCCGTGTCCAGATGCTCCAGATAATCGCTGATATTCCGTTGTGACGCGTCCACCACATCGACCCCCTCGGTATTCCGGAGCCAGTCGGAAAACTGCCGGATGTCCCGCATATAGGAGGAAACGGTGTTGGAGGATGCCTGTTTTACCTTGGTCAGGTAATTCTCATAGGCGGCGATCAGATCCAACATGAAATTGCGTACCTTTCTTCTTTTCACTCAAACAGCATCGCCAGAAACGGCGAAACATAACAATACTCCAGGGCCCCGGCCAAAATGCCCCAAAGGGCGCAGACCGAAAAGGCATAGGCAGATTTTTCGCGCCGGTCCGCAAGGTACAGCCATAGCCACAGCAGCAGCGGAGCCGTGATCCACCGGGAAACCAGCAGCAAACGAATCAGCCAGCCGGCGGATCCGAAGGAAAGTTCCACCAGGCAAGCACAAGCGGAAAACAAAAACGCTTTGCAAAATGCCAGGAGTACCAACAGCTCCAGCCGGGAAATCAAAACCGCAAAGGCGGTAAGAAGAAAAGGAAAGCAATAAACCGCCAGGATCCCAACGATCGACACAGGCTGAGAAAGGGCGCTGCGCATCAAAGAAACAAAACCGGATCCGTAAGACGATCCAAACCAAAGCCCCGCGAACAGTCCCAAAACCCAGGCCGGAAGAATCAGGCTCCTGCAAGAAAAAGGCCGACGGGACAGCAAATTCAACGCGTCCATTTTGATGAACATCCGGAAACCTCCATAATCTCGAAATCACAATTAAAAGAAAAGAATTATGGAGCAGGAATCACACAATGGACATAGAAATGCCTTGGTAATCAGATTGCATGAATACTATACTCCAAAATCAATGAAATTTCAAGCAGTTTTGGATAAAATTACAATTTTTGTAGATTATGCCGATTTTTATGTCAACACAATTATGTCAACTCCCGAAACCATTATCCGATAGGCCTTTATCATTTTCAACTATTTTGCAAGATGTTGCGTGTAATTATCGATAACGGCACTAAATGTAGGTTTTGCAAGTTTTCCTGCACTCACTGTCGTGCGGGTAAGGATAATTTACCTATCCCGTAATTTTTGTACAACTTAACCATAATGCCGCTTTTTTCTCCGGATGCCCCTTCTCACCTTTCCGCCCCAGGGGACCAGCGCCGCGCACAGACTGCCGCCCAGGACCGCCAGAGCGGTGACCCCTGCTCCGCTGACACTGCCGCCAAAAAGAAGACCGTTGACCAGCAACAAAAGCAGGAAATCAGCGGTTCCGTGAATTGCGGACACCACCAGGTATCTGCGTTTGATCACCGCACAGCTCCCGGCCGCCCCCAGGAAGGACGATATCAGCAGCACCGCCAGAGCGCCGTAGCCCAAACCCTCCGCGCCTAGATACTCCCCCTGGATCAGCCAGGCCACCAGAGCGCAGCCCCCGGCTGTGGCTGCGGCGGTCAGACCAAGCCCCAATCCGATCCCTGCCGGCATGGACCAGGCACGGCCCGTGACTTTTTGATTCGCTACCATTTCCCTCTCCCCTTTCGGTCAAGCCTATGCCTCTCCGGGGACAAAAAGAACCGGACCCCACAGGGTCCGGTTTCAAAAAGAATGGCTTATTCCTCAGTGACGGTGACGCCGGCCTTCTTCTCCTGAGCCTCCACCAGAGCCTTGAACTTGGCCCGGGTATCCTGAACCTCAGACAGAGAGATGGCGATGGCTTCCTCGGTGCGGCGCAGAGCGTCGTCCATGTAGTCGTTGCTGGCCTTGCGGAGCTGAGCCATGCGGACCTGGGTCTGCAGGACCATTTCCTGGCACTGACGCTTGGCCTCCTGATAGATGGCTTCCTGGGTCACCATCTGCTTGGCTTCCTCCTGAGCCTTGCTGATGATGGACTCAGCTTCCCGGCGGGCCTGACCGATGAGCTCGTTGCGGGATTCCACGATAGCCTTGGACTGCTTCAGCTCGCCGGGCAGCCGGGCGATGATCTCGTCCAGCATATCCAGAGCCTTGTCCCGTTCCAGCATGCACTTGTCAGCGGACAGGGGGACGTTCTTGGCGTCCTGGATCAGGTCATATAGGGAATTGATGATCTCCTCAATGTGCTGTTCATTCATGTTTTTCTTTTCCTCCTTGACGGTTTTGTATGATACGTTTTTTGAAATCCGGAATGATCTGCTCCGGCAGGAAGTCCGAGAGGTCCACGTCATAGCCTCCCAGCTCCTTAACCACGCTGGAGCTTAAATACATATGCTGGTGTTCCGCGGTCAGGAACATGGTATCCAGATTGGGATTGATCTTGTGATTGATCAGGGCCATCTGGAATTCGTTTTCAAAGTCCGAACCGGCCCGCAGGCCCTTGACGATGACCTCGATGCCCCGGTTGGCGGCATATTCCGCCAGGAGCTCCCCGGAACAGTCCACTTCCACATTGGGCAGGTCCGCTGTGACCCGGCGGATCATGTCCACCCGCTCTTCCTGGGTAAACATTGGCTTCTTGCCGGCGTTGACCATAACACACACGATCAGTTTATCGAAAATATTGGCAGCCCGGCGAATGATGTTCAGATGGCCGCTGGTGACCGGGTCAAAGCTGCCGGGGTAAATGGCAGTTTTCATAGTGTTTCCTCATTCGTTTCGTCTTTCCGGTAGACGGTCAGGAGCGTATTCCCGTATTTATAATCCCGGGAGCGGGTGTAGCCGGGAAATTCCCATGGCAATTCCTTCCCCAACGGGCGCTCTGCGACTATTATACCACCAGATTGCAAAATGTCAATTTCCGTAATCATTTTTAGGGAATTTTCCAGAAAAACTTCGGCATATGGCGGGTCCAGCAGAATGATTTGGAATTTTTCCCGGCACCGCTTCAGGTAGTCCAGGTAGTCGCTGCGGACCACCCGGCCCCGGTTTTCCAGCCGGGTCCGGCGCAGATTCTCCCGGATCAGGCGGCAGGCATCCTCCCGGGCATCCACAAATACCGCTTCCCTGGCTCCCCGGCTCAGGGCTTCAATGCCAAGCTGTCCGGTGCCGCCGAAGAGGTCCAGGACTCTGGCCCCGGGAATTTCAAACTGGATGATGCTGAACAAGGCTTCCTTCACCCGGTCCGTGGTGGGCCGGGTCTGCATTCCCTCCGGGGTCTTCAGCACCACACCCCGGGCGGTTCCTGTGATCACACGCATGACTCACGCCTCCTTTTGCCGAAAATGTTCATACACCGCCATGGCCGCATCCCGGGGCAGGATCCGCTCCAGCTCCGCCAGAGATGCCTGACCGATGGCCGTCAGGGATTTGAAGGTTTTCAGAAGCTCCTGCTTCCGCTTGGGGCCGATGCCCGGGATTCCGTCCAGCTCCGAATACCGCAGACGCTTGCTGCGGAGCTTCCGGTGGTAGGTAATGGCGAAGCGGTGGGTCTCCTCCTGGATGGTGCCGACGAAGGCGAACACCGCCTGGTTGTTGTCGATGCGGATCTCCCGGCCGTCCGGCGTCACCAGGGCCCGGGTACGGTGCCGGTCGTCCTTGACCATGCCGAACACCGGGATGTCCAGTTCCAGGTCCCTCAGGACCTCCAGCGCCACACAGGCATGGGTCACGCCGCCGTCGATAAGCAGCAGGTCCGGCTTTTGTTCAAAGCCCTTGTCCCCTGCCGTAAAATGGACGAACCGCCGCCGGACCACCTGGGCCATGGAGGCGTAGTCGTCCTGATCCGAAAGTCCCTCCACCTGGAAGCGTTTATAGTCACTTTTCCGGGGCTTGCCGTCCTGGAACACCACCATGCTGGCTACGATGTCCGTGCCGGAGATGTTGGAAATGTCGAAGCTCTCGATGCGCCCAGGGGGCTCCATGGCCAGCATTTTCCCCAGGAGGGTCAGGGTGCCGGAGGTCTTTTCCTCCCGGGAGGTGGCCCGCTGGGCTTCCTCCAGGGCATTCTTCTTTGCCAGCTCCACCAGCCGCACATTGTCCCCCCGCTGGGGGATCCGCAGCTTAGGCTTTCTTCCGAACTGCTGTTCCAGAAGCTGGGCGAACAGCTCGCTGTCTTCGATTTCAAAGGGCAGCAGCACGATCTTCGGGGCCATACCCCGGCTCAGGTAATACTGCTTCATCAGGCTGGACACCGCGGCTTCCGGATCGTCCGGCACCGGGAAGACCTCGTAATCCTTGTCCAGCAGATTACCCCCGGAAAAATGGAGCACGGCAAAGCAGGCCTTGGCTTCCGTCTGGGCGTAGCCCACCACATCCGTATCCGCCAGACTCAGGGCGGTAACCAATTGCTTTTGGCTCAGACTCTCCACGGCGTTGAGCCGGTCCCGGAGACTGGCAGCCAGTTCAAATTCCAGATTCTCCGCGGCGGTGAGCATTTGTTCCCTGATTTCCTCGGCCACAGCCTTGTAGTTTCCGGACAGAAGCTGCCGGGCCTGTTCCATGCGTCCGCGGTAATCCAGGAAGCTCTTCCCCTCCTGACACCAGCCCTCGCACTGGTTCATGTGATAATTCAGACAGGGCCTTCCCTTCCCCACATCCCTGGGAAATTGCTTGTGGCAGCCGGGAAGCTTCAGGGTCAGCCGGATGGCTTCCAGGATGGCGTTGGTCACGCCCCGGCTTCCATAGGGGCCGAAATACTCCGCCCCATCGTCTGCGATTTTGTTGACCAGGGTGATCACCGGATAGGGGTCCTTCCGGTTCAGCCGCAGGTAAGGATAGCCCTTGTCATCCTTCAAAAGAATGTTGTACTTGGGCATATACCGCTTGATCAGGCTGCATTCCAGTACCAGGGCTTCAAATTCCGAGGCGGCTACGATCACATCGAAATGGTCGATGCGGCTGACCATCATCCGGGTCTTGGGAGTATGGGAGGCCGTATCCTGAAAATACTGGCTTACCCGGTTCTTCAATTTTTTCGCCTTGCCCACATAGATGACCTGATTGGTCTTGTCCCGCATGATGTACACACCGGGCGCATAGGGCAGGGTCAGGGCTTTTTCCTTCAGTTCCTCAAATGTCATGGCAGTTCCTATAAAAAACCGCCTCCATGCGTTCGCGGCAGGGAGGCGGTAGGTGGGTTGTTAATCGATCAATAAACATCCCGCTGCAGCAGGGCCTCCAGGGCGGTGACAGCAGCTTCAGCGTCAGGGCCATTGGCGATCAGGGTCACAGTGGCCCCGGTCACGATACCCATGGACATGATGCCCAGCAGACTCTTGGCGTTCATCTTCCGGTTGTCAGACTCCAGCCAGATGGAGCTGGAAAACTCATTGGCCTTCTGCACGAAATATGTAGCCTGCTTGTTGTGCAGTCCAGACTCGCAGCGAACAACGATTTCCTTATTGTACATTCTTAACACTCCTTACGCGCCATGGTTGGTCAGGTCCACGGCTTACTTTCTATATCATAGCAAATTCCGGGGATTTGTCAACTAAGAATTAGATAAATGTAACAATAATTCTGTATCTATTTGGTGAATATCCCGGCTGAGGAGCTATCCACAGCCGGGAAAATATGCATTTTACTTAAATTCTGCGATGGTAACGCCGTCTTCGCCCTCACCATAGACCCCAAGCCGGAACTTTTTGATAAACTTGTTCCGCTTCAGTTCCTGATGGACCGCGGCACGGAGCACACCGGTGCCCTTGCCGTGGATGATGCGGACCGTCTGGCATTTGCTCCGCATGGCCTCGTCCAGATACCGCTCCAGAACACAGATGGCCTCCACGGAGTCCATGCCCCGCAGGTCCACTTCCGTGGGAGTGGCTTCCAGCTTCATCTCCCGGCCGGAATGCTTGGGACGCTCCTTCTTCTCCTTGTAAGGATTGTCGATTTCCAGCAGGTACACTTCCTCGGGCTTGGCGGTCATTTTCAGAATGCCTGCCTGAAGCTGGTAGGTGCCGTCTTTGTTGATAGCGATGACGGAGGCCCTGGTGCCCAGCTTCAGAAGTTCCACGGTATCGCCCACCAGGATGCTCCGCTTAGGCTCCGGACGCTTCTGCTCCGGGGCCTTGGTGCGGATCCGGTCTTCGGCTTCGTTCAGGCTCCGACGCAGCTCCGCCTGCCGCTGGTTGATGCCGGTGGCATCGGCGCTGTCCTGAAGCTGCTTGCGCAGGGCCTTCAGCTCCTCGGCGGCAGCGTTTGCGGTGCGGCGGGCATCCTCAATGATCTCCTGAGCTTCCTTTCTGGCGGCTTCCATGGCCTTGTCCCGCTCCTTCTGGAGCTGGGCGTTATAGGCCTCGGACTGCTCTTTGATCTTCTGGGTTTCCTTCCGGAGCCGCTCGGCTTCCAGCCGGGCCGCTTCCATCTGCTGGCGCTGCTGCTCCAACTGGGACAGCACATCCTCGAAATCCTTGTCGGACTTGCCAACCAGATCGTCGGCTTCCTTCAAAATCACCTCGGACAACCCCAGTTTCCGGGAAATGGCAAAGGCGTTGGATTTGCCGGGGATGCCGATGAGCAGTTTGTAGGTAGGCCTCAGTGTCTCCACATCGAACTCGCAGGAGGCATTGATGACTCCCTTGGTCTGCATGGCGTAGAGCTTCAGCTCCGCGTAGTGGGTAGTAGCCACCACACGGCTGCCCATTTTCCGGCAGAATTCGATAATGGCCATGGCCAATGCCGCACCCTCGGCGGGGTCCGTACCGGCACCCAGCTCGTCAAAGAGCACCAGCGTCCGGTCGTCGCACTGGTCCACCACATCCACGATGGTCCGCATATGGCTGGAGAAGGTGGACAGGCTCTGGGCAATGGACTGCTCGTCACCGATGTCCGCCAGAATGGCGTCAAATGTGGACAGGGTACTGCCATCCCCGGCGGGAATGTGCAGACCGCATTCGGCCATAAGGGTCAGCAGGCCCACGGTTTTCAGAGTCACGGTCTTGCCGCCGGTGTTGGGACCGGTGATGATCATGGTGTCAAAATCCGTGCCCAGCCGCAGGGAAATGGGCACCACGGACTTGGGATCGATCAGGGGATGCCGGGCGTTGCGCAGCTCCACCCTGCCCCGGTCATTCATCACCGGAGCCCAAGCCCGCATGCGGTAGGCTAGCTTGGCCTTGGCAAAGATCACATCCAGCCGCACAAGCATGGCAAAGTCCAGGTTGATGGCCTCAGCATAGCCCGCGGCTTCCGCGGAAAGCTCCGCCAGGATCCGCTCAATTTCCTTTTTCTCCTTCAGCTCCAGCTCCCGCAGGGCGTTGTTGGCGTTGACCGCGGACATGGGCTCGATGAAATAGGTGGAACCCGTGGCGGAAACATCATGGACCAGGCCCGGCACATCGCTCCGGCATTCGCTCTTCACGGGCACCACATACCGTCCGTCCCGGATGGTAATGATGGGTTCCCGGAGGTACTTGGCATAAGCCGGAGAGGAAATGACCTTCTGCAGGCTGTCCCGGATCTTGGCGGACTGGACCCGCATATGCCGGCGGATATCGGACAGGGCGGGAGACGCGTTGTCGGCGATCTCCTCTTCAGAGAGGATGGCGCCGAAAATCTTGTCTTCCAGATATTTGTTGGGGGTCAGGGCATCGAACAGAGGGTTCAGCACCGTGGGCTTCTCGTCCTCGGACACATAGCCCTTAATATTCCGGGCGCAGCGCAGGACCCCCGCGATCCGCAGCAGCTCCTTGGGCTGCAGGCTGCCGCCCCGGTTGGCCCGCTCCAAAGAAGCGGACACATCGTAGACCTCGCCAAAGCCGGGATTGCCCTTCCGGGTGCAAAGGTCCGACGCTGCGGTGGTCTCATCCAGCAGGGCCTGCACATCCTCCAGATCGGACACCGGGCGCAGCCGGGTACAGGCCTCCTTACCCTCCAAAGACCCGGCACATTCCGCAAGAAGCGTCAGCACCTGGTCCAGCTCCAGCTTTAGGAGGGATTTTTCGTATAATTCAGACATAAGTAATCTCCAAAATCACATTGATTCGTAGGGTGCGGCATCCTTGACGCGCCGTCCGGCGGCACTGCCGCCGGAGTTGTCAATCCGACCGCTGTCGTTCGCTCAGAATGACAGGGTTTTCGGAGCTGTTTGCCACTGAATACGGGATTGCCACGGGCACTTCGTGCCCTCGCAATGACGCGCTTGTGCGAATGTATGGGACCGTCCTCCCGGACGGTCCTTTCCGACGGCAGATGATTAAATCAGCAGGGATTTATAAAAATCCAATGTAGAGAATCCCCGTTCCAATTGGGTGGTCAGGTAGGTTTCCGTCACCTGGGCCAATTGGGCCAGGGTCTGGGTCCCGGCCTGGAACCCGAACAGCCGCTTGGGGTCGCATTGGGTCACATAGCGCATGGCATCCAGAACACCGGCGGTCACAGGCAGCCGCAGTCCACCGGATTCCGGGCTCCGGTGGTCGTGGCATTCCAGTTGTCCCGCGGATACATCGAACCGGTCCGGCACCGGATTGCCGCAGCCCATACAGCCGGAAAGGTCCGGCTCATAGCCCGAAAGGCAGGCGGCCCGAAGCTCAAATACCCCCTTCACCTTGTCCTCCGGCTCGTTCAGCCTGGACAGGGCGAAGAGACAATTGAGCACCAGGCTCAGCAGCTCAGGACTGGGCATATCCTCCTGGGACAGGACCTCGGCAACCTGGGCAAAATAGGTGCCCAGGGACAGCTTCACCAGGTCCCGCCGGAGATTCTGAAACAGCTCCACAGATTGGGCCTCGTTGACCGTATAATACCCCCGGGTTTCAAACAAGGTAAACTCCCCATAGGCCAGGAGCTGGCAGGGAGCGGTAAGCGGGCTGTTTTTCCGGCGCAGGCCCCGGGCCTTCACCGTCAGCTTGCCGTGTCTGGGGGTCAGCAGGGAAAGCAGGGCATCCCGGTCATTGTAATCTGTGACCCGGAGCACCAGGCCCTGGGTCGTCAGGTACATGGGAATTCTCCATTCTGTTGGTATGTGCGTAGAGCAGATAGTATTCCGGCAGTCCCGTTTCCAGGAACAGCTTCCAGGCCTCCGATGCGTTCATGGCACTCCCCTCCCTCGCGGTTAGGTTGTGCCGATGAACCGGAGGCTAGTACAGGGAAATGTCACCGCACTTATTTATCCTCGTGGTAACCAAAATTGCGGACCAGGAAATCGCTGTCCCGCCAGTTTTCCTTGACCTTGATCCAGGTGGTCAGGTAGATCTTGGTGCCCATAAACTTCTCGCAGTCCGCCCGGGCCATGGTGGAGATCTTCTTCAGCATGGAACCGCCCTTGCCGATGATGATGCCCTTGTGGCTGGCCTTCTCGCAGTAGATGGTAGCGTCCAGGTCGATGATGCCGTTGTCACGCTCGGTAAAGCGGGTGATCTCCACGGCGGTGCCGTGGGGAATTTCCTTATCCAGACACCACAGGAGCTTCTCCCGGATGATCTCAGCCATAACCTGCCGTTCCGGCTGGTCCGTGGTCTCCCCTGCCGGGAACAGGAAGGGAGACTCCACCGCGTACTTCTCGCAGAAGCCCAGAAGCTCCTCCACGCCGTCGCCGGTCTTGGCGGAGATGGGAATGATGGCCTCAAAGATTCCGGCCTCGGAATATACTGCAATGACCTCCAGGAGCTTTTCCTTCTCCATGGTGTCGATTTTGTTGATGGCCAGCACCGCGGGACATCCCGTGGACTTGATCATGTCAATAAGCCCCTGCTCCTGATGACCGATGGAGGGAATGGGCTCCACCACCAGAATGGTCAGATCCACATCGGCAATGGACTCCCGGGCGATATTGACCATATAATCGCCCAGCTTGGTCCGGGACTTGTGGTAGCCGGGGGTATCCACAAAGACGAACTGGGTATTGTCCCGGGTGACGATGCCGCAGATCCGGTTCCGGGTAGTCTGGGGCTTATTGGAAACGATTGCGATCTTCTCGCCGACCAAATAATTGGTCAGGGTGGACTTACCCACATTGGGCCGTCCGGCGATGGTGATCATAGCGGATTTTGTATTTCTCATATTCTTAACCTTTTTTGTTGATTTTCTTGGTGGATTTGCTTTCCTTCTTTTCGCCGTCGTCGCCGTCGAAGAGGTCCTTCACATCCTCGATGGTCTCCTCAATGCTCTCCTTGTCCAGGTCCTGAACATAGCTCAGGCCCGTACCGGGCAGGCTGGCGGTGGCGGTCATTTTGCCCTTGGCACTCCGGCTGACCCGGAAGCCCTTGACACCCAAACTGAAACCGATGCCGGATTTGCTGATGTTGATCCGCAGGGGTCCGATGTTAAAGCTCTTTCTGAAACGCAGTCCCATAAGTACGATCCTCTCTTGTATTCAGATTTACCGGGTCATGCCCCGGATGGTGGCGGCGATGGCTTCCTCCCGGGCCCGCATCTGCTTTTTCTGGGGACCCTCGTCCAGGTGGTCGTAGCCCAGCAGATGGAGCATGGAATGGATGGTCAGATAACCGATCTCCCGGCGGGTGGGATGACCGAATTCCCTGGCCTGGGCAACTGCCCGCTCCAGACTGATGCACATATCGCCCAGGGGACACAGGTCTGTCTCCGGGTCCAGATACTCGGTCCAGTCGGCAGGCGGGTTCCCTGCTTCCAGTTGGAACATGGGGAAGCTCAGCACATCCGTCGGCTTGTCGATGTTTCGGCTGGCCTTATTGATGGCGTGGATTCCCCGGTCATTGGTCACCAGCACATTGATCTCGCAGTCGGCGGTAACCCCCTCCGCCGCCAGGGTGGCGTCAACGCACCGGCGGATAATGGAGCTGACAATGCTTTCCTTCAGGGTAAACATATCAAAGGTAATGTTGATCTTATGATTAGCCATGTTCATTCTTCCTCTTGTATCGGCCCTGGAAAGTCCGGACCGGCTTTTCGTTTTCCTGCTTCTTATCTGCCCGCTCGTAGGCATTGATGATCTCCTGGACCAGGGCGTGGCGGACCACGTCGGCGGAGGTAAGGCGGCAGATGGCGATGTCCTTGACCCCCTCCAGCACCCGCAGAGCATCCTTCAGGCCCGACACCTTATCTCCGGGCAGGTCGATCTGAGTCACGTCACCGGTGATAACGATTTTGGAACCGAAGCCCAGGCGGGTCAGGAACATTTTCATCTGCTCCCGGGTGGTGTTCTGGGCCTCGTCCAGGATGATAAAGCTGTCATCCAGGGTCCGGCCGCGCATATAGGCCAGCGGTGCCACTTCAATGGAACCCCGCTCCTGGTACTTCTGGAAGGTCTCCGGACCCAGCATATCATACAGCGCATCGTACAGGGGCCGCAGATACGGATCCACCTTGTTCTGCAGGTCTCCGGGAAGGAAACCCAGACGCTCCCCCGCTTCCACCGCGGGCCGGGTCAAAACGATGCGGTTCACCGTCCGCTCCCGGAAGGCAGCCACCGCCGCGGCCACCGCCAGGTATGTCTTGCCCGTACCGGCAGGGCCCACGCCGATGGTGACCGTATTCTTGCCGATGGCCTTCATGTAGTTCTGCTGGCCCACAGTCTTGGCCTTGATGGGTTTGCCCTTGGCGGTGATGCACACCACATCCTTGGCCATCTGAGAAACCTGATGATCGTTGCCCTCCCGGACCAGGGTGATGAGATACCGGACCCGCTGTTCATCGATGGTCTCACCCTTGGCCGCCAAGGACAGCAGACCCTCCAGAGTCCGCACGGCCTTATCCGCCGCTTCCTCGTCACCCGTAACCTTCAGCTCCGTACCGCGGTTGACGATGGACACGCAGAGCGCTTCCTCGATCCGTTTGATATTTTCGTCAAAGGATCCGAAGACGGTGATCAGATCCTCCACCCGTTCCGCGTTAACGGTTCGTTCCGTAATTCTCCCCATAGATTTCTGTGTTCTCCTCATATCGGATCTGCCCGATCATTTCCAGGCAGATGTATTCTGTGTAACGCTGATACTCTCCCGGCACCGAAGCTTCCTCCAGGATCTGTCCGCCGATCATCTGTTCCAGCAGGTAGGCTTCGGAGCCTTCTTCCAGGATCCGGTCCGTTCGTCCCGGATCCACCTCCCCGGGAGCCGCTCCGTAATACAGCCGCCGCTCCACATTCAGGACCAGGGGAAGCCGGAATCCTCCCGGCAGGGTCATATAATACTCCGTATACATTTTAACACAACTGGCATCCAAAATTCCACTGTCTTCGTAGAAATTTATGCGATTTTTTCCTAAAATCAAAGAAATTTTTGTTTCCGAACCCTGAAAATCCCCCCGCAGGACCCATTGAGCCCCGGTTACAGCCCGAAGGGACCGTCTGGTTTCCGCGAAAACCTCCCCTTCCGCCCCCTGGGCCAGGAGCACACCACCACAGTTCGTGTAGCCGGAGATCAGCACCTCCCCTGCCCGGACCGACTGTCCCGGGGCGCAGAGGGCAGTACCCCGCAGAGCAGTGACCTGACGGATCACTCCGTCCCGGCTGGCAACCAGGCTGCAGATCCCGGATTCCGGTTCTCTGGACTGGATCTGCCGCTCCTCCACGGTGATCACCGCCAGGCAGCCCTGGGTATTGATTCCGGCCCACTGCAGTTCCGGGATGGCTTCCAGCAGGGCGTTTTTTGTCCGTTCACTGCGGACCGATCCCCGATCCGCCCCAAAATAAACGCCGCATTGGGCAGCCTGCTCCAGGATCCGTCTGGCAGGGATATTCTCGTTGCCCCGGACCTCCACAAACAGGACCCGGGTGGGCAGAAACGCCGTGAGAAACAGCAAAAAAAGTACCCCGATAATCAGCACCGGATGACGGCCCAAACGCCGCAGAATCCCGGCGTACCCACGGCGGCCCAGGATCTTCGTCCCGTCCCCACGCTTGCCGGCCAGAGCCAGGAGGCCGGGCAGATCCGCGGAGCGGACGGTGACCAGGATCCGCAGACCGTCCACCTCCTGAATATCCGCAAGCTCAGCCCCGGACCGGACGTACTCCGAAACCGCGGCGGGAATATCCGCGCTGGTCACCTCCAGCTCCGTCCACTCATTCACAGCCACCACCGCCGTTTCTCAAAAGCTCCACTCCGCCGATATGTCCGCAGACCACAAGCTGCTCCGCCGTCATCCGGGACAGGCAAAGCCCTGTGCCCCATACCCGGACCTGTCCGTACCGGACTTTGATCCGTACCTCCTGCTTGCCGTAGGCCAGAACCCCCTGATGATGCTCCAGCAGCACCCGCCGCTCCCCAAACAGCTCCACCAGAGGCTGGGGGCCAGCCCCGGAGCCGGAGTTGTTCCGAAATTTCTTCCAAATTACATCCCGTTCCACCGCAAAACACCTCCCCATTCAGAAAATGTATATGCGTCCAAAGTGATGATTTTACCCGCCGGGGCATAGATTTCTTCCGAGGTGGTGTGGACATGAAGTCAAAATATTCCGTCCTGGCGGCGGCAGCGGCCCTGTGCATCCTCATTTTGGACGCGAAAACAGCCCTGGCCGGGGCAGGGGCTGGGTTGGAGCTTTGTATCCGGTCGGTGATCCCAGCCCTGTTCCCCTTTTTGGTGATCTGCGGATACTTAACCGGAAATCTTCCCCGGATCCCCTTCCTTGGCTGGCTGGGCAGATTCTGCCGGATCCCCGCGGGGTCCGAAGGGCTTCTGATCACCGGGCTCCTGGGCGGGTATCCTGTGGGTGCCGCCGCCGTGACCCAGGCCTGGCGGGACAGACGGCTGACCCGGGATACCGCCCGGCGGATGCTGGGCTTTTGCAGCAACGCAGGGCCCGCCTTTCTCTTCGGAATGCTGTCCCAGGTCTTCCGGAACACGAAAGCTTTGTGGGTCCTGTGGGGAATTCATATTCTGTCCGCTGTCATAACAGCCCGGCTGCTGCCGGGAGATACCGACAAAGCCTTCCACACCGGCCCCGGTAATCCCGTGTCACTGCCGGATTCCCTGAGCCGGGCGGTGGGGACCATGGGCAGGATCTGCGGCTGGGTGATCCTGTTTCGGATCCTTCTGGAATTTTTGGAGCGTTGGACCGGCTGGTTTTTTCCAAAACCGGTGCTGGTGTTTCTGGGGGGCCTGACAGAGCTGGCCAACGGCTGTGTAAGCCTGTCCTTGCTGGACAGCCCTGGCCTGAGGTTCCTGTTCGCCTCGGTATTTCTGGCCTTCGGGGGCCTGTGCGTGGGGATGCAGACCCTGTCCGTCACCGGGCCCCTGGGAACGGGGCTGTATTTCCCGGGAAAAATTTTACAGGCCTGCATCAGCTTTTACCTTGCTGTCATTCTTCAAAATCCGCTGTTTCCCCCGGACCAGAGGGTCAGCGTTCCCCTCATTTTTCTGCTGGCGGCGGGAATTCCGATTTTGTGGGCCAGGATCCCGGTTTTTCGCAAAAAAAGCAGTAGCAATTTGGCTTCGCTGGGTGTATAATATTGAAAAACCGGGGAATGAGGGAATGCTATGCTGTTTCGGAAACAAATCGAGAAATCCTGTCTCTACTGTGCCCATGGCACACCGCTGGAGGAAGGCCAGGTCCTTTGCGTCAAGAAGGGTGTGGTATCCACCGAGAAGCCCTGCTGGAAATTCAAATACGACCCCACCAAGCGGGTCCCCGCCAAAGCCAAGGCCCTGGATTTCCAGAAATACGAGGACGAGGATTACTCTCTGTAAACAGAAATCGCCGCGGAAGGTTGTGAACTGCACCCCATTTGTTAGACAAGTATGATATAATACTTGTACTAAGAAATGGGGTGTTTTTCTTATGCCTAAAGGAGTACCGAACAAACGATATACGGGTGAGTTTAAGCAGATGGTCGTAGAGAGCATGATGCGA